>NZ_NOZC01000012.1:0-35773 GCF_002258545.1 Rhodococcus sp. 05-2255-3B1 | reverse complement strand
GTCCTCGGTGAGCAGGTTGGTGATCATCGCGGCCTGTGCGACGTCGGAGAGCTTGGACTGCTCCGGGTCGTAGTCCTGGCCGCCGAGTGCGGCGAAGTTGCGACCTTCGTCCCACGGCACGTAATCGTGAGGGTGCCACTCCCGAGCCATGGACAGGTGACGGTTCACGTTGTCCTCGGCAGTGGGCACCAGCTCTTGCAGAAGCTCGAGCTGTGTCAGATCCCTGGCCATCGACATGCCTCCTCGCGTTGACGTCGGCTCGCCAGCCTAGGGCGATCGATGCGTCGTGCGGGGTGCCTTGCCCGGATTCTGTTAGAGGTCGCAATCACCGGCGAGGCCGAGTGGTGCGATTTCACAGCTCACCGAGTGGCGAGATTCGATACGGGGGTTGCGAGAGCCGGTGAACGGAACACCCAGCCACGAAGAGCGAGGAATCGGGCGGCTCCGAAGATGCCACTCACGGCGATCACGACCAGAACCTGTACGTACGTCGGTGCCGCCGGGAACAGGATGTGCATTGCGGCCAGTGAGGCGGTGCTCAGACCGAGCCCGATCAGGGCCAGTCCTCCGGCTTCCCACTGAGTCTGGAACCAACCGACTCGACCGGTCGCATGGAAGGTGTGACGGCGGTGCAGTTCGTTGGCCAGGACGGTACTTGCGGCCACACCCGCGAGGTTGGCGGTGAACGATCCGAGGGAAGCGAGCGCGACGAACAACAGGGCGTACACACCGTTGCTCGACACCCCGACGATCACGAACCGCGTGAACTGAGCGAGCACCGACTCCCCGAGCATCCGCGACCTGATGCGGGGCGCACAGCCCGACGAACCGGACGCAGCTGGAGCTTTCAGGGAAATGCTCACGAGGACTCCAGTTGTAGAACCGGAAGCGTCGGTCGGCGCTTCGACTCGATACAACTCCGCGCACCGACGAATCGGTCTCGGGCGTGACGGAAGTCTCAGGCTTTCGTGGAACTTTCTTCCCGGGCGCGCTTCTTGCGGTCCAGGTCGATGTTGAGGCTGTCGGGCTTGATCGATGCGACGAACAACACCGCAACGAGCACGACCACTACGACGATGGTGACGACGACCACCGCGATGCCGAAAATTGCCAAGATACCGTTCATGTCCTGCCTCCCGTGTCAGGCAATACGGTACTTGTCGTAGACGGGCCGGTCGACGTCGCCCCTCGTGCGTTGCAGTTCAACTCACCAGGCGCGCTACGGCCCGCATCGGCAACGACAGCCAGGTGGGCCGATTGCGCGCCTCGTACAGCACTTCGTACACGGCCTTGTCCAGTTCGTATGCACGCAACAGGTCGGCCTCGTCACGGGGATCGTGCCCGGCCACCGAGGCGTATCCGTCGAAGAATGCCGAGATGCTCCGCGCCGCCCACTGCTCGGCCCGCTCGCGCGCCGACTCGTCCTCGGGGCGGTCGACCAGCAGGTGGTTGGCGGCGTAGTCGAACGAGCGCAGCATTCCTGCGACGTCGCGCAGCGCGCTGTCCATCTGCCTACGTTCGGCCAGGGTCTTGGCCGGCTCACCCTCGAAATCGATGAGCAGCCACCGTTCGGGAGTGCCCAGCACCTGACCCAGATGCAGGTCGCCGTGGATGCGCTGCACCGTGGTGCTGTTCGACGCCTCCGCCCGCGAGATCAGCGCGGTCGCCGCCGGGATGTACTGTGCGATCTCCGGCACCACCCGTGCCACTCCCGAGATGCGGGCGAGGATCTCCTCGACGGCAGTGGATTCCACCGACCGCTCGGCGGTGCCCAACTCCGATGCCAAATCGTGGTGTACCTGCGCCACAGCTGCTCCGATTCGATGCGCGTCGGAGGCGAAATCGGCCGGCAGTTCTTCGATCGGTGTCTGCGGGGAATCGAAAACCTCCTGCACGCTGGCCAGCGCCGCAGTCCAGCCTTCGGCGGAGTTCGCGGCGAAATCCTGGGCCATGCCGAGCGTCGTGGGTTCACCGCCGACTTCGGCTTCGAGCCAGCCGCGAAGCGGCGCGACGTTGACGCTCCCCGCCGCCGCCAACGCGCGATGCAGTTCCACATCGGGGCTGATTCCCGGCGGCACCTGACGAAACAGCTTGAGCAACAGCAGATCACCGAGAATCACCGAGGTGTTGGACTGCTCTGCCCCCAGAACCCGACCGCGCAGACCGCTCGGCACACTCGAACCGTCGACGATCTTGAATTCGATGCTGCCAGTGGCTTTTCCGGCGGCAAGTGCATCGCCGTACAGGCCGATGATCTCGGGGTCACGTAAACCGTCGAACACGGCCACCTCGCCCGCCACGGGCAGGGTCCACGGTCGGAGATCGTCGGTCAGCTCGGTGCGGAACCCCAGTGGAACCTGGTAGGTCTGCGTCACGGCGGTGCCGTCCTGCGTCAGCTGCACCTCCACCAGCAGATGCTCGGCCGCGAAATGCGGCTCGTCCAGGAGCACGTCGCGCGCGACGATGCGCACCGCTCCGACCGTCGAACCCTTTGCGCCGAACCACCGTTGACCTGGCAACCACGCCGCCAGAGCATCCTCGAGCTGGGGTTCGATCGTGCGTGCCACACTCGAGCTGGAACCGACCATGAGAATCTCTCGCCGCCTTCGGGGGAGTTTGCGGAGCTTGTGACCGTACTCAGCGAAACCTACCCACTCCCGGCGACGCTCACACACCGACCGCAAAGACACCCGAACGTTATGCAGGTCGTACGCCGGTGCACGGACATGCTCGTAGAGTGGTCACATGTCCGCTCCACTGACCGCCCACATCGACGTACACCGCGCCGGTGATCGATCGAAAACCCGTGTGTCCTGGCTGGACTCGAAACATTCGTTCTCCTTCGGCCAGCACTACGACCCCGACAACACCCATCACGGACTGTTGCTGGTCAACAACGACGACATCGTCACCGCCGGTCAGGGTTTCGAGACACATCCGCATCGCGACATGGAGATCGTCACGTGGGTGATGCAGGGTTCACTGGTGCATCAGGATTCCATCGGACACTCCGGAATCATCCATCCCGGCCTCGCGCAACGGATGACCGCGGGCAAGGGCATCATGCACTCCGAGAAGAACGACTCCTGGAGCATCGACGGCAACAGGCACACCGAACCCGTTCGCTTCGTGCAAATGTGGGTGCTCCCGGACAGTCCCGGTGCCACACCCGGATACGAACAGCTCGAGATCGGCGACGAACTACTGCGCGGCGGGTTGGTCACCGTCGCGTCGGGAATGCACAAGCACCGTGATCGGGCAGCGATCACCATCGGCCAGAAGTCGGCTGCACTGCACGCGGCAAGGTTGTTGCCCGGAGCCTCCGTGACCGTGCCCGACGCCCCGTTCGTGCACCTGTTCGTCGCGCGCGGCACTGTCACGCTCGAGGGGGTGGGCGAGCTCTGGGAGGGTGATGCAGTCCGCATGAGTTCCACTGGCGGACAACGTGTTACCGCGACCGAATCGGCCGAGGTACTCATCTGGGAGATGCATTCGCGGCTCGGCGGGTGACTCACCCGTTCGATGACAAGTTGATCACGCGAGCACGTGGCTCCTGTGCGCACCGAAGCCACCCACATACACTCCGAGCGTTCACGATCGCCGATATCGGAGGTACTCAACGTGTCGAATCAGAATCCGCCGCCCGGAAACTATCCCCCGCCCGGAAACTACCCTTCACCCGGTGAGTACCCCCAGCAGGGCGGCTACCAACAACAGCCACCGGCACCGAAGAACACCGTCGGCACGGTGGCTCTGGTCCTGGCGATTCTGGGTGTGTTGTTCTCCTGGACCATCGTCGGGGGCATTCTTCTCGGCCTGATCGCCATCGTTCTCGGCTTCGTCGGACGTTCCAGGTACAAGAAGCGCACCGCCACCAACGGCACCGTGTCACTCATCGCGATCGTTCTGGGTTTCGTGGCCGCAGCGCTGTCGATCGTTCTCGTCGTCGTCGGGGTCGGCCTGTTCAACGCAGTCGGTGGACAGGACTTCACCGACTGCCTCAGCAACGCAGGCAGCGATACTGCCGCACAACAGCAATGTGCCGACGAATTCCAGCAGAACGTCGAGAACCAGTACGACGACTCCACACCGAACTGAGCCGCCGCGTCAGGCACTCAGGTCTCGGTGCCTGACGGAGACCGATCACGTCGGGGCGTCGAGCCCGCCACGACCACCTGATTGCCGCCCTGCTGCTTGGCTTCGTACATCGCCGCGTCGGCTCGCCGCAACAGCAGCGTGGTGAGTTCCACGATGTCGAAATCGATGTCGTCGGAAATCGGATACGTGCAATGCGCGACGCCGATGCTCACCGTCAGGGGCGCGGGGTCCTCCGCGGAATGCGCGGCGCAGCGATACTTCTCGGCCAGCGCGAGGGCCTGGTTCTCGGCCGATTTGGTCACCACGGCGAACTCTTCACCGCCCACCCGCGCAACCAGCACACCGTCCGTCGTCAACCGACGTGCGACGAGTTGCAGGGCCGCGTCCCCCTGGTGGTGACCGAATCTGTCGTTGATCGACTTGAATCGGTCCACGTCGACGACCATCACCGACACATCGTTCGCCCCCAGGAAATACACCGGCAGTGCCTCGTCGAGCCCGCGCCGGTTGCGCACTTGAGTGAGTGGATCGAAGTTGGCCGCCTGCGCCTGAACCTGCAGTTTGAGAAGCAGATACTGGAAGAACGTGGGGCCCATGAACGTGATGGGCAACAGCACCACCAGCTGCGCGACGGCCAATCCGGGATCGGTGTCGGGTGAGAGCAGGATCAGCACGAAGAAGAGCGTCACGGCCGACCCGGCCCACAGCAAGTGCAGCGCCATGACTTTCGGACTGTGGAAGAGCTGGACGTACACGCTGTTGGCTGCGAGCATCGCGAGGGCCAGGAAGGTGGTCTGGGGCGATCCGTAGGACAACAGAACCAGCGTCACTCCGACGTCCGAGTACACGGCGAACAACAGAGACACCCGCTTCGAAGGCCAGGGAGCTTTCAGCCAGGCGACACCGACCGCGAGCGTCGACACGATCGCAACCACGATGATCGACCGGCCGACAGTCGATGTCGGCGGGGAATCGGTGAGCAACAACAGTGCGGCAGCGGCGAGTCCGTACGAGAACGTACTCAAGGATGCAGCGAGGCGATACGGAGCGAGCGCACCGTGCAGCCCGAGGTAGCTCACCACCGATTCGTAGCTGTGCGGCTGGTTCCACCATGTGCGCAGGAATGTCGAGTGCACGTAACCTCCATGCGCGTTCGGCTCAGAGATCACGGACCCGACAGGACGCCACCATGTCGGACCGGGCCGGACAAATCGGCCACACCCGATGCTATCGGACGCACATCACCCTCGGATGCCTCTTTGTCGGAACGCTGTGAAACCTCCCATACCGACGACGATGGCGATCACGACGAGCCATCCGATCGGCGCGAATTCGACTGCCGCTCCCGGCAATCGCGGAACATGAGTGAAGGGCGAGAGATCGAGCCAGGGCTGAGGCAGGCCCACGACCGACCCGACCTGGCCGACGGCGACGAAGCCGCCCAGAACGGCCCACAGGACGGTCGCGAATCGGGGGACAGCGCCGAACAGGGCAAGGCCGATGGCCGTCACCACCCATACGGCCGGGAGCTGACCCAGTGCGCCGCCGACGACGGACGGCAGTTCGCCCGAGACATCGCCGGTCGCCGACCCGTACGTCAGCCCGATGGTGAGGCCGACGACCAGCAGCAGCCACGCCGGGCCGAGAACGGCCAGGAGTAGGTGCCCTGCCAGCCAGCGGATCCGCGAGACGCCGGTGGCGAGAACGATCTCGGCCAGACCCGCCTCTTCCTCGGCGTGGAGGCGCAGCAGGGCCGACACCGAGTAGGCCGCCACCATGATGCCGACGATGCTCAGCACGGCCGCAACGAACGATTGTTCGAGTGTGGTACCGCCGAATTTTCCGAGCGCGTCGCCGATAGCAGTACTGCTGCCGAGCTGGTCGTCGATCCCGTCCGTGGACGCTCCGACGACAGTGCCGAACAGGGCGAGCCCGACGGTCCAGACGACGATGGTTCCGCGAGAGAGTCGCCAGGCGAGAGCGACGGGACCGGACAGTGACGGAGCGGCGGCCACCCGCCCGCGGCGCTCGGCCCGCAGCCCACTGCCGAGGTCGCGTCGACTCGCGGCCACGAATGCCGCGGCACAGAATGCGGCTGCGGCCGCCGGCGACAGCAACAGCGGCCACCACCTCTCGTCGGCGAACGGCCGCACCTGCGCCGACCACCCGATCGGCGAGAACCACGACAGGGTTCCCGAGCCGATGTCGCCGACAGCTCTGAGAACGAACGCTGCGGCCAGCACGCCGAGGGCGTAACCGCGAGCCACCCGAGCTCCCGACGCCACCTGCGCCGACACTGCCGCACAGCCGACGAAGACGATCCCCACCACGGCGACCGACGCCCCGTACGCGACGCTCCCGGCCACCGGCAGGCCGAACGCCCACAGCGAGAGAGACGACAACATTCCCGTCGCCGCCACCGCGCCGCCCGCCAACGCGATCGCCGCGGCCAACCCGGCGTAGCGTCCCACCGCCGTCGATCCGATCAGCTCGGTTCGACCCGCATCCTCCTCACCTCGGGTGTGACGGACCACAGTGAGGATCGCCGCCAGCGGAACCAGCGCCAGCACCAACCCCGAACGCCAGGACACCAGAGCTCCCAGGTCACTACCGAAGATCGGGCCGACGAGCGCTGCCTGCGCGGGCGCCGACAGAGTCCCGAGGTAGAACGCCTGACGATCCGCCGCCGTCGGATACAGGCCCTCGAAGCTGACCGCGTACAGCAGCGGCAACGCCCCGAGCAGAACGATCCACACCGGTGCCACCAGACGATCGCGACGCAGATACAACCGCAGCAACGCGCCGGTTCCTGTCAGAGCCTTCATGCGTAGTACCTCAGGAACAGTTCTTCGAGTGTCGGAGCGGAGCTGACCAGGCTGCGGACTCCGGCGTCGGCCAGCACGTGCATCGTCGCCGCAAGGGCTTCGTTCTCCACCGTGCAGGTGACCGATGATCCCGCGACTCGGACGTCGGACACCCCCGCGAGCGTGGTCAAACCGTCGGGCATGCGCTCGAGATCGGCGGTGACCGTCGTACGAGACAGGTGTCGCATCGACGCCAGAGTCCCGGTGTCGACCGTCCGCCCGTCCTTGACGATCGTCACCGAACTGCACAGTGCATCCACCTCGGACAGGATGTGCGAGGACAACAGCACCGTGACTCCGCGTCGGGCAGCATCTTTCACACAGTCGCCGAAATGCTGCTCCATCAGCGGATCGAGTCCCGAGGTGGGTTCGTCGAGGACGAGCAACTCCACGTTCGACGCCAGAGCCGAGATCAGCGCCACCTTCTGGCGATTGCCCTTGGAGTAGGTGCGGGTGCGCTTGCCCGGGTCGAGGGAGAACCTCTCGATCAACTCGGCCCGGCGAGCAGAGTCGATGCCTCCTCGCATTCGGCCGAGCAGGTCGATCACCTCACCGCCGGTGAGCGACGGCCACAGCGTCACGTCACCCGGCACGTAGGCCAGGCGTCGATGCAGCGCTACGGCGTCGGACCAGGGGTCGCTGCCGAGCAGCCGCACGTCGCCTTTCGTCGCGCGGATCAGACCCAGCAGGATGCGGATCGTCGTGGATTTGCCGGCTCCGTTGGGACCGAGGAAGCCGTGCACCTCACCGGTCGGTACGTGCAGCGACAGTCCGTCGAGCGCCCGAACCGAACCGAATTTCTTCACCAGGTCGTCCACTGCGATTGCGTCGGTCATTCTTTCGCCTCCAGATACGTGTCCAAAGCTCGGGAGTCGGTGAACAGTCCGTCGGTGTAGAGCTCGAGCGCGGGCAACATGACCTCGTGGCCGAGGGCGCTCAGTGCCTCGCGGAAATCGACGTCGGGGCCGGCCATCTGCACGTACAGCAGTAGTCCGCCGACGTTCTGTCGCGTCAGGAATCGGGCGCGTGCCGCGGGGTCTCGACTGGGGGTGAATCGGCCGTCGCGGACTCCTTCGTCGATGTAGCGGACGGCGTCATCGACCATGTGCTCGAACAACTCTCGCGCCAGCGCACCGCCCGAGGAGAAGCTCCGCACCATGTAGGCGACCAGCGGCGCGTACTCGTCGATCCGAGCGAGCTGTTCCAGCATGCCTGCGGGCGCAGCCGAGGCGGTCTTCGATTCGCGGATCACTCGCAGAACGTGCTCGTCGCACGCTGCGCGCAGCCCGTCCTTGGACCCGAAGTGGTGATTGAGCAGCCCGGGAGAGACTCCCGCCGCGGTGGCGATGGACCGCACGCCTGCGGTGAAGCCCTGTGAGCCGAAGACGCCGATCGCGGTGTCGCGGATTCGTGCCCTGGTGGTGAGATCCTCCGATACTGAACGCATGTACAGCACATTAAACACCCGTACAATCGAGCGCAAGAGTGTAAAGATGGACGCATGACTTCAGTAGTGAACTCGGGCATCGATCTCAGCTACCAGGACGAGAACACACGCGCACAGGACGACCTGTTCGTGCACGTCAACGGCAAATGGCTCGAGGAGTACGACATCCCGGCCGACCGCGCAGTCGACGGAGCATTCCGCACGCTGTACGACCGCGCCGAGGTCGACGTACAGACCATCATCGAAGAATCGGCCGCCGCGAACCCGCCCGCGGGTAGCGACGCGCAGAAGATCGGCGACCTGTTCTCGAGCTTCATGGACGCCGACCGTGCCGAGCAACTCGGCGTCACCCCGATCGCCGACGAGCTCACCGCCATCTCCGACGCCACCGACCTCGTCACCCTCGCAGGCGTTCTCGGCTCCCTGCAACGCACGGGCGTCGGCGGTGCAATCGGCCACTACGTCGACACCGACGCCAAGCAGTCCGATCGCTACCTGGTCCACTTCAGCCAATCCGGCATCGGCCTGCCGGACGAGTCGTACTACCGCCAGGACGAGTACGCCGAGATCCGTACGAGCTACCTCGAGCACATCTCGAAGATGTTCGCGCTCAGCGGCATCGAGTACGACGCTCAGACGGTGTTCGACCTCGAGCAGAAGATCGCCGCCGGCCACTGGGACGTCGTGGCCAGGCGTGACGCCGAGAAGAGCTACAACCTGGTCGATTTCGACACCCTGGTTCAGAACGGTGCCGGATTCAATTGGGCTGCATGGATGTCCGGGCTCGGTGCCACTACCGAGCAGTTCGCAGAGATCGTCGTGCGCCAGCCACCGTTCCTCAGCACCTTCGTCTCGCTGTGGACTTCCGAGGACATCGAGGCATGGAAGGCGTGGCTGGCCTGGCGCGTCGTGCATTCGCGTGCGCCGTTCCTGACGAGCGCGATCGTGGACGAGAACTTCGCGTTCTACGGAACGACGCTGACCGGTACCGAGGAGAATCGCGAACGGTGGAAGCGCGGAGTCTCCCTGGTTCAGGACGTGCTCGGGGAGGCCGTCGGCAAGCTCTACGTCGAACGCCACTTCCCGGCCGACTCCAAGGCCAGGATGCAGGTGCTCGTCGAGAACCTCACCGAGGCGTATCGACGCAACATCTCCGAGCTCGAATGGATGAGCCCGGAGACGCGTGAGAAGGCCTTGGACAAGCTGGGCAAGTTCACCCCCAAGATCGGCTACCCCGATCGGTGGCGCGATTACTCGAGCGTCGAGATCAGCGCCGACGATCTGCTCGGCAACTACCGCCGCGGCTACACCGCGGACTACCAGCGCGACCTCGACAAGCTCGGCGGACCCGTCGACCGTGACGAGTGGTTCATGACGCCGCAGACCGTCAACGCGTACTACAACCCCGGCATGAACGAGATCGTCTTTCCCGCAGCCATTCTGCAGCCACCGTTCTTCGACCCCGAGGCCGACGACGCGGCCAACTACGGCGGTATCGGAGCAGTCATCGGTCACGAGATCGGCCACGGGTTCGACGATCAAGGTGCCAAGTACGACGGTGACGGCAACATGGTGGACTGGTGGACCGACAGCGACCGCACCGAATTCGGCAAGCGCACCACGGCCCTGATCGAGCAGTACAACGAATTCGAACCCAAGGCACTGCCCGGCCACAAGGTCAACGGCGAGTTCACCATCGGCGAGAACATCGGCGACCTCGGTGGTCTGTCGATCGCGGTTGCCGCCTACGAGATCTCGCTCGAAGGCAAGGACGCGCCGGTGCTCGACGGCCTGAGCGGCCTGCAGCGCGTGTTCTTCGGGTGGTCACAGGTGTGGCGCACCAAGGCACGCGATGCCGAGGCAATCCGTCGACTCGCCGTCGATCCGCACTCGCCGCCGGAGTTCCGCTGCAACGGCGTCGTGCGAAATCTCGACAGTTTTCACGAAGCATTCGACGTACGGCCCGGAGATGCGCTGTACTTGGACCCGGGGAAGCGCGTCAAGATCTGGTAGCAACAGGCTGGTACACAACGGGGAGGGGACATCGGATGAAGGAATTCGCACGCTGGCTGGCCGCACACGGGGTGGTGCGCCTCGCGGCCAAACGGGGGGCGGCCGCAGGTGATCGGCAAGCGATGCTGCTGGTCGATCCGGCGACCCGGGCCGATCCGACACCCGTCTACGAGGAGTTGCGCGCCACCGCGCCGCTGGTGAAGACACGGATCTCGAACATCACCGTGCACCACCGGGTGGCGTTCGACCTGTTGCGCTCGGACGATTTCCGCGTCACCCAGCTGGGCGCAACCCTCCCCGGGCCGCTGCGTTGGATCGAGGCGCACACCCGGTCCGGTGCACTGCACCCGATTCTGCCGCCCTCGCTGCTCTCGGTCGAGCCACCCGACCACACGAGGTACCGCAAGCTGGTGTCCTCGGTCTTCACCGCCCGCGCGGTGAAGAAGATGCGCGATCAGGTGCAGGAAACGGCCGATGCTCTGCTCGACGAGCTGTCCGACGGTTCTCCGGTCGTCGACATCGTCGATCGCTACTGTGCGCGTCTACCGGTCGCGGTCATCGGGCGCATCCTCGGAGTACCGGTGGAGGACAATCAGCGAGTCCTCGAGTTCGGCGAGATGGCCGCACCCAGCCTCGACATCGGATTGTCGTGGTCTCAGTTCAAGCAGGTCGAACGCGGTCTGATCGGATTCGACGCCTGGCTGTCGCAACACATCGCCGGATTGCGTCGCAATCCCGGTGACGATCTGATGAGTCAGCTGATCGCCGCGGAGGACGAGGGCGTCGGCCTCAACGACGAGGAGCTCAGGGCCACCGCAGGTCTGGTGTTGGCTGCGGGGTTCGAGACGACGGTCAATCTGCTCGGCAGCGGGATCCAACTGCTGCTGGATCACCCCGACCAACTGGCTGTGCTGCAACAGGATCCGTCACACTGGCCCACGGCTGTCGACGAGATGCTGCGGATGGAGTCTCCCGTACAGCTCACGGCCCGCATGGCCAAGCGCGACGTGGAGGTCGAGGGAGTGACGGTGCACGCGGGCAAGCTCGTCGTGCTGGTGCTTGCCGGTGCCAATCGGGATCCGCTGGTGTTCGAGGACCCCAATCGCTTCGACGTCACCCGCGCCAATGCCGGTAAGCACCTGTCGTTCTCGGGCGGGCGGCACTACTGTCTCGGCGCTGCACTGGCCAAGGCCGAATCGGAAGTGGGCCTCAAGACCCTGTTCGACCGGTACCCTCACCTTCGGTCGGCAGGCGAGGGAACCCGTCGCAATACCCGTGTCCTGCACGGATGGGCCACGCTCCCAGTGAATCTCGGCGAGCCGGCTACGACAACCGCAGGCCTGTAACGGAATCGAAGAAGAACAGCTCGTCCAGCTTGGGTACCAGCCGAACGGTTTCGGCCAGTGCGATGGACAGCTTGCGATCGACTCGGACCGACATCCTCCCGGATGCGGTGGTCCACCCATCGATCGTGGCGGGTGCGGAGGCGTAGACGAACGACTCCGCACCCAGTTCCTCGATCAGCTCGACGGTCAGTTGCAGGCCGCCGGCACTGTCGCCGACCAGATCCCACGATTCCGGTCGCACGCCGACGACGACCCGCTCGCCCGCCGAGGACGGGACGGGAATGCGCAACTCACCGAGTACTGCCGCACCGTCGCGCACGGGGGCGTCGACCAGATTCATCCCGGGTGACCCGATGAATCCGGCGACGAACGTGTTGACGGGATTGTCGTACAGCTCCCGCGGCGCAGCGATCTGCTGCAACTTGCCGTCCAGCAACACGGCAACGCGATCACCCATGGTCATGGCCTCGACCTGATCGTGGGTGACGTAGACCGTCGTGGTGCCCAATCGTCGCTGCAGACCGGCAATCTGAGCCCTGGTCGACACCCGCAGCTTGGCGTCGAGGTTGGACAACGGTTCGTCCATGCAGAACACCTTGGGTTGACGCACGATGGCGCGCCCCATGGCCACTCGCTGTCGCTGTCCGCCCGAGAGCTTGCCGGGCTTGCGGTTCAGCAACGGCTCGAGCTCGAGCATCTTCGCGGCATCGAGTACTCGTGCTGCTGTGTCGGACTTGCTCATTCCGGCATTGCGCAGCGCGAAGCCCATGTTGTCGCCGACGGTCATGTTGGGGTACAGCGCGTAGTTCTGGAACACCATCGCGACATCCCTGGCCCGCGGGGCCAATGACGTGACGTCCACTCCGCCGATGTCGATGTGACCGCTTTCGACGGACTCGAGACCGGCGAGCATTCGCAGACTCGTCGACTTCCCACAGCCCGAAGGTCCGACGAGAACGATGAATTCACCGTCCGCGATGTCGAGTTCGAGGTTGTCGACAGCGAGCGAATCGGCACCCGGGTACCGGTGCGAAACACCGGCGTAGTGAACGGCGGCCATTACTTCGGCAGCTTCGGGGTGATCTGGCGGTCGATGATCTGCTGCAACTGATCCGAGACGGATGCGAATGTCGTTGCGACATCGGCATTCTGCAACGCGATCTGCTCGAGTCCACTACCGATGATCTTGTCGCCGCCGGGGACGAACACGCGGGCGTAATCCTGCGAACGCGTCAGCGCCAACTGGTCCACGGCCGTCTTCGCGTTGGGGTTCGCCTCGAGGAATGCGATCTCCGACGGGTCCTGCTGCGCAGACTTGCGGACCGGCATGTAGCCGGTGTTCTGGGAGAAGTACGCGGTGTTGGCACCGTTGGTGACGAAATCGATGAATTTGAGCGCGTTGACCTTTCGCTCGTCCGAGATCTTCGCCGGAATGGCCAGACCGGCTCCGCCGGTGGGGCAACCTGGGGTCCCCTCGGTGGCAGGCAGGAACGCGGTACCGAACTCGAACGCCGCCCCGCCCTTGATGGTGGACAGGTCGCCGGTGGAGGCGATGGTGGACGCGATGATGCCGGCAGCGAAGTCGTTGGCGATGTCGTTGGAGACCGCGGCGTACTTCTTGGTGTGGATCATGTCCTGCAGGAACTTGCCTGCCGCAATGGTATTGGGGTCGTCGAATTTGAGCTCGAACTGATCGGAGTACGATCCCCCGAACGTCCAGATGGGTCCCTCGAACGTCCACCCGAGGTAGTCGACGGCGTTACCCCAACCGTGAGCGAGCTTGCCGTTTCCGACGACGGCCTGAATACGCGGGCCCCATTCGTCGAACTCCTGCCAGGTGGCCGGCCCGCGATCGGGCAGTCCGGCCTGCTGCCAGACGGCCTTGTTGTAGTAGAACAGCGGCGTCGAGCGCGCGTACGGCAATGCCCAGTGGCTGCCGTTCCAGTTGTAGTCTGCCAGCAGCGAATCCACGTAGTCGGACTGGTCGACGCCTGCCGCGGAGAAGTGCTTGTCGAGCGGCTCGATCGCACCGGTGAGGGCGTAGTTGAACCACCAGACGTCCGAGAGCACGACGACGTCGGGCACATCGTTGCCGGACAGCGCCGCGTTGAACTTCTGCGACACCTCCTCGTAGTTCTTGCCACCGTCGATGAGATTGACCGTCAGGCCGGGGTTCTCGGCCTGGAAGCGCGAGATCAGTTCCTTCTCGAACTCCTGGGACTTGCCGGGGTGGTTCGACCAGAAGTTGATGGTGTTCGCGTCGCCTTCGACAGCCTCGCCGCCCGACCCACCCGATCCGGGGCCGCTGCACGCAGCGAGGGCTGCGGCGGCTGCGGCCGCACCGGTGAGCGTGAGGAAGCCACGCCGATTGATGATGTGTGCCATGGTGTTCGACTCCTGATAGTGAGGTGAATCAGCCCTTGACCGCACCGGAGGTGAGGCCCTTGATCATGTGGCGTTGCAGGACGAGAAAGACGAGAAGGATCGGCAGAATGGTCAGCACCGTCGCGGCCATCACCGCGCCCCAGTTGGTGTAGCCCTCGCTGTTCTGGAGCAGCGTCAACCCGACCGGAAGCGGTGCGACGGACGAGTCGTCGGACATCAGGAACGGCCAGAGGTACTCGTTCCATTCGGTGACGATCGTGATGATGGCGAAGGCGACCATGGTCGGGCCGGACAGCGGCAGGATCACCCGGAACATCAGCCGCACCGGTCCGGCACCGTCCATCCGCGCGGCCTCGATGATCTCCGGTGGCAGCGACAGGAAGTGGTTGCGCATCAGGAACGTACCGAAGGCGACCCCTACCAGCGGAATTATGATGCCCTGGAACGAGTTCCGCCACCCCAACTCGGAAATGAGCGAGTAGTTGGAGATGACGGTGATCTGATTGGGCACCATGAGGGCGGCGATGATGACGAGAAAGACGACGTTCTTGCCCGGGAAGCGCAGGAACACCAGTCCGTAGGCACTGAGAACCCCGAGGACGAACTTCATGGACGACACGGCCGTGGTGATGATGATGGAGTTGCGCAGATACGTGAAGAACGGCACCTCCGTCGTCGCCTCGTCGTAGTTCTGCGGATGGAACACGCTGGGCCACCACGTGACCGGCTGAACGTAGATGTCGGGTCGATCCTTGAAGGAGGTGATCAGGATCCAGAACAGTGGCAGCCCGATCATCAGCAGGACGGCGACCATGGCCGCGTATCCGAGGATGTTCGCGCTGCGTCGCGCACGTTGCTGGTCGCGTGGCCCCGGCACCTTCTCCGGCATTGCCGTCCGAGGCCTGTTCGTCACTGTCATCGTTGATCGTCTCGATCCATGATTCGTACCTGCACGAGGGTGACGATCAGCAGGACGAGGAACAGGATCGTCGCGACCGTGGCACCGTAGCCGGCCCGGAAGTTGCGGAACGTCTCCTCGTAGACCTGGTAGACCATCGTGGTGGTGCCGGTGCCCAGCGGGCCACCGCGCGTCATGACGTTGATGATGTCGAAGACCTGGAGCGAGTTGAGCAGCACCGTGATCGACAGAAAGAACGTCGTCGGGCGCAGTTGCGGCAGAAGCACTTTGCGGAACGTGGTCCAGCGGCTCGCTTGATCGATCTCGGCCGCTTCCATCAGTTCCTTGCGCACACCCTGCAGAGCCGCGAGGTAGATGACGAAGGTGTAGCCCAGGTTCTTCCACAGGTACGTCACGGTGATCATGACCATCGCCCACTTCGGGTCCTGATAGAAGTCCGGGACGGTACCGAGGCCGAAGCGTCGCATCAGATCCTGGACGAGCCCGAAGTTGGGGTCGAAGACGAACTGGAATGCGATACCGATCGCTGCACCCGAGATGACGTACGGAGCGAACACGGCGGAGCGAACGAAGTTGCGGCCCCTGAGCTTTCGATCGAGCAGCAGCGCCAGCACCAGACCGAGAACCAGTGAACCCACCACCGCGGCGACCGTGAACACGACGGTGTTGCCGACGATCTGCCAGGTGTCCTCGCGGGAGGCCCACTCGCGGTAGTTGTCGAATCCGACGAACGTGGACGTGGGCGAGGACAGGTTCCAGTCGAAGAACGAGAACTGGAAGTTCTCCACCAGCGGCCGATACGTGAACACGCCCAGCAGAACCAGATTGGGGCCCACGAGAATCAGGAACAGTGCGTAATCGGTCCACGGCCGGGAGAAGAATCGCTTCTCGCGTGCCGTGGGCAGCACTCGTTCGGTTGTTGCACTCACCGCGAGGACTGTGCTCAGTCGCGGCTAACGAATGGTGAACTGAGCCCCAACGCTCACCGTCGTACAGACCAACCTATGTGAGCGGAACTTCGTAGTGGGCTACGAAGTTCCGTGCACATGCGGCGAAGCCGCTCTAGCGGTTCCAGTCTCCGAGACCGTCGGATCCGCTGAGGGTGCCGCCGTCGGTGTTGACGACGATGACCGGGTCGCCCTTCTGGGCGTTCTCGAAGAACCATTTGCCGTCTTCGGTGCTGACGTTGAGGCAGCCGTGCGAGGCGTTGGAGTAGCCCTGCTGCGACTCCGACCACGGAGCAGCGTGCACGAAGATGCCGCTGTAGGAGATGCGCGTCGCGTACTCGACGTAGGTGCGGTAGCCCTCCTCGGAGTCCACGGGGACGCCGTAGGTGGACGAGTCCATGTACATGTCGCGGAATCGTTCGCCGACGATGTAGGTGCCGTTGGGGGTCTCGTGCCCGACCTTGCCCATCGAGGTGGGCATGGTGCGGACCACCTCGCCGTTGCGGGTGACGGTGATCTGCTTGGTGTTGTCGTCGGCCGTGGTGATGATGGAGTCGCCGGTGGAGAATTCGGCCTTCGCTCCGCCCGCCTCGACGGTCACCTGGGTGTGCGCCGGGTAGAACTCGTTGGGCAGCCACCGGACCTGGGTGTCGTTGATCCAGTAGAAGTGCCCGGGTACGGACGGGTTGGAGGTGACGCGGATGGCGCGCAGCGCCGCGTCACGATCGCCGATCGCCTCGTCGAAGCGGATGGCGATGGGCTGCGCGACTCCGACGACCTCGCCGCCCGAGGGGCTGATGCTCGGATCGGAGAAGTTCGCGGGCGCGAGCTGCGGGGTGAGCTGCTGCGGCGCGGGTGCAGCCGGATCCGACGATCCCGGCATCCCGGGGATGGAGACGTCCGGGCCGCCCGGCCACAGTGGCGCGGCCTGTGCCGAGCCGAATGCGGCGGACGTGGCAAGGGCTGTACCTGCAACGATCGCGCCGATACGGGCGAATCTGCGTGTGCGAACCGGTGATGCCATGTAACCCGACCATCCTTCGTGCTGCGTCGCGACACCCGCGAACTGTGCTGCCGCGGGGCAACGCCCATTAACACATACCGCCCCGACATTTGCTAATCGGATATCCCCGAAACGGACGAAAGAAACCACCGGTACGGGTATCTTCTCGCAACCGGTCCCGGAGCCGTCTCACCAGGCTGCGGCGGATGTGTCGGCAGCCGGGGAACGGGTATGTGCGATGGGAGCACATCCCGTCCAGACACCGGCGGTTTCCGAAACGGACTCTTCTTCGTCCGGTGTCCGTAAAGGGTGGACCGTGATCTCCGATGCTTTCCCCCGCACCCCCGTCACCCACATCGTCGTCGTCGTACCCGCGCACAACGAGCAGGATCTGCTCGACGCCTGCCTGACCGCCCTGGTACGAGCACAACGCCGAGTCCGCGATGTGGCCTCGGTGTCCGTCTCGACGATCGTCGTGCTCGATGCGTGCACCGACGACTCTGCGCGCATCGCGGCACGTCACCCGTCCGTGTCGGCTCTCGAGGTGGCACACCGCAACGTCGGCGCGGCCAGAGCTGCCGGATTCGCGACGCACGGCCCCGAACACAGCGCATCGACGTGGTTCGCCACCACCGATGCCGA
The DNA here is from genome assembly GCF_002258545.1 of Rhodococcus sp. 05-2255-3B1. Classification (NCBI taxonomy): domain Bacteria; kingdom Bacillati; phylum Actinomycetota; class Actinomycetes; order Mycobacteriales; family Nocardiaceae; genus Rhodococcus; species Rhodococcus sp. 05-2255-3B1. Next base: position 18,109 of record NZ_NOZC01000012.1, on the reverse strand, counting down.
CACCCGGGTGGGTGAGGACTGGCTGCTCGGCCATCTCCGACACGCCGCCGACGGCGCTCGGGCAGTGGCCGGAACGGTGGCAGTCGATTTCGAGGGTCACATCGAGGAGAACCTCGGGTTGCGGTCGTCGTACGACGCGCACTATCGAAACGAGTTCGGCCACCCACACGTGCACGGTGCCAACCTCGGCGTCCGAGCGGCGGAGTATCTCTCCATCGGCGGATTTGCACCTCTTACCACCGGCGAGGACCACGATCTGGTCCGACGCCTCGAGCTCGGCGGCTTCGAGTGCCGTCGGGTGTGCGACATTCCGGTCACGACGTCGGGTCGGCTGCGCGGCCGAGCGCCCGACGGCATGGCCGGATTCCTACGTGCCCTGGAGGCCACCGCATGAGCGAGACCGGTTTTCTCGAATCCACCGACCGAGCCGACGTCGACACCGGGCTGCGCGCCGCGTTCTTGGCGTTCGAGGCGGACGGTCGTCTCGACCTCGCGCTGCCCGGCTCGGGGTACACCGATCTGCGCTGGCAATCGCTCGCCGCCCTGAGTCGGCACAACACGGTGCTGGGCCGGTGGTCCGAAGCGCATACCGACGCGATCGCGATCCTGCACGAACTCGACGGCCCGACGCCACAGCGTGGGCAGATCTGGGGAGTGTGGGCTGCGGAACCGCCTGCTCCGATTCTCGAAGCGGTGCCCGGTGATTCGGGCTGGGTTCTCACCGGGACGAAACCGTGGTGCTCGGGCGCGTCATTGTGTACCCATGCGCTCGTGACTGCACGCGTGCAGGGCAGTCCTCGGCTGTTCGCCGTCGACCTGACGCACCCGGGCGCAACTCCGGTACCGAACACGTGGCATGCAGTGGGGATGAGCGAGAGCGATTCCGGCTCGGTCGCCTTCGACAGTGTCCCTGCCGTTGCGGTCGGCGGCCCGACCGACTACCTCACACGACCGGGCTTCTGGCACGGGGCGATCGGGGTGTCGGCAGCCTGGTTCGGGAGCGCATGCGCGGTGGCGGACACGCTTCATGCTGCCGTCCGCGACAGACCCGATCCGCACCGTACTGCACATCTCGGTGCCATCGCGGCCGCACTCGGAGCGGCGTCGAGCGCACTGACCACCGCCGCAGCGGAGGTGGATGCCGATCCGTTCGACCGATCCGGTCGCGCCCGAACCCGGGCCCGCATCGTGCGGGCTGTGGTCGAGGATGCGGCAACTCAGTGCATCGACCGCGTCGGGCGCGCTCTCGGTGCAGGCCCGCTGTGCAGCGATTCCCAACACGCCCGACGCGTCGCAGATCTCACCGTCTACCTGCGGCAGAGTCACGCCGAGCGCGACCTGGAAGCCCTCGGGCACGACATCGCAGAGGAGGACAACCCTTGGTAGAGAACGCATTCGATGCCGAAACCGATGTCGGCACAGCCGAATCGGACTGGATGTCGGCCGACTGGTCCATTCCCGGCCTGCAGTGGAAGGACGTCCTCACCATGGTCGTCGTCGCCCCGCACCCGGACGACGAGGTGCTCGGCGTCGGCGGCCTGCTCTCTCTGGCTGCGGCATCGGGCGTCGATGTTCGGGTGGTCGCCGTGACCGACGGCGACGGCTCTCATCCCGGTTCCCCCACCGTCACGGCAGAGGATCTGCGTGCGCGTCGCCCCGCCGAGTCCGAGCGCGCGTTGGCCGAATTGGGGATCGACCACTCCCCGATCCGTCTGCAGATCGGAGACGGTGACGTCGAGAACCACGAGAGCGCGGTGGCCGATGCGCTGATGCCGCTGCTCGACGCCACCCCCGGCACCTGGTGTCTGACGCCGTGGCGCGGGGACGGCCATCCCGACCACGAAGCCACCGCGCGGGCCTGTCTCACCGCGGCGAACACCGTCGGGATACCGGTGGTGGAGTACCCGATCTGGATGTGGCACTGGGCAACTCCGAATCATCCTGCCGTGCCGTGGACACGTGGACGCCGCATCGACCTGCCGCCGCACACCCTCGACGCCAAACGAGCGTCGATCGAGCAGTTCGATTCGCAGATCCGCCCACTGTCCGATCACCCTGCGGACCGAGCGGTGTTGCCGCCGCACATATTGGCTCGGTACCGGCGACCGTTCGAGGTGGTGTTCGCGTGAGCGAGGGTTCTCGAACAAGCCTCGGTGCCGAGTACTTCCGCACCGTCTATGCGGACAAGGACGATCCGTTCATGCTCGACAGCAAGTGGTACGAGCGTCGCAAATACGCGCTGACCATGGCCTCGCTGCCGAAACCGCAGTATCGGCGCGCGCTCGAACCCGGCTGCTCCATCGGGGTGCTCACCGAACAGTTGGCGATCCGGTGCGATCACGTGGTCTCGACCGATGTGGTGCACAGCGCCCTCGATTCGGCACGGAGGCGCGTAGGTGACACTGCTGCAGTCGAATTCGCGCTGTGGTCGCTGTCCGACGACTGGTCGACCCTGCCCACACCCGAGGCGACGTTCGATCTCGTCGTCATCAGCGAGGTCGGGTACTACCTCGACGCCGACGACCTGTCGTCGGCGATGACGCGCGTCGTCGAGCACCTCGAAGCCGAGGGCACCCTGGTGGCTGCACACTGGCGTCACGACGTGGACGACTACCCGATCTCGGGTGACCGCGTTCACGAGATCATCGCCGCCACACCGGGATTGGCACTACTGAGTCGCTATCTGGACGAGGACGTCCGGATCGAGGTCTTCGTCGCCTCGGACAGCCCGGCCGTGTCGGTCGCGAGCACCGACGGCCTCGACGTGCGGTGAATCGACTCAGTCGGACGATTCGGCCGCGTCGGCGACCAGCTGCGCGGCGAGGTCGGCGAGCTTGACGTTGGTGTCTTGCGAGAGCTTGGCCAACAAAGCGAAAGCTGCCTGCGAGTTCAGGTTGTAGCGCTCCATCAGCATGCCCTTGGCCTGACCGATCAGGTCTCGGCTCGTCAATGCCGCCCGGATCTGCTGTTCTTCACGCGCGGTGGAGAACGCGATGGCCGCGTGCGCAGCGAACAGCGAACCGATCGATTCGGCCTCGGCCGAGAAGGCGTTCGTTCGGGTGGAGTGGAGGTTCAACGCGCCGAAGTTGAAGCCCTCGACGTAGAGCTGGAAGCAGATCATGCTCTTGACACCCAGCGCCGAGGCGGCGACGGTGAACTGTGGCCAGCGAGAATCGCTGTCCATGTCGTCGATCCTGATGGTGGTCTGTTCGATCGCCGATTCGAGGCAGGGACCTTCGCCCAGCTGCTCCTGGATCTTGTCGCAGTGGCCCGCCACCTCGCCGACGAGGGCCGCACTGTGCACGAACTTGCCCTGCAACACCGTCGTGATGGACGCGAATTCGGCGGACGGGATGTTGGCCACCGCCGCCTCGGTGATCGTGGCCAGGACCCGATCGGGATCGGAGTGCTGCCGACGTAGTCTCTCGGCGACCTCGGCCAGTCGTCGGCTGAGCTCGAAGTCCGTGACGCGCGGTTGGGCGGTCGAGTCCAGTGTCTGCTCGCTGATGGCGGTCACCTCGTCCTGCTGCGCCGGGGCGCGTCCCGGTATCGGCGAAGTGCCGACACCACAGGATACGCCCCGGTTGCAAATCCGGGAGGACCGTTAGCCCGGCATCAGAGTGTGCTGGGGGCGATCAGCGAGTGGACGAATCCGATCTTCTTCACGACGGTCGCAGGCAGCACGAACGGGTAGAGGTCCTGGTGGCCCATCGACCGGTTGATCTGGTTCAGTGCCCACGACAACGGCAGCCACCACTCGATGATCTGATCGAAACCGACGTCACCCGGCAGCGGGCTCTCCAGCGTCGAACCGGCCGGGGCCATACCGAAGGCTGCAGCCGTGTCGAGCGTGTCACGGATGTGGAGATAGTGCGCGAACGTTTCGGCCCAGTCCTCGGCGGGGTGCATGGTGGCGTAGGAGGAGACGTAATCGTCCTCCCAGTTGGCCGGCGCACCCTCGCTGTAGTGGCGATCGAGTGCGGCCTGGTAATCGGAATCCGGATCGCCGAAGAGCTCCTCGAACGCCGCGCGGTGCTCACCGTTGCCGACCAGCACCATCTGGTAGTAGTGGCCGATCTCGTGACGGAAGTGTCCGACCAGGGTGCGATACGGCTCGGACATCGCCACACGCAACTGTTCGCGGTGCACGTCGTCGCCCTCGGCGAGGTCGAGGGTGATCAGACCGTTGTCGTGGCCGGTCATCACCTGCTGGTTCGCGCTCGAGAGCAGATCGAACGTCAGTCCCGTCGTGTCGTCCTCGTCCCGGCCGACGATGGGCAGGCCCAATTCGGTCAGTTCGAGTACGACTCGACGCTTGTTGGTCTCGGCATCCGCGTAGGCGGCCATCGCGTCGACGTCGTCGTCGGCGGGGCGAGTACGCGTGAGCCGGCACGACACGCAGAGATCGTCGCTGTCGTCGGTGTCGACGAGCCAGTTGCAGCGCGCCGTGTTGAGGTTGGCGCACATCTTCCACGTGGTGCCGTCCACCTCGGCCTCTGCGACACCGTCGTCGGCCTTGTCGGGGAGCACCAGCAGAGCTCTGCTCGGCAGATGGAAGCCGAGCGCGCTCGAGCAGCTCAGACACAGTGAGTTCTCGAACGACAGCTTCTGTCCGCATTTGCGGCAGATGAAATCACGCATGGATGTTCCTTCGTGGCAGGGGTGAGTCGGGCTCGTATTCCCGTTTCCGGACGGACTAATGCCCTTCATCGAATATGTTGTGCACATCTCCCTCGCCGTGCGGCGAGTTCGACAGCGCAATAACGTTACTCTGCGGGCTGTCACCTGCAAGGAAGCAAACCGTCGACCCACACGTTGGTACAGACTGCTTCACAACACTCTTCGAGAGGATGCGGGCCGCAGATGGCAGATCAGATCACGCCGACGAATCGGCCCATGGCACGTTTCGCCGAACGGATCTCGCGGGCCCGCGGCGAGAAGAACAGCGAAACCCTGGCGGCGGGCTTCCTGCTCGCAGCGACACTGATCGCGCTGATCTGGGCCAACTCACCCTTCGGCGAGACCTACCAGTCGTTCTGGCACACCGAACTCTCCGTCACCGTCGGCGAGCACGGCATCTCCCTCGACCTCGCCCACTGGGTCAACGACGGGCTCATGGCGTTGTTCTTCTTCGTCGTCGGGCTCGAGGTCAAGCGTGAGTTCGCGATGGGTGAGCTCACCGACCGATCTCGTGCCGCCATCCCAATCGTCGCGGCGGTTGCCGGTCTGGCCGCGCCGGCGTTGCTGTTTCTCGCCTTCAATCCGTCCGGGCCCGCCGCCCAGGCATGGGGCGTCGTGATCTCCACCGACACCGCGTTCCTCCTCGGGGCACTCGCCGTCCTCGGCCCGAAGAAGGCCGCTCGGTTGCGCATCTTCCTGCTCACGCTCGCTGTCGCGGACGATGTGGGCGCGCTGGCGATCATCGCCTTCTTCTACACCGACAACCTCGACGTGGTGCCGTTGGTGCTGGCGTTCGTCGGTCTGGCGCTGATCTTCCTACTGCGTCGGCTCGAGGTGTGGCGCGGCGTCGGGTACTTCGTCGTTGCACTGTTCACCTGGGTTGCGATGTACGAGTCCGGAGTTCACCCCACCCTCGCGGGAGTGATGATCGCGTTGATTCTTCCGGTCTATCCGCCGCGCCGCACCGAGGTGGAACGCGCGGCGGATCTGACACGCGCGTTCCGGCAGTCGCCCAATCCCGAATACGCCCGAGCCGCCCGTCTCGGACTCGATCGCGCGGTGTCGGTCAACGAACGTCTCATGCGGCTCTACCAGCCGTACACGGCCTTCATCATCGTGCCGATCTTCGCGCTCGCCAACGCCGGAGTCGTGCTGAGCTCGGACACTCTGAAAGCCGCGTCGACCTCGACGCTCACCTGGGGCATCATCGCCGGTCTCGTTCTCGGCAAGCTCGTCGGAATCACCGCTGCATCTGCTGTTTTCGCGAAGTTGAGACCGTCGTCCTTGGCTCCAGGACTGACGCTCTCCCACATCGCAGGCGGTGCCGCGATGTCCGGAATCGGATTCACGATCTCGTTGTTCATCATCGATCTCGCGCTCGACGACCCGTTGCTGGCCGACGAAGCACGGGTCGGCGTGTTGGTGGCCTCGGTGATCGCCGCACTGCTCGGCTGGGTCCTCTTCCGGATCGACGAGAAGATTCATCCTCCGAAGGCCGAAGCATCCCTTCGCATTCTGCGTCCGGTCGACGCCAGGCGCGATCACATCCGCGGCCCGGTGGATGCACCACTGACCATCGTGGAGTACGCGGATTTCGAATGCCCGTTCTGCAGCAAGGCAACCGGCAGTGTCGCCGAGGTACGCAAGCACTTCGGCGACGACCTTCGATACGTCTACCGGCACCTGCCGCTCGACGACTATCACCCACACGCTCGCTACGCGGCGTACGCCAGCGAGGCCGCAGCCGCGCAGGGCAAGTTCTGGGAGATGGCCGACGTGTTGTTCCGTAACAGCGACGCACTCGAGCCCGACGACATCGACGGCTACGCACGTGAACTCGGCCTGGACATGGACAGATTCGAGGACGACATCCGTACCGGCGACTACGTGGTACGCGTCGAGGACGACGAACTCGACGCCACCTCCTCGGACGTCGACGGCACCCCGACGTTCTACCTGGGACGCGGCGACAAGAATCTCACCCGGCATATCGGACCGTACGATGCGGCGACGTTGATCCGGGAGCTCGAATCCATGTGATCGTGGGCAGGGTGGAAGAAATTCTCACTCCACCGAAGCCGACCGGCCGGTATGCTGCAGTGAGGCGTACAGCACCGAGGTGGGGGGATCGACCGTGGACGCAGAATCCGCGCGCGCGGTAACGGGAGCGATCGCACTGACACTGTTCGTGCTGTCGCTGACGGTATGGGTGACCGCATTGGCGACCAAAGACCCGGAGCAAGAACCCAATTCGCTGATCGGCATCAAGACGCGGGCAACCAAGTCCAGCAAGAAAGCCTGGGTCGCCGGCCATCGAGCCGCGTATGCGTACATGATGGCAGGTGCCGCCCATTGCCTCGCATCAGCGGTGTCGATCGCAGGGCTACTGGTCTTGGGCTCGGTCCCCGCCACGACCATGCTGACGCTCTCGGTGGTCCTGGCACTCGGCGGAGCCGTCATTCTCACGACGAGCGGCATCAAAGCCGACCGCGAAGCGAAACGACACGTGGGCACGGTGTGATCGACCTGCTCGAGGATCAGCTGTCCGTGCGATTCCCCTCCGCATCCCAGTGCTCGGCAACCTTTTTCGAGGGCTGCACTCGTGGCGGTTCTCCGGGCATCTTGGGGTAATCGGGCGGGAAGTTCAGCTCTCCGCCGGGCAGGGTTTCCCACAGGTGCAGAAGAGGTTCGAGGGAGTAGGCCTGCTCGTCCATATCGGCCCACGGGTCGCCGTCCCGAACAAGCTCCGGCACCGTCACGAGGTTGTATTCACGTGGATCGGTGACGTCGGCCAACTGTGACCACGCCATCGGAGTGCTCACCGTCGCGCCCGGTCGAGCCCGCAGACTCCAGGCGCTGGCGATGGTTCGGTCGCGGTTGTTCTGGTTGTAGTCGATGAAGATGCGTTCTCCGCGTTCCTCTTTCCACCAGTTGGTGGTCACCCCGTCGTCGCGCCGTTCGAGTTCTCGACCCAGACCGATGGCCGCGTGACGCACCTGCTCGAAGGTGTATTGCGGCTCGATGCGAACGTAGATGTGGATACCCCGATTCCCGCTCGTCTTCGGATATCCCCGTAAGCCCAACTCCTCCAACAGCTCTCGCGTCACATCGGCTACTCGCAACGCGTCCGAGAACGTGGTACCCGGTTGCGGATCGAGATCGAGACGCAACTCGTCGGGATGGTCGACGTCCGGTCGACGGACCGGCCACGGATGAAACGTCAACGTACCCATCTGCGCCGCCCACACCAGCGACGCGGGTTCGGACGGACACAGTTCCTCGGCGGTGCGCTTGCTGGGGAACGCGATCTTCACCGTCTCTATCCACTCGGGAGCGCCCTTGGGCAACCGCTTCTGATAGAAGCCGTCGCCCTCCTTGTCCTGGGGGCCGAGCGCCAACCGCATGCCCTCGCGATAGCCGTCGGGCCACCGTTCCATCGCGGTGGGGCGATCTCCGATCACCCGCATCAGCGGCTCCCCGACGGCCGCGAAGTACTCGCACACCTGCAGTTTGGTGATCTCCGGAGTACGTTCGGTCGCCTCGTAGATCACGCGATCGGGGCTCGACACTCGTACTTCGCGCTCGCCGACCTGCACGAACGCGGGAGGCGTTTTCGCGGCCATGTCTATCGTCCCCCGGCAATCACGTCGGCAACGTCGTAGCGCACCGGAACCTCGAGCTGGTCGTAGGCACACGAGCGTGGATCACGATCGGGCCGCCAGCGTAGGAACCTGGCCACGTGCCGCAGCCGCGCCCCTTCCATCTGGTCGTAGGCCACCTCGATGACCCGCTCGATGCGCACCGGAATCCAGTTGCGGTCGTTGGACGAATTCCAGCGGGTCGCCTCACCGTCGTACGTGACGTCGTCACCGAGTCGGAGCGGTTCGAGTTCTTCGAGCAGTTCCAACCGGCGCTTGTCGGTGAACGCCGACGCACCGCCGATCATCCGCAGATCGTCGCCATCGTAGAGACCGAGTAGCAAGGATCCGATACCGTTGCCGGACTTGTGGATTCGATAGCCGATCAACACGCAGTCCGCGGTACGCGCATGCTTGATCTTGATCATCTCGCGCTTGTTCGGCAGATAGATCCCGTCGAGTTTCTTGGCCACCACACCGTCGAGCCCGGCACCTTCGAAACGCTCGAACCAGTCCTCGGCCACGGCCGCATCATCGGTGGCGGAGGTGACGAAACAACTCGGGCCACCCGTTCCCACCGCGTCGAGCAATCTCGCGCGGCGGGTCGAGAACGGCTCGGCCGTCAGATCCTCGTCGCCGACGGCCAACAGATCGAAGCCGATGAACTGCGCCGGAGTCTTCTCCGCGAGCATCGTCACCCGACTCGCTGCGGGATGAATCCGTTCGGACAGCGACTCCCAGTCGAGGCGCGTGGAACCGTTCTTCTCGCGCGGTACGACGATCTCGCCGTCGACGACGATCTTCTCGGGTAGCTCGGCCTTGATCGCCGCCACCAACTCCGGGAAGTAGCGGGCCAGGTCCTTTCCCCCGCGTGACCCGAGCACCACCTCGTCACCGTCACGGAAGACGATGGCGCGAAACCCGTCCCATTTCGGCTCGTACGACCACACCGCAGGCCCGTCTTCGGGCTGGGCGGGCACCACTTTCGCGGCTTTGGCGAGCATCGGCGCGACCGGCACGGCAAGAGGAAGATCCACGCAGTTCATCCTGCCTCATGCAGCCGACAAGCGAGTCGGATATTTTCTACACGAGCACGGTCGACGGACACGGCACGCTCGAACCTACGAGGGCAGGACTCACCATGACGTCATCCAACCGTTCGGTCCGCGCTCTCGTTCTCGCGCTGTCGTCGTGCGCGGCCCTGATACTCGGCGGGTGCGCCTCCGAGGTGTCCGGTACCGCCGTCGCCATCTCCGGTGCCACCATTCCCGCCACCACGACCACCAACCCTCCCACCACACCACCGACCACCGACATCGACGACGGCGGCAGTGTCGACATCGACGTGGAGATCGGCGAGTGCGTCAACCTGGGCGGCACCGTCGACGAGGCGGCCATCGCCAACGCGACCTGCGGGTCTGCGGAGTCCAACTACGTCGTCTTCGCCAAGACGCCCACCTCGGCCGAATGCCCCGAGGACGCCGATCAGTACTACTACGAGACCTACTTCGACATCGAACAGGGAGCTCTGTGCCTCGACATCGACTGGCAGGTCGGCGGATGCATGGACCTCGTCGGTGAATTCGCTCAGCGGATCGACTGCGCCACCCCCGGTGCCGACACCCGCCGCGTCGTGACCATCCTGCAGGGCACCTCGTCCGTCGACGACTGCCCCGACCCGGCGCTGTACGGATTCGAGAAGGACTCACGCAACTTCGTCGTCTGCGTCGAACGGTTGTGACCGCTGAGGGCATCACACTCTCGAGCGCGAGGGGCCGCTGGATCGTCGCAGCCACGGTGCTCGGTTCGGCTCTGGCGATGCTCGACGCCACCGTGGTCAATATCGCGTTGCCTGCTATCGGCCGCGACCTCGGTGCAGGCGTCACCGGTCTGCAGTGGACTCTGAGCGGCTACACCCTGGCCCTGGCCTCGCTGATCTTGTTGGGCGGCTCCCTCGGTGACCGACTGGGGCGCAGGCGGGTGTTCGTCTGGGGCACCGTCTGGTTCGCGGCCGCATCGGTGCTGTGCGGGCTGGCTCCGAGTATCGAGGTGCTGATCGCGGCGCGACTACTTCAGGGCGTCGGTGCGGCCTTGCTGACGCCGGGTTCGCTCGCGCTGATATCGGCCTCCATCAAGGCCGAGGATCGCGGAGCTGCAATCGGTCTGTGGTCGGGGCTGGGCGGCGTCGCGTCGGCGGTCGGTCCGTTGCTCGGGGGCTGGTTGGTCGACGCCGTCGGGTGGCGTTCGGTGTTCCTGATCAACATCCCGCTCGCCGTCGTGGTGGTCTGGGTGGCGGCGAAACATGTTCCGGAAAGCCGAGATCCGCATGCGGCCGGTCGGCTCGACGTACCGGGCGCGGTGGCGGTGGCGGCAGCATTGGGGCTGCTGACCTACGGGCTGATCGAATCACAGGTTCCGGCAGTGCTTCTCGGCGTCGCGGCCGTCGCTGTGTTCGTCGTGATCGAGCGACGCTCACACGATCCACTGGTCCCGCCGTCGCTGTTCGCATCGCGAGTGTTTCTGGCGGCCAATCTCGTGACGTTCGCCGTCTACGCGGCCCTGGGCGGAGTGTTCTTCCTTCTGGTGCTGCAGCTGCAGTTCGCCGTGGGTTACTCGCCCATAGCGGCCGGAGTGGCCACGCTACCGATCACCGCTCTCATGCTGGCGCTGTCCGCCCGCGCGGGGCGCATCGCCGGACGCATAGGACCGCGTATTCCGATGACCGTGGGACCACTGCTGGCAGCACTGGGGTTGGTGCTCATGCTCCGCATCGGGCCCGGATCCACCTATGCCACAGACATTCTGCCCGCGGTTGTCGTCTTCGGACTCGGATTGTCCGCTCTGGTGGCCCCACTGACCGGAGCGGTTCTGGGCGCGGTGTCCACCGATCGCGCCGGAATCGCGTCGGGAGTCAACAATGCCGTGGCCCGCACCAGTCAACTGCTCGCCGTGGCCGCACTGCCTGCGCTCGCCGGTATCGCAGGGTCTGATTACTCTGCCCCGGAGACGTTCTCGGACGGCTTCCACACCGCAATGCTGATATGCGCCGGACTGCTGGTGATCGGTGCGGTCATCGCGGCGGTACTCATCCGCGGCACCGGCGACGAGGCGTCGAACTGCCCACCGCACTGCGACATCGGCTCACCACCACCTGCCTCGCGTCGGACCGCGTGACTCATCGCGCTGGGTCATCGCACGATCAGCACCGAGCAATCGGCGTGGTGGACGAGATTCTGACTGACCGATCCCAGAATCGTTCCGAGGACAGCACCCCGGCCTCGGCAGCCCACCACGAGCATCGACGCCGACGCGGACATCGCCCGCAAACCACGCGTCGGACTCGACTGCGCGCTCACAGTGCTCAGCGCAACATCCGGATACTTCTCGTGCATGGTCTCCACATGCGTTTCGAGCCAATGCTTCTCGTGTGCGCGAATATTCGCCCAATCGACGTCCTCGAATCCGGTTCCGAGACCTGCCTGAGCCGCGAATCCCCAATAGTTCACCGCGACGACCGGCATTCCGAGGGTGTGGGCGATCTCGAGCGCGGCACCGAGCGCCCGATCCGACTGCTCACTTCCGTCGACCCCCACCACGATCGGACGAGCGGGGTCGACGCTGTCGACGGCGTTGCGCACGAGCAGCACCGGGCACTGCGCATGCGTCACGGCTCGAAGCGTGTTGCTGCCGAGAGTGAGGTCCCTCAGTGCGCTCGACTTTCTCGATCCCAGCACGACCAGTTCCGCGCCTGCATCCGAGACGTACGAGGCGATGGTTCCATCGGCGGTGACGGAATCGACGGACACCTCGGGTGCGGCCTCGTGGATCGCGGCCGCAGCGCGGGCGAGATGTTTGCGTCCGATCGTGCGCAGGTCCCTCTCCAGCGCACCGCCGTCGACGAATGCCGCCGATCCGTACCAATCCCCCTCGGGGACTGCATGAACCAAACGCAGGGGTGCGCGCACCTTCGCCGCATAGGTCGCCGCCCACTGCGCCGCGGAATCGGCCTCACTGGAGCCGTCGATGCCCACCAGGATGGGAAGCATGCGGTCGGTGGAATTGCTCATGATTCTTCCTCGTCTCGTGGTCGACTGTCTTTGCAGTCGAATCGAATCGAACGTAGATCTGCAACCGCGCCCACAGTCAGAGCACTCGGTCCATCATCGAAGTGGCCGAGGTCCCTCATGCCGAATCCCCCTTGGTTCGACCACGTTCGGTCTCGAACTTCAGCCAGTCGCGGTCCCACTGGCGCATTCTGGCGCGCCGGTCGAAGTACCGCGTCGCCTGAAGACAGGTGAGGACAACGACCGTGCATGCCACCCAGAAGCCAACGGCTGCAACAATTCCCAACAGGACATTCGACGTCGCGGACGACGGCTCCGCAACCCACCTGCCCTCGGTATCGACTCGCACCGACACTGTGGCACCCTGTTCGGCTTCGTCCGGAAGGCGAACCTCGTCGCTGTGCCGCTGTCCCGGTGGCCATTCCCAGGCGACGGTCGCGTAGTACTCGGTGTGGTCGAAGACGGCACCGTCTTCCGATCGCAGCGTGGGTTCACTCGTCACCAGGGCATCGATCTGCTGGGTGGTGGCGCTCGTTCGGGCCGCCGCGGCATCGAGATCGGCGTAGGTGAGCGATCCGAGCAGCGCGGCGAAGGGGACGAGTCCCAGAATCACCGCCATCGCGCACGCGAAAGCGAGAGCCGCAGTCCGATCACGGCCCCGCATCAGAGGATTGGTGCTCCACGGTGCCAGGCGCCACCAGCGAGCGAAGTCGTAGCCGAACACCGCAACCACCCACTCTCCCGAATCGTGTGTCCTTCGAGTGTTTCGCCGCGGACGAGGGGGCAACAGGGCACAAGGTCACGAACTGGAGTTCTCGGGGTCGAAGTTCGCTCAGCGGAAGAGGGCGGACACCGCTTCGAGATCGGCATCGGATCGGCGGCCGCTCGAGTCCAGTTCGACGTAGAAGCACTCGTAGCCACGCGGGTCGGCACCGCGGTCACCGGTACTGCGCCGCTCGAACACTCGTGCATTCGGCCATCGGTCGAGCACGGCCGTTGCGAGAACATGCCCGTCCGGTGAGACTCCACCGATCGGTCCGTACTCCGCGATCATCACCGCATGGACCGCGCCCCCGATCGCGGCCGTGGTCACCGGAAAGACTCTCGGTCCCGTGTCCGCCGGGATGTCGACCGTGATGGACTCGGACCCCAGCACCACCGCCCCCGACATCTCTGCTGCCTCGTCGTCGTTCATCGTCGTGGTCCTCCGCGGTGCATGGTTCGGTGTCGGATGGGTGGTGCGGCCGGGGCATGTCAGTTCGACGCCCGAGACCGACGTAGGAACCACTCCGACCAGGCGGTGCATCGGCGGTTCCTCCGAATGCGGCCGCGGCAGAGCCTGTTCGAGGACATCTCTTCGCACATCCAGGACGGGACGCGCGATTCCGTGCACAACGACGGTGGAGACTGTTGCGCGATCCGGATTCTCGGCGTCGAACTCCAGCACGACCGACGAGTCGAGCATGCTACGACCCAACTGCGACCGCCCCTCGGCGTAGAAGTACACCCGACTCCCGATCCAGATGCAGGGCACGACGTCGACGGTGGGGCCGAAGTGATCGTGGCCGATCAACCGAGCCCGCGTCGCGCTGCGTGCGAGCCGGTCCGCGGTGCTCGCGTCGAGAACGCGCCGGCGTTCTTCCTTGCGGCGCAGTCGATTCGGCACCGTACGGTTGGTCATCGGTCCCTGCAGATCATCACCGGGCAGTGTGCATGCCGGGTGAGGTTGCTGCTGGTCGATCCGAACAGGGCACTGGCGACGATTCCTCGCCCGTGGCTGCCGACCACCACGATTCCGGCCCGCTTGGACTGCTCTATCAGCAGGTGTGCCGGATTGCCCTGCTGTACGACATGTTCCACGGTGACATCCGGATACTTCTCGCTCCACCCGGCGAGGCACTCGGACAGCAACAGCTGCTGTTCGCGCTCGATCTCGATGTCGTCGGGCGATCCTGGCAGAGACAAGGCGGCACCCTGGGACAACGAGCTCCAGGCATGTGCCGCAATCATCGGCACGTCGAACCGCGAGGCCAGATCGAATGCCTGCTCGACCGCGGCTTCACTCGTCGCACTGCCGTCGATGCCGACGAGGATCGGTGCGTCGACGGCGTCGATTCCCTCGCGCCACACGATCACCGGGCACCACGCCGTGGTCGATGTCCGCTGTGCTGTGCTCCCGAACAGCGCCGACACGATCGGCCCGGAACCGGAATTGCCGACGACGAGCATGCGCGCGGTGCGAGAGAGTTCGACCATCATCGAGCACGCCGGCATTTCCTCCACGGAGGTGGTCACGGCGCTGTGTGGATGCCGGGCCAGCACTGCGGCAGCAACGTCGGTGACGATGCGTTCTGCCGCCCGACGCTGTTCGTCCCAGATGTCGAGGGGAACGACCGATGCGGACTCGCCCAGGTAGAACGCGGGATGCTGCACCGCCCCGGCGATGTGCAGCGGTGCCTTCAACCGCTCGGCGAGGGATGCCGCCCAGTGTGCAGCGCAGATGCTGCTCGGCGAACCATCCACGCCCACGACGATTTTCTGATGGTGTTCCAGAACCATGGCCATCTCCTGTCCTCGGTCCGGACGGACCACACGGCCGGGCCCGTCGACGGTCATCCGTTCTCGGATGCTCGCTTGCTATTGGACAGCTCGACAGCGGCCGCGCCACAGAGCCTTTGGTCACCGGTCCGACGCGTGATACCCGGTCACAGGGACGTGGTTCGGCGCGAGCCCCCTGCCGTACTGCGGGCAGCTACCGACAGCACCGACGACACCGCTCGTCGCGGGGTCGGGGCGAGAGGCGAGCCGACCGCCGGTGCACCGATCCGAATCAGCACCTGCGGCGCACCCTGTCCGGCGGCCAAGGACTTGACCAGGCGTCGACTGCCCGACTGCTCGGTCATATGTGTGAGAGGACAGGTCGCAAGACCATCGGCGGTTGCGGCCAGCAGGAAGGCGGACAAGGCCCGCCCGCACTGCAACCAGTCGAGGCGTTCATCGGACGCGGTACCGAGAATCACCACCGTCGACTCGTCCGCCGCCGGCTCTCGTGTTTCCGTTCTGCCGACTCGGCGTGGTTCGGGAAAGGCTCGGCCCACCTGCACCCTGGAGGACTCCGCACGATCGGTGAGAGCCTCCGGCGGAATTCCTCCCGATCGGAACGAGTGCCCGGCCCACCACCGGATCTCGGCCTGATACGTCGCGTCGTACTTTCGTACGCTAGCGCTGAGCCTCGACGCCGTGGCCAGCGTCTCCTTGGCCTCGGCGGACAGGAACGTCGTTCGGATGTCGTCGGTTCCGTCGCCGTGACCGACGTAGCGCGCGGGAATTCGGTTGTCCGGCACCGGACCGAACGCCCGGCGATCCGAGTGGCGGCGATTGATCGCAGCCAACAGGTCGAACTCGTGCGATCGAGGGTGCGCGTCGTGGGTCAATCGAATACGAGCGAGATGGTCCGGCGCACCGGCCGTCGGCATCGGTTCGACGTCGGCCGTCCACCGAAAGGCAGCGGCTGCAGTGCACAGATGGTCGAGCGCTGCCCCACAGCTGAGCACCATCTGCCGCTCGGTCGGGTCTATCGCCCCGAGCAGTCGGGACCGATCGGTGAACAGGTCGAGTCCGTGTTCGGAGTACACCCACCTCCACGGTTGACTGTTGTGCACCGACGGAGCGCGGCACGCAAGCTCCACCAACATCTCCACCACGGCAGAATCCGGCTGATCGTTCATCGTCTCTCCTCGACCTCCCACCGCACGGTGATGGCTGCCCACCACTGTCGACCCGCGTTGGCAGTGCACGACAGGGCCGTTGGTCACTGTGTGGAGGGGACTTGCGGTGAAGAAATCCCGCCGAGGACTCACCTCGGCCACCACTGTTCGTGATGCGCCGAACCCGCGGGTTTAGGGTTGACGGTGAATGCGACCTCAGGAGCGGAACCTCCGGGACGCGACCGAGGAATTATTTTTCGCCGACCGCTCAGGAGTGTCATGACGACCCCGCAGAATCCCCACGAAGGCATCGACGTCAAGCCGCGCAGCCGCGACGTCACCGATGGACTGGAGAAGACCGCCGCCCGCGGCATGCTCCGCGCCGTCGGAATGGGCGACGAAGACTGGGGCAAGTCCCAGATCGGTGTCGCGTCCTCGTGGAACGAGATCACCCCGTGCAACCTCTCGCTCGAACGTCTGGCGAAGGCCGTCAAGAAGGGCGTCCACGCCGCAGGCGGCTACCCGCTGGAATTCGGCACCATTTCGGTGTCCGACGGCATCTCGATGGGTCACGAGGGCATGCACTTCTCGTTGGTCTCACGTGAGGTGATCGCCGACAGCGTCGAAACCGTCATCAGCGCAGAACGTCTCGACGGTTCCGTTCTGCTCGCCGGTTGCGACAAGTCGCTGCCCGGAATGCTCATGGCCGCAGCACGTCTGGATCTGGCGAGCGTATTCCTCTACGCCGGCTCCACATTGCCCGGTTTCGCGACCCTGTCCGACGGCAGCGAGCACCAGGTGACGATCATCGACGCCTTCGAGGCCGTCGGTGCCTGTTCACGCGGATTGATGTCGCGCGCCGACGTCGACACCATCGAACGCGCCATCTGCCCCGGAGAAGGTGCCTGCGGCGGAATGTACACTGCCAACACGATGGCCAGCGCAGCCGAAGCGATGGGAATGTCGTTGCCCGGCAGCGCATCTCCCCCCGCTCCCGATCGCCGACGCGACGGATTCGCACACGCCAGCGGCGAGGCCGTCGTCGATCTGCTGCGACGCGGCATCCGCACCAGCGACATCCTCACCAAGGAAGCCTTCGAGAACGCCATCGCCGTCGTCATGGCATTCGGCGGCTCGACCAACGCGGTGCTGCACCTGCTCGCCATCGCGCACGAAGCCCAGGTGGACCTGACCCTCGCCGACTTCACCCGAGTCGGCGCAAAGGTGCCGCACCTGGCCGACGTCAAGCCCTTCGGCAAGCACGTCATGACCGACGTCGACGCGATCGGCGGAGTTCCGGTGGTCATGAAGGCTCTGCTCGACGCCGGCCTGATGCACGGCGACTGCATGACGGTCACCGGAAAGACCGTGGCACAGAACCTCGCTCACATCGCACCCCCGGACCCCGACGGCAAGGTACTGCGCGCACTTGACAAGCCGATCCACCCGACCGGCGGCATCACCATCCTCGAGGGCTCGCTCGCCCCCGGCGGGGCCGTGGTCAAGTCCGCAGGCTTCGACTCCGACGTCTTCGTCGGCACCGCACGAGTTTTCGAGCGTGAACGCGCGGCCATGGACGCCCTCGAAGACGGCACCATCGCAGCGGGCGACGTCGTGGTCATCCGCTACGAGGGACCCAAGGGTGGGCCGGGGATGCGCGAGATGCTCGCGATCACCGGAGCCATCAAGGGCGCCGGACTCGGCAAGGACGTCCTGCTGCTCACCGACGGCCGATTCTCCGGCGGCACCACGGGCCTGTGCGTCGGACACGTGGCACCAGAGGCAGTCGACGGCGGTCCCATCGCCTTCGTCCGCGACGGTGACCAGATCCGACTCGACGTGGGCAAGGGCACCCTCGACCTGCTCGTCGACGCAGCCGAATTGGACACCCGCGCACAGGGCTGGGCACCACTGCCGCCCCGCTACACCCGAGGAGTACTGGCCAAGTACTCCAAGCTGGTGGGTTCGGCATCGAACGGTGCGGTGCTGATCTAGCCGACCCCCTGCCCCGCCCCATTCG
>NZ_NOZC01000030.1:0-36441 GCF_002258545.1 Rhodococcus sp. 05-2255-3B1 | reverse complement strand
GGAAACGCCCGGTCCCATTCCGAACCCGGAAGCTAAGCCCTCCAGCGCCGATGGTACTGCACTCGACAGGGTGTGGGAGAGTAGGACACCGCCGAACACAATTTCCCAGAACACCCCCAGACCACCCGGTCCGGGGGTGTTCTGCATTTCGAAACCACAACCACAACAGCCCATATCCCCGCGACAAACGCGCGCGCAATTGCTGTGCGCGCGCACAATCGCACCCCGAACACCCACCAATCCCCGCGCACCTGACAAATGCGCGCGCATTCGCGGAACGGCGATCACCACCGGCAGCCGGCATCAGCCTCCACCGGACCCGAGCAGCTCACACCCACAGGGGGCAAACGCGCGCGCAGTTGTCATCCGCGCGCAGAATCGCACCCCGATCACTGACCATTTCCCGCGCACCTGACGAACGCGCGCGCATTTGCCATCCGCCGAGGGCTGAACCCCGCACCGCGCATCGTGCCCCGGCCAGTCTTTGTGGGCTCCCACGGCATTGTGTGGCACAGTCGATGTCGATGAAACTCGCCGTCGATCAGAAGCGTGTCAGCAGAATCCTGCTCGATTTCGATCTGAGCATCGAATTCGACAACGGTGCCACCATTGCCTTCAGTGAGGTGATGATCGACGGACTCACTGTCGACGAGGACAATCAGTTCGAGGGTCTACGGGCGCTCGCGACACTGCACGGTCTCGTATGCGACGACGCAGACTACGACGAATCCGGTGTTCTCCGTCTTACGTTCGAGGGGCAGACAGTGGTGGCCAGTCCGCGAGACGAGGTCGAATCCTGGGAGTACACGGCTGCGGACGGCTCGACAGTGGTGTGTGGACCGGGCGGGGCTGTTGAGTCGTGGCCCGCACCCGAGCATCCGAAGTCGGTGGCCCCGACCGTCGAGAGGCTTCCTTCCATAGGTGCGACCGTGGTTCGGCTCTCGACCGGCGACGACCCTGCCGTCGAATTCTCGGATGGCACCAAGCTGTTGTTCGACCTTCCCCTCGACGCCGGGTACCTCGTGTTGCGGGAGAGTGTGACGTCGAGTTCCCTCGCCGATAGCGTCGCTGCTGCACAAGGAGATTGGGTCGTCGAACTGTCCTCGGGGCACGTGATCTTCTACCGACCGCGCACTTCGTAGGGTCTCCCGAACTGGGTCTCGACACCGGGTGAGTACAGAACCGAGTCCGGTCGCCGGGTACTGACACCGGGTAGGCCTGCCGCTGCCACGAGCTCGTCGTAGCAGTGGGTGAGTTCTGCGTCGACCAAGGGCCAGTGCCGGTGGACGTTCGGGACGTACAGCAGGCGACCGGCCAGTGAGGTGTGCAATCCCCAACGCGCGGTGAGGAACACCGCGAGCGGATCCTCGGACAGGTCGCGTGATCCTCTGACGACGCCGAAGTCGGTGGTTGCGCCGCGGTGTGGGGGAGCGAGCCGTTTGCTGCGGTAGCCGATCGTGGTGCTGTCGTCGGCGATATCGATCGAGGACCAGCGGTACGGAATGCGAGCAGCGTTGGTGCCCAGCACGACTGCGAGTCTGGTTGCTTCCAGGGATCGGAACACGACGCCGCGTCGCCCCTCCGCGTCGACCGAGTACAGCCGAACGTTGATCTCACCGAAGGTGCCGAAGTACGGGACGGGGTGACGGTAACCGAGGCCGGCACCGACCATGTGGAAGCCGATCAGCCCAACCCACGACGAGCCGTCGAATTCGTCGGGTACGCACCCTTGGGGCAACAGCGGGGCGACGTCGGAACTCGGAACCCGCCAGTGTAGAAAGACCAGCCGTTCCCATCGCTGATCCATCACGATCGGACGAGGCAGTAGCGGTGGCCGCGGCCAGAGGCGTCGGGCATCGTCTCGGTTCATGATTCGAGCCTAGGCGCGAGGCGTCAGGAGGCGGTGAATCGGGCGTGCACGCTCGCCGAGATGGTGATGTTCTCCGGCTTGAGTGCAAATCCGGTAGGCGCTGATTTCGCGGCGAACATACGTGCCGAGGATTCTGGTCCACCGCTCTCCGCGAACCCTGGCAGCAGACCGGGATCGGCCACCGCGACAGCGTGCACGCCCGATCGTCCCAGGCTCGACGCGTAGGCTTCGGCCTTCGAGACGGCGTCGCGCACAGCGAGTTCCCGGACCGCCAAGGTGTGAGCGGTTCTGCTGGATTCGGTGAGGTCCCAATCGAAGTGGTCGATCGACACTCCCTCGAGCGCCGATGCTGCTGCGTAGACGAACGCGTCCACCAGATCGAGCTGGCTGAACTGCACTTCCACTGACGCCTCGGCTTGATAGACGTACGGCAGTTGCTCTCCGTCGTGGTTGAACGGGCGGTGGCGCGAGTGGCGCACCTGGTCCACCGACCATCGATCGATGGGTCCCCCGTCACTGTTGTAGAGCGGCTCGACCAGTCTGGTGAGCTCCCGGACGAGTTGTTGAGCAGGCTCGGATGCGGACTCTGCAGTGCGACCGTCGGTGCGGACGGTCAGCGCGAGTGTGCACTGTTCGGGTGGGTAGGTGGCTGCGCCGTGACCGACGACGGTGATGTCGAGTGCTTCGGGGCTCATGACACTCAGTGTTGCATCCGGGTCGGGCGGTTTTACCGAACCTGAACACTGCTGGCCGACGCGTCGAGGGAGGAGGACAATCGCGAACATGCTTCCCGTTCTCGATCTCGGTCTGGCCGACCACGACCCCCGCGCGTTCCAGTTGTCGCTGCGCGAAGCAGCTCACGGGTCCGGCTTCTTCTATCTCGTCGGACACGGGATCGAGATCGAACGAATGCACGAGGTACTGCGCCTCGCGCGAGAGTTCTTCGCCGTGCCGGACGATGTGAAGGAAGAAATCAGTCAGCTGAAGAGCCCGCATTTCCGCGGCTACTCCCGGGTCGGTGGCGAGCTGACCAACGGCCGGGTGGATTGGCGAGAGCAGATCGACATAGGTCCCGAACGCCCGGCGATCGAGGGAGCCGAAGGTTACTGGAACCTCCAGGGCCCCAACCTGTGGCCGTCGCAGCCGGCCGGGTTCCGAGAGACGTTCGAGCAGTGGGAGCAGTCCGTGTCGGGTCTCGGGCTCCGGTTGCTCCGGCACTGGGCGCAGTCATTGGGTGCGCCCGAGAACGTGTTCGACGACGCTTTTGCCACTGCGCCCGCGACGCTGATGAAAGTCGTGCGTTACCCGGGCACTGCTGATCACTCGCAGGGCGTCGGAGCGCACAAGGACTCCGGGGTGCTGACGTTGCTGCTCGTCGAACCGGACTCGGCCGGTCTGCAGGTGGAGACGACCGCCGATACGTGGATCGACGTACCGCCGCTGGACGGCGCATTCATCGTCAACATCGGCGAGTTGTTGGAGGTTGCGACCGGCGGCTATCTACGTGCGACGCGTCATCGGGTGGTCGCGCCGGGACCCGACACCGACCGGATATCGGTGCCACACTTTCTGAGCCCGGCCCTCGATGCCGTCGTACCGGTGATCGAACTGCCGCCCGAATTGGCGCGGCAGTCACGAGGAGTCGAGAACGATCCTGCCAACCCCATCTACAGCACCTACGGCGAAAACGCGTGGAAGTCCCGTACGCGAGCACATCCCGACGTGGCACAGTTGCACCACGGCATCGTTTCGGCCGGTCGGCAGTCTGCCTACTGATTCCTACTGTGGCCCTGACGTGATGCGCGAAACTGCGCCCATGCTCCGGTGCACCACAACGCCCATACGATCAGCAGTGGCTGGAACAGCAACCGGATCCCTCGGGCCGTATCTGAGTCGAGGCCGAACGCGTCGGTGTGCGTGACGAACTGCGAAATGTTGCCGGGAAAGACCGCGACGAAGAACGCCGCGACCACCCAACCGATGACCGGTGCGCGGGCGGTCCAGAACAGCAACGCCATCCCGAGCGCGATCTCGACGACACCCGACGCCAGGACGACGAAGTCGGTACTGATCGGAACCCAGGTCGGCACCTGGGCGGCGAAGGTGCTCCTCGCCCAGAAGAGATGACTGAGTCCGGCGAAGACGAGGAACGCTCCCAGTACTACTCGTCCGATGGTGCGAGAAATCGATTTCGTCATGGCGTCATGAGACACCACGGGCACACTGAGCACTATGACCGGGAGTACACCGACCGACCCAGCACGGCACCGATGGGTACTGCACGTCGACCTCGATCAGTTCATCGCTGCCGTCGAAGTGCTCCGCAACCCGGACCTGGCGGGCAAAGCCGTCGTGGTCGGCGGTAGAGGAGATCCGACCGAGCGTGGGGTGGTGTCGACGGCCTCGTACGAGGCGCGTGCGAAGGGCGTCGGATCCGGAATGCCACTACGCGTCGCCGCGAAGAAGATCCCGGACGCAGTCTTCCTCCCCGTGGACAAGCCGGCGTACGACGAGGCCTCGGCACTGGTGATGGACACTCTGCGGTCGTTGGGATTCGTGGTCGAGGTGATCGGATGGGACGAGGCGTTTCTCGGTGTGGAGACCGACGACCCCGAGGGCGTGGCAAAGACCGTCCACGACGCGGTGTTCGACGCGGCGGGGCTGCATTGCTCGGTCGGCATCGGGGACAACAAGTTACGAGCCAAGATCGCCACCGATTTCGACAAGCCTCAGGGCATCTACCGGCTTACGCAGGACAACTGGTTCGAGGTGATGGGCGATCGCGGTACCGATGCGCTGTGGGGGATCGGCAAGAAGATCTCGAAGAGGCTGACCGCCCTCGGCATCTCGACAGTCCGAGAACTGGCCGATGCCGAGGACGCGGACCTCGCCGCAGCGTTCGGACCGAAGATCGGTCCGTGGCTCGGTACCAAAGGGCGAGGTATCGACCTCGCACCGGTGACGTCCGAGCCGTGGGTCGCACGGTCGCACAGCCGTGAGGTCACGTTCCAGACCAACGTCGCCGATTGGGCGATCGTCCGAGACGAGGTCGCCGCGTTGACGTCGAAGGTGCTGGCAGACATCGAAGCCGAGAACCGGCCGGCCGTGCGAGCGGCATTGAAGATCCGCTACGCGCCGTTCGAGACCCATACCGTCAGTGCACCGATCATCGGAGCGCCCACCTTCGATCCGGCGATCCTGACCTCGGCCGCGGTGGCGCTCGTCGACCGCCTCGACCATACGAGAGAGGTTCGACTGATCGGCGTCCGGCTGGAAATGACTCCGCCGCAACCTCTCTGACTACTTGCGGCCCGCCGCCCAGCGCAGTCCCCAACCGTACTTCTTGTCGAGGTCGGCTTGGCTGCCCTGGATGTACTCGACTTCGCGGGTGACCGTGATACCGGCAGACGTGTTCTCCAACAATGCGATCGAGCAAATGCGCGCAGAGTTCTCGGCCGAGTCGAGGCGTACCTCGACCTGTGGTCCGCTGGTCGGGTACAGCGTCACCACTCCGTCGACAGCGGCCCAGTTCGGTGCGCCGTCGTAGATCATCGCGAAGATCAGGATGCGGGCGAACTTCTCGGGGTGGGCAAGATTGATGTGCATGTTCTCGCCGCCGCTGACCGAGCCGGAGCGGTCGTCGCCGTCGAGCGCGATGAACGGGGCATCCTGCAGCGAACCGAAGCTGTTGCCGAGCGCTTGGACCACGCCCTTGGAGCCGTCGCGTAGTTCGTAGAGGCACCCGAGGTCGAGATCCACACCGCCGGAGCCGTACGACGCAGCAGCCAGCTTGGCCAGGAAGCCCTTCTTCTTCGGCTGCGCTGCGGGTGCCCCGGACGACCAGTTGAGGTTCACCCGCATGGAGCCCTGCTTCTCGCCGGACTTGGTGAGGCTGATGGTCGGCGATGCCTTGGACAGCGTGACTTTGCTCAGACTGACGGGTGCTCCGACTTGCTGCGCGGGGTTCTGCCCCGTAGAGGGCTTGCGGGTGTAGTCGATGGCCATGGTGGAGCCTTCCGGGCGGGGAGGTGCCGGATCGCGATGTCCGGTTTGGGCGGTGTGTCGACAATAACCGCACGACCGACGAGCGCGGTGCCCGCACCGACCTCGGGTTCCCTGCCGATGAAGATCTACGGGCGCGGCACGTTACGCAGATTCGACTTGGCCATCCGAACGGCCTCGCCGACACCGCCGTTGAGCACGACCTTGCTCATCGCGAGTGCGAATCCCTTGATCTGCTCGCCGGTGATGGTCGGCGGGACCGAGAGCGCGAGCGGATCGGTGATCAGCTGCACCAGCGCCGGGCCGTCGACGGCGAACGCGGTCTCGAGTGCGCCGCGGATGTCCTCGGGCTTCTCGACGCGTTGTGCATGGATACCCGCAGCCGCCGCGATGCCGGTGTAGTCGACCTGCGGGACGTCGACACCGAAGTCGGGCAGACCGTCGACGAGCATCTCGGCCTTGACCATGCCCAGTGTCGAGTTGTCGAACAGCACGATCTTGACCGGCAGCTTGTACATCGCGACGGTCAAGAGTTCGGAGAGCAGCATCGAGAAGCCGCCGTCGCCCGAAATCGACACGACCTGGCGGCCCGGATTGGCGAACTGCGCACCGATGGCGTGCGGCAGGGCATTGGCCATCGACCCGTGCAGCATCGACGCAACGAATGCCCTTCTACCCGTGGGGTTGATGTAGCGCGCGGTCCACACGTTGCACATGCCGGTGTCGGTGGTGAACACGGCGTCGTCGGCGGCGAGGTCGTCGAGTACCGACGCGGCGTACTCGGGGTGGATGGGGACGAGCTTCTCGGCGTTGCGGGTGTACGCACCGACGGTCTTGCCCATCAGGTCGTTGTGCTTGTCTACCCACTTCTCGACATAGCGGCGATCGGCCTTGCGAGTGACCAACGGCTGCAACGCATTCAGGGTCGCCCGAACATCACCGTGAATCGGGTACCGGACCGAGGTCCGACGTCCCAGCTTCGTGGGGTCGATGTCGATCTGCGCGGTCGTGACGTCTTCGGGAAGGAACTGCTGATACGGAAAGTCGGTGCCGAGCAGGATGAGTAGGTCTGCGTCGTGGATCCCGGCGTGCGCAGCTCCGTAGCCCAGCAACCCCGTCATGCCGACGTCGTACGGATTGTCGTACTGGATGAACTCCTTGCCACGCAACGAATGTCCGATGGGAGCGCCGATCGTGTCGGCGAACGCGACCACCTCGTCGTGAGCGCCCTTGACCCCGTACCCGGCGAAGATTGCCACCTTCTCGGCGTCGTTGATGGCGTCGGCCAGCTTCTGGATGTCCGCCGCGGGTGGTGTGACGACCGGTGTCGAGGGAATGGCGATCGGGTCCATCGTGCCTGCGGCCGACAACTCGGCGATGTCGCCGGGAATCGTCAGAACCGACACTCCGCCGCCGGTGACAGCAGCGTTGATCGCCGCACGGAAAACCCGGGGTGCCTGCTCGGGAGTGGAGACGAACTCGTTGTAGAGCGAGCATTCGCCGAAGAGCCGGTCGGGGTGCGTCTCCTGGAAGTAGCCCGATCCGATTTCGCTGCTGGGAATGTGCGACGCGATCGCCAGAACCGGTGCGCCCGAACGATGTGCGTCGTACAGGCCGTTGATCAGATGTAGGTTTCCCGGTCCGCACGAACCAGCGCAGACGGCGAGTGTTCCGGTGGTCTGCGCATCGGCCGACGCAGCGAACGCCGCGGCTTCCTCGTGACGTACGTGAATCCAGTCGATGCCGCCCTTGGCCGATCCTCCGGTGCGACGCACTGCGTCGACCACCGGATTGAGACTGTCGCCGACGATGCCGTAGATGCGTTGTACGCCGGCGTCGACGAGTCCTCGAACGAGCTGATCGGCCACTGTGGTTGGCATTGATTCTCCTCAACTTTGCGACGCGATGTTCTCCGATGTTCTTCGGCCGCGTCTCGCCGACGGCTTCCCTGTGCAGAGGGCCTGCCAAACATCCTGGGAGCGCACACGGGAGCCGTCAAGCGAAAAGTGCTGGTAGATGCTGTGGCGATCTCCGTCACGTCGGGATATTTCAGGCAACACCCATAGATGACGGCGGTTACCCGCCGACCGACGAGCTTCGAGTGAACGCAGCCCGGGCGATGGTGGAGATCTAGCTGCGTACCGCGTTCGAGATTCTGTCGACGACCATCGCAACGGCACTCGGAACCGGCTCGATGACGTCCACGTCGGTGCGCAGCGCCAGCCGCCGAGCCGAATCGCTCAACGGTCCGCCGCCGATGACGACGGCGCTGGCTCCGGCTGCCACTGCAGCATCGACCGCTGTTCCCAGTTCGTCGACGCTCGACGCGAGGTCCTCGGCCAGGACCAACGGCGATGACGCGGTGAGGAACACACCCGCGAAATCGCCGTCGGGCACGGTGGCGCGAGTCAGTGCATCGAGCTGGGCGGCGAGATCGGCTGTGGTGGTGGCGATCGCGAAGCAGCGACCGCCTCGTGCTGCGTGCAGGATTCCTGCCTCGCCGATCCCGACGACCGGAATGTCGACGAGGGCTCGGAGTTCGGCCGCACCGGGATCACCGAACGCGCCGACGATCACGGCGGCGGGGCCATGGTGCTCGATCGCGTCGAGGGCCGCGGCTACGACATCGGGTCCTGCAGCACGCAACTGTTCGGTGCCGGTGATCATCGCCGGTCCGGTACCCGCGGTGACCCCGATGACGGTGAATTCTGTCTCGTAGAGCCGACGCCGAGCAACGTCGACGAGCAGCTGCGTCGTTGCAGTGTTCGAGTTGGGGTTGACCATGAGAATCTTCACTGCTCAGCCATCTTCCGGCATGGGTTGTCCGAAGGTCTCTTTCGGGAACTGCACGGCAATGCCGCACACGATGAACAGGCCGGCCAGCATCGCGAACATGGCACCCACGCCGGACGAGTCCAGTACGGCTCCGGCAATGAGCGGGAACAGTCCGCCGGAGAGGGAGCCCAGCGCCAGGATCACCGATGTCGCGAGGCCACGGATTCGCGTGGGGTACTGCTCGGGCGCGAACAGCCAGATCGTCGTGTTGAGGATGATGACCGAGAAATTGAACAGTGCACCGAAGACCAGTACGAGGCCGATCGACGTTGCGAAGAAGCCGAATCCGAGCCCGGCGACAATACCGAGAACGGCACCACCGGTCAGAGTCACCTTGCGGGGAAGTTTGCGGGCGATCAGTGCGGCGGTCAGCGCGCCGATGAGCGATCCGGATTGCATCACGAGGGTGTACCAGAGCGCACTCGAGATGGACATTCCCCGCTCGGTCAGAATGACGGGAATGAGTGTGAGCATCGAGATCTGCGCTGCGTAGGACATGCAGACGGCAATGCCGAGGGCGAGAGTGCTTCTGCGGTAACGCTTGCCGAACATTTCCGTCCACCGTGCGCGCGGTACGGCGGGATCGTCGACCGAGGTGTCGACGTTCAAGTACTGAACCTCGGATTCGAGCGTGCCGCGAAGCTTGCCTTGCGCCAAGCGGTTGATGACGGTATTGGCCTCGGCCACACGGCCTGTCGCGGCGAGGAAGCGAGGCGTTTCCGGAAGCGAACGGCGGTAGAGCACGACCGCGAGTGCGGGCAGTACGAGTAGACCGAACAGCCATCGCCAGCGGTCGTCACCGGTGAAGATTGCGAAGACGATGACCCCGAACAGTGGGGCGAGCATGTTGCCCAGACCTGCAGCTGCGACGTTGATCATGCCGACCGCGGTACCGCGATGCTTGGCGGAGAAGAATTCGGAGAGCATGATCACCGCTACGGCGATCTCACCGCCGAGTCCGAGCCCGACCAGGAAGCGCGCGCCCACCAACACCTCGTAGTTGGGTGCGAATGCGCACAGTAGTGAGCCGAACGCGAAGACGAGAAGGTTTGCACCGAGGAGGGTTCGACGACCGAAACGGTCCATCACTGCTCCGGCCAGGATGCGCCCGAGTGCGACGGCGGTGAACGTCGCGGTGTTCAGCAGTCCGATCTCGGTTCCGCCGAGGCCCCAGGATTCACGCAGGAGCGGTCCGGTGATGCCGACGGCATTCTGTTCGATGGCGTCGAAGAAGACACCGAACAGGACCATGGCGACGATGCCGAAGTGCGCTGTGGTGAGGCCGATCTTCGAGTACGACGCCTCTATCTGTTCGCTGAGGCTGCCGGTCTCGGGTGGTGGGTCGATCGGTGACGGCTTCTCGTTCGTGGTCGGGACGCTCATCCCAGTGCCTCTCGCTCGGTGGTATACCAACAGCGGAGAATTTACGGAGCTACGCGCCGCGACAGGTTTCTCGGCGGTAACACTTGCGTTTCCAGATCCTCTCACCTGCTTCTTTTTGTCGAGGTGATCATTGGTCAACGTTCTGCCGATGGCCCCTGTGGATACTCGGTATACCTGCGGTTCGCTGGTATACAAGCAACATGGCATCCACGGAAGGTCGCGAATCGCTGTCGCGTTCGGTGTTCGAAGCGATCAGAACACGCATCCTCGACGGCCGCCTCCGACCGGGTGAAACGCTGAGCGAGCGCAATCTGGGTACCGAGCTGCAGGTGTCGAGGGTGCCGATTCGTGAGGCACTTCCATTGCTCGAAGCAGCCGGGCTGGTGACGCTGTCGCCGAGACGCCCTGCCGTGGTGACGGGAGTGACCAGAAGTTCGGTCGACGAGTTGTACGACATCAGGTCCGCACTCGAGCCGCTCGTTGCTCGCCGAGCAGCGTCCGCTGTGTCGGCGGGAGCGGACTCGTCATCGTTGGTCGACGCCGTGTCCCGTGCAGGTGCCGCTCTCGAGCGGGGCGATCTACTCGACTTCCATCACGCGAGCTCCGGAGTGCACTCGGGGATCGAGGAATTGTCCGCCAACCGACTGTTCCCGGTCATCATGGAACCACTGCGGGAGCGCAGTAACCGACTCAACATGGCCAATCTCGAACGAGATCCGTCGCTGCGCCACGGGGAGCATGTCTCCCTCGTCGACGCCATCGCCAAGGGGGACTCGGAGTTGGCGGCCGCGGTTGCGTTCGCACACGTGGAATGGGGCCGAGCGCGAACGTTCGAGACTCTGGCGCAAGTTCCGGGCTACGACCCACAGCACTGAGCCGAGCGAGCCGTACTCATCGCGATGCGGTCAGTCCGGACACCCGTACGGCCCCGGCGGTCCCGAGGATCAGCACGCCGGTTGCGACTGCGAAGGCGATCGAATAGGAGTCGCCGATCGCAGGTGCGACGATCAGCGGGCCGAGAACCTGTCCGACGCCGTAGAACGCGGTCAGCGTTGCCGCAGTACGTCCGATGGGCAGTGTCTGTGCGGTGCTCATCGTCAGCATCGTGATGCCCATGAACGTTCCGCCGAACAGCAGAGCCGAGAACACGGCAGCAACGGTGTTTCCGGTCAGGGCGGGGAGTACCGCTGCGATCGACTGCAACGCGAACGCTGCCACCAGGGCGTTGCGCGTGCTGGTTCGGCGGGCGACTGCCTGCCACAACACAGTCGCCGGCACCGCGGCGAATCCGACGACGATCCACACCGCCGGACCCACCGATGTGCTGCCGTGGCCACCGACCGCCGCCACGAGGAACGTACCGACGATGATGTAGCCGAGACCTTCGAGGAAGTACGCGAACAGCAACGTCCGCCATACGGTCCGGGTCTTGTGGTCGATGTCGCCGGGTTCAGCCCGCGCCGCGGGCTCGGGATGCACCCGTAGCGTCCACGCCGGGGCGATGAGGGCCGCTGTCAAGAGCGCCGAGCACACCCACAGCGCCTCCCATGACAGGTGCGGTCCGACGAGCAGGGTCAGAATTCCCGACGCCGCGATGCCTGCGCCGACGCCGCCGAACGCGATACCGGGGGAAGCGCCGTCGGCGCGATGCTTCGTGACGGTGCTCGCGCACGCGATGAAAACCGCTGCGCTCGCCAGGCCCGCCAGGAACCTCAGTGCGGAGAACGCTGCGGTGGAATGGGCAGCGGCCATGGCCAACTCGCTGGCGACGAGTATGACTGTCCACAGACGGAACGATGTCGTCGTGTTGATCGACGGGCGCACGGACAACACGATTGCGCCGACGAGGTAGCCGGCGTAGTTCGCGGTCGCGATGACGGCACCGCTGCTCGGCGTGACCTCCGATGCATCGACCATGATCGGCAGCAGCGGCGTGAACACGAATCGTCCGACACCCATCGCGGCCGCGAGTCCGGCCGCGGCAGCGAACGACAGTCGACGGCCGTTCATGGCGAGCACCCCCTATATCGTTAGCCGGGCCAACGGTACCCGCCGCATTCACGACCCCGGAATCGGACCGGACGGAACCGATCCGAGCCCACAGGCGTCAAACCCCATGACGCCGAAACACCGGGCGTCGATACGGTGCGACTCGGGGGAGCGTCATGACAGTGAATGTGGATCCAGTGATCCTGCGGCAGTTCTCGAATATGTTGTCGGCGACCGGCGGGGTGATCCGTGAGTTGGATGCTCTTGCTCCGTTCCGTGAATCGGAGAATGCGTTGCTGGGTAGCGACTTCCACGCAGCGTGCGCGGCGGCGGCGGCTGCAGCGGCCGGAGCTGTTGCAGCTCTGGCCGGGCGCGCGGAATGCGTCGCAGACATCGCCCGCGGCGTCGCGCAGAACTACGCGATCACCGACGACGAACTCGCCCGCCGGCTCGATGCGATGGACCGGCCGAAATGACCCCGACGGTCCCGCATGTCGCGGGGTGGGAGCCGGAGTCCATGCGCAAGACGATGATCGAACTGTCGGAGATCGTCGAGCGCGTCAACGGCCAGCGCACCGGAGTGCTCGAGGAGCAGGACGCGTTGGCCGAGACCTGGACCGGCGAAGCAGCCGACGCCGCAGCCGAACGCGTGGTGACCGAGTGCTCCCGGATGGGCTCGGTGTGCAGTGAGATCGATTCGCTCGGAAAGGCATTCGAGAGCGCAGCCGGAATCGTGGAAGCCGCAAAGGCGCACCTGCGGGCGCAGGTGTCGGCGGCGACGGCCAGCGGGTTCGCCGTACGAGCCGACGGTGTTGTGGATCCCGAGGGAATGATCGCGCTGATCCCCGACGTGCTCGGCGAGGAGAAGGAGCGACGGGCCGACGAACTGCGCTCTGCTGCAGCACAATTGACACGAGACATCCAGGGGGCGCTGTCGCAGGCCGAGCGCGCTGCGATCGACGCTGCGCAGCAGTTGGCCGAACCCACGAAGCACTTGGCCGAGCTCGCGCTCGGCAGCGCGACCGGGAACGTCGTGGAGAATCCGGACGGATCGTTCTCCTGGATGCCGGACTGGCCCAGCACCGTGGCCTCGTCGGTGATCTCGGGTATGAGCGACGTGACGAGAAGGGTGCTCGAATTTCCGGGTATCGATTCCGTCGACGATGTGGCAAAGAACATCGGACGCGGTCTGGGAGCGTTCGGTTCCGTGGCCGGAGCGATCCCCGGAATGGCCGACAAAATCGACGACGGCATGGACCCGACCGAAGCGGTCATCGTCGAGGCCACACCGATTGCCGCGGGAGCAGTTACGACCTGGGCGTTCGGTGTCCTGGGTGGCATGGCGGGTTCCGTCGTTCCGGGACCTGGGACCGTGGTCGGCGCTGCTGCCGGAATAGCACTGGGTGGACTCGTCAGCTATGGAGTAGACAAGCTGTTCGAGGCGGCGGGAAAATGAGCGAATGCAGGGACGGTCGGACGCCACAGCGTGAGGACGTGCTGAGCAAAAGCGTGGTAGGACAGAAGTATCCACTGTGGGTGAGAACGTGGCGCAGTGTTCACCTGGGGTGGCTCGTAGCTCTCGGCGTTCTGTCTGCTGTCCTTGCGGCGACAATCGTGACTTCCGGGCTGCTGAGAACAATCGACGCGGACACACTCCTCTTCATGTCGTGGCTGACGTTGCTGATGCTCTTGCCGCTCACCCTCGCAGTATTGTTGTCCGGCATCGGATCTGCCCGGCTTTCACGTTTCGTGCGACCGGTGAACGTCGCCGGAGTCGGCCGAGGCGTGGCAGTGCCGGTGCGGGGAAATGTGTTGTACCGCAGCGGAATACTTGCAATCGCGTTGGTGGCCGGCGTGTCTTACGTCCAATGGGGAGCAGACGAACCCGTAGGTGCTGCGCGTCACCAGCTGAAGATCGTAGTCATGTCGCACGTCGGCGCTCCGATGTTGCTGCTGTTCTTCGCCCTCAGTGTGTTGATCGTCAACCGGACCAGAATTTCACTGCATCCCGATGGCATTGTGGAAGAGATCTATCGTCGCCGCGGGTGGAAGGTCACCACAGCCCTCACGGTCGTGCCGTGGGACGGGATCGTCGAGCTGCAACCGCAGACGCATCCGAATCCGGCCCTGTCACATCCGCACTGGTACCCCACTATCCGAGTCGCGTACCGTGCAGCCGACAGCGAATCGGATCAGGAACTGACGCTGATGGTGTGCGAGAAGAAAGTCGAGCCCAACTCGTTGTATGCCCTGTTGCAATGGTGTCGCGACAATCCCTGGGCTCGTGCGCAACTGGGCCACGACGACGCGCGTGAATTGCTGCGTCCACCCGGTCTGCGCGAGCGCATCCGCGCCGACCGAGCCGCGTCGATCTCCGCTGGAAGGAATGCTGTCCAGTGACGGTTCGAGAGGGCTCGATCGAAGGTTTCCTCGAGCAGCAGGGTGTCGAGCTCGTTCCAGTGCATCGCAGCGAATGCAACAGGTTCGGTCTCGAACTGCCGACAATGCCGGGCTGGGACCTGGTTCCCGAGCACTTGTTCCCGCATGCCACCGCGGTGCTGTGCTCGCCGGCCAACACAATCGACGGATTCGTTCCGAACGTGGTGGTCCTGGTCGGCAAGCTCAGTCGATCGGTTCATCCGGAATCGTTGCTGGACTGCGGCTTCGGTGACTCCCGGGCTCTGCCCGGATGGGTCGAGATCGGTCACGACCGAGACCCGTTCCGTGCTCTACCGGCAGTCTCGATCGCAGGTCGCTACGACTGCGACGGCCGGTTGCTCTTCGCCCGGACCCGCTACGTCGTGGTCCACCACATCGTCGATCAGTATCTGATTCAGGTGACGGTCACCGTGCCGGATTCGCTACGGCAGAAACTGTCCTGCGCCGCGGACGAATTGATCGAGGACATGCGTATCGGGCGACGCTAGTGCCTGGGCAGCTGGAGCAACAGTGCCGCCACGTCCTCCGTCGCACCGAGGGCATCGACGATGTGTTCGAGAACGGTGGTATCGGATTCGCCGACCAAGCGAGAGATCTTGGCTCGCAGCGCGGCGTAGTCCATCGGAAAATGGTCGATGTCGCCGACCGGATTAGGGGTGGTCGCGGAGACCGAACTTCCGTCCTCGAATTCGATCGTCACCTCGGCGGCTCGACGCTCGGGCAGTAGAGCATCCAGTTCGGGGGACGACGCGACGTCGACTCGAGCGCTGAACAACTCGGCCGACGCGAAAGTCGCACCTCGGGGATCGAGCGATTCGACGTCTATCGCGTCGGACACGAATGCGGCGGACACGACGAACGGCAGCGAGAACATAGCGCCCAGCCTGCTGGAAGGATGTCGGCGAAACAGTGGTTCTGCCAACGAATGCGTGCGCACCCGCACACGTTCGATGTCGTCTGCGAACCATTCGGCATTCGAGCGCAGGCTCTGCACGGCGTCGACGGCGGCGTGCGTGTACGAGCAGCTCGCGTGCTGCTTCGTGTAGCCCTCGAGCGTGAGCCATCGATCGCCGAGGTCCTCGGTCAGTCGGGCGATGTTCAAGGTCCCGACGATCGCACCCAAGGTGTGCTCGATGGCACCCGAGTTGTGCACCACCCCCGATCGGGCCAGCCTGGCCGCGTTCAAGCCTGCCCGCGCTGCACCGCCGATCCACAGGTTGCGGGAGAAGTTTCCGTCGAGGACCACTGCCCACGGTGCCACCTGCACCAGAGCAGACGACGAGTCGATCGCCGCGGCAACCTCGCTGGCTCCGGCACCGTGGATGAATGCCGCCGCCGTGGCTGCACCGGTGGCACCCCAGTGGCCATGGGTGTGCCAGGAGCTGTTGCGGCTCAGTGCCCAGCCGAATCGAGCGGCGACTTCGTATCCCGCCACGATGGCCGTCACAAAGGTCGAACCCGAAATCGGCGTTGGTGCCAGTCTGGTGGCAGCGATGGCCGCGGGGAGCACGTGCGCAGCAGGATGACCGGCGGCGTACTTGTTGCCCTCGTCCAGTTCGAGGCAACACGATGCGATCGCGTCGAGCTCGGACGCAGTGTCGACCGTAGTGCCTACGCTCCCGCCGATCGGGTGCGTCGATCCAGTTTCTGCAGTCCAGTTCCTTCGCAATTCGACCATCTCGGCGGAGCGGGCACCGGCGAGCGTGACACCCAGCAGATCGAACAGGACCAACCGGGCCCGGTCGTTCAGCGGTGCGGGCAACGGTGCGCCCCTGAGATCGACCATCACGGCAGCCAGGCGGTCTACCGCGGCAATATGTTCCGTTGAGCGAAACGAATTGGAGCCAATCATTCGTGGACTGTAGAAGGTTGTAAATAGAAGAGTCAATGATCGAGACGGGTAGGCGGAGTACTGCTACGCTCATCCTGCCGCCGGTGCACTTCTCGGAAGCCTCAAAGCGTTCCGGCTAGCGAAACGACATTACGCTGGTGTGAGGTGACTGCTCAGCGTCGAACGAGGAGATGAAGCAATGTCCGATCAACTTCTTCGTGCCGTCCAGGGGGGCGTGCACGCAGTCGATCTCGGTAGGCAACTGAGGGTCGGCATGCCGCAGTCACCCAATCATCCGCAGTTCTGGCACACGTTGCCGCGCAGGCACGGTGACATGACCCGAGCGGATGGCGGCAGTGCCGCGAACGACATGATCACCACCGGAACGCATGTGGGTACCCATATCGACGCTCTTGCTCACGTCAGCCAGGACGGGAAACTGCACGGCGGGGCCGACGCAGGTCAGTCCTGCCTCGGTGGGAAATACGTCGAACACGGAGTACACACCATCGAGCCCATGATCCGCCGCGGTGTGCTGCTGGACATTCCGAGGCTCCTCGGTGTCGGCCGCTGCGAGGGTGGATACGAGATCACCGTCGACGATCTCGAATCGGCATGTGCAGCAGAGGGTGTCGAGATCGGGGCCGGCGATGTCGTCTTGATTCGCAGCGGCTGGGGGCAGTTGTTCGCCGAAGGGCTGCCCTACGTCGGCGGACCGTCCGGTGTTCCCGGAGTCGGAGAAGCAGGCGCGCAGTGGCTGGCGGACAGAGGCGTACACGCTGCAGGTGCCGACACGATCGCGTTCGAGCGGCTCGCTCCCGGCAGTGGCCACGGTCTGCTACCTGCGCATCGAGTTCTCTTGGTGGAGAGCGGAATTTACATCATCGAGGCGCTCGACCTCGAAGAGCTCTCGCAGCAGGAACTCTTCGAGTTCACGTTCCTCCTCGTGCCGCTGAACATTTTCGGCGCAACGGGTTCGCCGGTCCGGCCGTTGGCGGTGAGGTCCGCATGACCGAACGCACACTCGCGCAGCACATAGCGCATTTCGCCGCGACCACCCGCTACCACGATCTCCCCGAAGCAGTCGTCGCCTCGGTGGGGATGCGAGTACTGGACACACTCGGAATTGCAGTGGCTGCCACCGACCTCGATACCAGTCGGGCCGCGACCGCGTGGGCACGAGAACAAGGTGGGTCGGCAACGGCGTCCGCCGTCGGACTCGATGTTGCACTCCCGCCTGCCATGGCCGCCTTCGTCAACGGCGTGCTCGCGCACTCGCTCGATTTCGACGACACCCATCTGCCGTCGATCCTGCACCCGAGTGCCAGCGTGGTGCCTGCGGCACTCGCGGCCGCTCAAGAGCACGGAGCCGACGGCCGAGAACTCGTGCGTGGCATCGCGATCGGGCTGGAAGTGTGTGTGCGAATCGGAATGGCGGGGTTCGATCCGGAGACCAAGAATTCGGTGTTCTTCGAGCACGGTCAACACGCCACCTCGATCTGCGGTGCCATGGGCAGCGCCGTGGCTGCAGCCGTCATCGGTGGTGCATCCGAGGAACAGATCGTCGACACGATGGGTATCGCGGCCTCGATGGCGTCGGGCATCATCGAGGCCAACCGCACCGGCGGAACGGTCAAGCGTATGCACTGCGGATGGGCGGCGCACTCCGCTCTGTCTGCAGCCGGGCTTGCGCGACACGGGATCACGGGACCGCCGACCGTCCTGGAAGGACGGTTCGGCTTCTTCCAGGCCTGGTTGCACGAACCGGGCCGAGCCGACGAAATCCTGAACGGCCTCGGCTCCGAGTGGGCTGTTCCCGGAATCTTCTTCAAGCCGTACCCGGCCAATCACTTCACCCATGCTGCGATCGACGCGGGAGGAGCCCTTCGCGCGCGTGGAATCGGTCCGGAGCAGATCGAGAAGCTGGAGCTGGGGGTACCTGCGGCGAACCTGCGGACGATCGGCGAACCCATCGACGTCAAGCGCACGCCCGAGACCGGATACATGGCTCAGTTCAGCGGCCCCTACGCGGTTGTGGTCGGGCTGCTGGGCGGGGGAGGAATCGGTGCCGCGCTCGAGGACTACACGGACGAGTTGGCGAAGTCGGCGGATCGACGTGCGCTGATGGCCAAGGTCGACGTGGTGCCGGATGCCCGGTGTGATGCCGTTTTCCCCCATCAGTTCCCGGCGGTGCTGACCGCAACACTGACCGACGGAACGGTCGTGGTCGAAGAGGTGTTGACCACGCGCGGAGGACCAGAACGGCCGCTGTCGTTCGGTGAGGTCTCGACCAAGTTCACCAGCAATGCCGGGCCGTTCCTCTCCGACGTCGAACTGAAAGAATTGGCCGGTCGATGCGATCGGCTCGGGGACCTGACCGACATCGGAACACTGCTTGCTCCGTTGACCGATCTGAAATCGACCACGCAGCAATAGGACAGTCCTCGGGCACCGTCCACTCGTATGGCGGTGCCCGAGCTGCAGTGCGACCGGCTCAGGCCCGGGCGAGGGTTTCCCGCGCGCCCCGTACCACTGCTTCGTCGACGAATCTGCCGTTGTCGTCGACGGTCGGACCACCCTGGGCCACGTCGTACAGTTCCACCAGTCGACGGGCTGCAGCCACGTCGTCCGTCGACGGCGTGAGTGCGGCATTGATGATCGGAACCTGGCTCGGGTGCAATGCCGTCCGGCCGCGGAAACCCATCTGCACGAAACGTGCTGTGGTGGTGACGAATCCGTCCAGATCACGGAAGTCGGTCGACGTCGGAGCGATCGGTGCGGCCAATCCCGCTGCAGCGCAGTCGATCACGACGTTCAACCGAATGGCGTCGATCATCGATTCGGTGTGCTCCGATCGTGTGATCCGCAGGTCGGCGAGGAGGTCGACCTCGCCGACCCCGAAGGTTCGAACCCTGTTGCATCGAGCCATCTCCGGCACAGCGCGCAAGGAGTGAGCTGTTTCGATGAGGCCGATCAGCTCGATGTCGGGGAGATTGCGCATGTCGAGGAATCGGTCCGCACGTGTCAGGGACTCGGTCGAACACTTCGCCACCATGATGCCGGTGACTCCGGTTCCGGCGACGGCCTCGAGATCCTGCGTCATGAACTCAGGGGTGACCCGAATCCAGATCTGGGTGTCGGTGGATGACCTCGACGCCAACCACTGTGCGACCTCGTTGCGCGCTCGGTCCTTGTCCGGCAGCGGAACTGCGTCCTCCAAATCGATGATCACCGCGTCGGTCTCTCCGCGCACCGCCTTGTCGAACAGCTGCGGCTTGTTCGCGGGGACGTAGAGGAACGATCGGGCGGATGTAGGGATCATCGGGCTGCTCGCGCTTCCAGGATGGTGGTGATCGATCGAGCCGCGGCGACGACCTGGCCGGCGTGGACGATGTGCTCGTCGTCCGCTGAGGAGGAGTAGCGAAAGGCCGGACCGGACGAGCTGACCGAACCGAGGACGTGGCCCGCGGCGTCGAAGAAGGGAGCGGCGATCGATGCTGCACCGGTATTGCGCTCGTTCGTCGAGGTCG
This sequence comes from Rhodococcus sp. 05-2255-3B1, assembly GCF_002258545.1. Taxonomy (NCBI): domain Bacteria; kingdom Bacillati; phylum Actinomycetota; class Actinomycetes; order Mycobacteriales; family Nocardiaceae; genus Rhodococcus; species Rhodococcus sp. 05-2255-3B1. The sequence continues at coordinate 16,562 of NZ_NOZC01000030.1, read as the reverse complement.
CGTACCCGTTGGTGCGGATGTCGTCGAGGCGAGCGCGGAAGCGGGTCTCGTCGGCGTCAGGGGTGGTGCTGCGGAGTTCCTGGAAGGCTTCCTCCGCGAATCGGTCGGGGAGGAACGCCAGGATCGCTCGGCTCGACGCTCCCGAGTGCAATGCGTACTGCGGGCCGATTTCGACGACCATCTTCACTTCCTGCGGGCTCTCGTACTGATCGAGATAGACGCGGCGGTGCCCGACGAGTACCGACAGCGTGGCAGTTTCACGTGTGTTCGCACGGAGCGCACGCAATACCGGAGCGGCGATGGACCGCACGTCGAGTTGGCTCCAGGCCTTGGTTCCGAGTCCGATCGCGGCGGGACCGAGGGAATACGTCGACTCGCCCGCGACGGGCTGCACGATCGACCGCGATGCGAGCGATTGCAGAATGCGGTGCACCACAGCCTTGCTCAGCTCAAGCGTTCGAGCGATTTCCGATACGCCGAGTGCGCGATCGGATTGGGCGAATGCGATGAGCACGTCGGCGACACGATCGGCCGACTCGGTGCCGGTCGATGTCTCCAGTACTGGCCTGCTGACCATAAGTGCCACCTTTCGGATGTGCATGCGTTCCGCTGAGCGAACCATACCCGTAACAAGAATTTGACGGAAGAGCCTGTTCTGAGCCCGTGATGCGTGCCATACTCGATCCCAGCGAGATCAATCATCAATCTGATGGTGCGCTCAGCGGAACGGTTGGTTCCGCCCAGTGGTTCGACTCGGCGCCGGTAGGCGCGGAAGGCAGATTCGACAATGAAGAAGCTCGTAGGTGTGCTGACGGCCGTTGCCGTCGTGGGTGCTGCAGCGTGTGGTTCGTCCACCGGTTCGGACGACTCCGGCCCCATCAAGATCGGATCGGTTCATCCCACCACCGGAGCGCTGGCAGGTGTGGGCGGTCTGATGAACGACGGTGCTGCACTGGCGGTGGCCGATATCAATGCAGCAGGCGGCATTTCGTCCCTCGACGGTCGGCAACTGGAGTTGGTATCGGGTGACAGCCAGGGCAAAGCAGAGGTCGGACAGAGCGAGGCGCAGCGACTGATCGACGACGGCGCGGTGTCGCTCATCGGCACGTACCAGAGCGACGTCACTCAGAATGTCGCCTCTGTCGCCGAACGATCGCGGGTACCGCTTGTGATCGACGTGGCCGTGGACGACAAGATCCTGGACCAGGGGTACCAGTACTCCTTCCGCATGCAGCCGAACGCCTCCAGCATGGGAACCGACGGTGCAAAGGCGCTCGCCGCGATCGAAGAGCAGACCGGTCAGGCCATCGATCGAGTCTCCTACCTGCACATCGAAGGATCGTTCGGCGACAGTGTCTTCAACGCATTCGAGGCCGAGGCTGCGAACCAGGGAATCTCGTCGGTGCAGGAAATCACCTATCCCGCAACGAATTTCTCCGACGCCACCACACAGGTGCGTGAGGCTGCAGTATCCAACCCCGACGTCATAGTCGCCACCGGCTACTACCCGGACGGTCTGTTGATCGCCCGCGCCGTCGAGCAGCTGAATCTGAACGTCAAGGGTGTCTACGGAATTGCCAACGGCGCTTTCGACGACAGCTCTTTTCCCGGCGACGCAGGCGCGGCCGGCGACGGTGTGTTGAGCGCCAACTACCACTTCGACGCCACCAGCGACCGCGTTACCGACATTCGTACGCGGTTCGAGGCCCAGTACGGACGCCCGATGGAGACGGCAGCGATGCTGTCCTACCAGGCGGTCGAGGTCATCGCGGCGGGCCTCAACGACGGAGCCTCCAGTGACCCGGAAGATCTGCGCGAGGCGATTTCCGGCGTCTCGATCGACGACCCGCTCCTCGCGTTCAGCGGACCGATCGAATTCGACGAGACCGGGCAGAACAAGAACGCAACCGTCATTGTCATGCAGGTCCGCGACGGTGCAATCGCACAGGTCTTTCCCGGGGAGTTCGCAACGGACGCAATCGAATTCCCCGTGGGAGCCGGCCAGTGACGGCGGCTACCTCGACTGCGGAGAAGACGGGTAAGCGAGGTCTGGCCGGGATCGACCCCGGCATCCCGGTCGCAGCAGCGATCGTCGTCATCATGGCGGTGATCTACCTCGTCGGTGGTAAAGATAAGGGCTTGGTCACGCAGTCGGTCGTCTCCGGGCTTCTGCTCGGCGGCGTGTACGCACTGATCTCGGTCGGACTGACGCTCATCTTCGGCGTTCTCGGCATCGTGAACTTCGCTCAGGGCGCGATGCTGACGATGGCGATGTACATCGTGTACGCGCTATCCACTGCCGGGTTGCCGGTCTACGTCGCGACGCTGCTGGCAGTTCCGGTGATGTTCCTGTTCGGCATGGTCGTTCAGGCAACTCTGCTGACGAAGCTGACCATCAGTGGCAGCCACGACGGCCCTTTGCTCGTCACCCTCGGCCTGTCTCTGCTCATCATCAACGTGCTGCTGATGATCTTCGGCGGGCGACCACAATCGGTCCAGGCACCGATCGACGGTTCCCTCGACGTTCTCGGTGCGGTGGCGTCGTGGCCGCGCGTGGTGGCGTTCATCGGTGCCGCTCTGGTCGCCGTCGCGCTCAGCGCGGTGCTGAAGCGGACGCCGCTCGGATTGTCCATTCGCGCAGTCGCATCCAACTCCGAAGGCGCGAAACTCGTGGGCGTCGACATCGGCAGGGTCTATGCGCTCACCTTCGGTATCGGTGCCGCGTGCGTCGCCGTCGCCGGCGGGTTGATGACACCGTTCACCAGTCTCACGCCGTCGGTCGGAGAACAGTTCACCATCCTGGCGTTCGTCATCGTGGTTCTCGGTGGACTCGGAAGTGTCGTGGGAGCGATGGTCGGTGGCCTCGTCATCGGCCTCGTGCAGACCGTCGGTGCGCTGTATCTACCGGGAACAGGCTCGCTGATCCTCGTCTTCGCGGTGTTCGTCCTCGTCCTGTTTCTCAAGCCCGAAGGATTGTACGGAGCTCGCCGATGACAACGACAACAAGCGCACCCACTCCGGTGCAGCACGATCCACGGTTGAAGGACACCTGGCTCCGACGCCAATTGATCACGCTCGCCATCGGTTTCGTCGTGGTTGCGGCATTGCCGCTGATGCTCGGTGAGCAGGCACAGACCGTTGCCGTTCGCACGCTGATCTTCGCCGTGATGGCCGTGGCGTGGAACATCATGAGCGGGTTCGGTGGCATGTTCAGTTTCGGCCACGCCGCCTTCTTCGGAATCGGTGCCTATACCGGTGCGTATCTCTTGGTCGAACGCGGCGTCTCGCCGTGGATCTCGATGATCCTCGCGGCGATCATCTCGGCGGTGGTGGGAACGCTCATCGCCTACCTGTGTCTGCGCTACCGATTGGCCGGGTCCTACTTCGCATTGGCCACATTCGCCTTCGCGCAGATGTTCCTGCTGCTGGTGCAGAACCTCGAAGTCTTCAACAAGACCGAGGGATTCAACGTGCCGATCCTGCCACGGGATTCGTGGTGGATGCTGCAGTTCGAAAAGGGCAGCCCCAACTACGTCTGGATTCCACTCGTCATTCTGGCCCTCGCCGTTCTCGGCACGATCTTCTACACCCGTTCGCGGGCCGGGCAGTTCGTCCAAGCCACCCGCGACGACGAAACCGCCGCAGCCTCACTCGGTATCGACACGATGAAGTACCGGTTGATCGCTGTAGCGGCGAGTTGTGCGCTGACCGCCGTCGCAGGTGTCTATTACACGCAGTACTACTTCTTCGTCGGACCGGAGCAGGCCTTCGGTTCGGCGGTCTCCGTCGAAGCGATCGTTCCGGCCGTCATCGGTGGCATCGGCACGATCTGGGGACCGGTCATCGGTGCTGCGGTGATCGGGCCGCTGTCCGAGTTGATCAACGAACTGCTACGAAACCCACCCGCCTTCCTCGAATTCCTGCAGGGAACAATCGGATTGGACGTTGCCGCGTACTCGGTGATTCTGATCGCGATCGTGATCTTCCTACCCAAGGGAATCTTCGGCACGATCCGTGAGAGGTGGAACCGATGAGCCTGTTGAGCATCGAGAACCTGAGCAAGTCGTTCTCGGGTATCCATGCGGTGCGCGATGTCAGCCTCGATGTGCCCGAGCACGAATTCCTCGGGATCATCGGCCCCAACGGGGCAGGTAAGACGACCTTGTTCTCCTTGTTGTCGGGTGAACAGCCACCGACCACGGGCCGAGTGATCTTCGACGGTACCGACATCACGGGTTGGCCGGCCAGCAAGATAGCGCGCGCCGGACTGGTCCGCACGTTCCAACTGATGCGCCCGTTCGAGTCGATGTCGGTGTTGGAGAACGTCACCATCGCCGCGTTGTCGAAGCGCAAGTCACGCAGGGATGCGCGGCGTCATGCCCTCGATGTTCTCGATCGTGTGCAGTTGTCCGATCAGGTCGGCGGCAAGGTCTCGGCCATGTCGACCGCGGGATTGAAGAGACTCGAGCTCGCGCGCGCACTGGCCATGGAGCCGCGCGTCGTGCTCCTCGACGAGGTTCTCGCCGGGCTGGTCCCAGCCGAGCGTGCACCGATGATCGAACTGCTGCGCACAGTGCACCAGGAGGGCCAGACGGTGCTGTTCGTCGAGCACATCATGGCCGCGGTGATGGCCCTGTCCGAGCGCCTGGTGGTCATGCACGAAGGTGCCGTGCTCACCTCGGGTGACCCACGCACGGTGGTTGCCGACGACCGTGTCGTCGAGGCGTACCTCGGTGAGGAGAAAACAGCATGATGCTCGAGATCGACAACCTGCACGCCGGATACCGTCGTCTGGAAATCCTGCACGGGCTGAACCTCGCGGTCGACCGACACGAGATAGTCTCTTTGATCGGTGCCAACGGGGCAGGCAAGACGACGACGCTGCGCGCACTGTCCGGTATGGTCTCCACCTCCGGCGGTACGATCATGCTGGACGGCAACGCCATTCACGGAATGCGGGCGGATCGAATCGTCCGGGCAGGACTCGTGCACGTCGCACAGGACCGAGCTCTGTTCGGCAGTCTCACCGTCGCCGACAACCTGGAGATGGGTGCGTACACCCAGAAGCGCAGCGGCGTCAAGGAATCCCTCGACCAGGTCTACGCACTGTTCCCGATTCTCGCCGAACGACGAGAACAGCGGGCCGACACCATGTCCGGCGGTCAGCAGCAGATGCTCGCCATCGGTCGCGCGATGATGTCGAAGCCGCGAGTTCTGACGCTGGACGAACCGTCGGTCGGGCTCGCTCCCAAGCTCGCTGCTCAAGTGCTCGACGCTATCGTGCGAATCCGTGATTCGGGCGTGACCGTGCTGATCGTCGAACAGAACGCCGCACAGGCACTCGCGATCTCCGATCGCGCTTACGTCATCGAGAGCGGATCGATCGTGTTGACCGGCACCGGATCCGAATTGGCACACGACGAGCGGGTCAAAGCTGCCTACCTCGGTATTTAGGAGTTCACTTCACATGCATCTCTTGGCCTTCACCCCGATCGACGTCGACGCGGCAGAATTGCAGCGGCGCCAGGGTCGGTACGACCACCTTTCTCCCGCAGGGATCACCGTCGAGCTCCGCAACATCGGGTCCGACGCGCCGAGCGCACTGGACACCGAACGTGACGTCAGACGGTCGGAGGAGGTGCTGTCTGCTGCATTTCGGTCTGTGCACGACACGGAAGCGGATGGGTTTCTGCCCGACTGCGTGCTCGATCCCTGTGCCGAAGAGGCGGACTCGTTCATCCGGCCCCTCTACGGCCTGACCCGGCTGACGGCATCGTTCTACGCGTCCCAGGGGCATCGAATCGGCGCGCTCGCCCGCAACGATGTGATCGCTGCGGAGATGGATCGCCGGCTCGCGTTCTACGGGGTCGTCGCCGAGGCAACCCAGGTACTCGGGCTCGGTGTGCACGATATCGCCGACACCCGGGCCTGGGGGAGAGCGGTCTCGGAGCACGCGAGGAAGCTCCGGTGCACCATCGCAATCAATGCGTGCTCGGCCGTCGATCTCGTCGATCCACCCGCGTCGCCGCAAGTGGTGGACCCGACCGCCACTGCGCTACGGCTACTGGGTCTGCGATCCGAACTGCAGGTGTCCGCGTGAGCGAGGACGGCCCGGACCTGATCGTGGCCGGCGCGGGCGGCGGCCTCGTTGCTGCGCTCCGCGCCGCCGAGCTCGGCCTCGACGTGCTGGTCGTCGAGGCCAGTGCGCACTTCAAGCGAGGCAACAACACCGCGATGTCGACCGCGATGATTCCCGGCGCGGGGTCACGATGGCAGCGAGAGGCCGGAATCGAGGACTCGCCGCAGCAGTTCCTCGACGACGTGATGCGCAAGACGAAAGGCAGTGCAGACCATCGGCTGGCGTCGGCGCTCGCCGAAGTCAGTGCCACTTTGGTCGAGTGGCTCGCCGATCACGTCCGACTGCCGCTCTCTCTCGTGACCGACTTCTCGTACCCGGGGCACTCGCAATTGCGTTGTCACACAGTCGAAGGCCGCCACGGTAGTGGGATGCTCGAGCACCTCGCGCGAGCGGTCGCCGACGAGCCGCGCATCGATATGTTGACACCCGCGCGACTGACCGACGTGTCAGTCGATTCCGACGGGGTTGTCGACGGAGTGACGATCACGATGCCCGACGGCAGCGTCGACGTCGTTCCTACCCGTGCAGTTCTGTTGGCCACCAACGGCTACGGTGCCAACGCGGCCATGGTGGCGGAGCACGTACCGGAGATCGCCGCTGCGAGGTATCACGGCAGCGAGCACTCCGCGGGCGATGCGCTCACCATCGGCCGTCGTCTCGGTGCCGAGTCGGCGTATCTCGATGCCTACCAGGGGCATGCTGCACTGTCCAAGCAGGCCACGACGCTCGTCGGATGGGCGACGGTGATGCACGGCGGCATCGTGCTCGACACCTCCGGACGCCGGTTCGGTGACGAGACGACAGGTTACTCGGAGTATGCGGCCATTCTGGCCGCCAGACCCGGATCCGAGGGCTGGGTCGTCATCGACCGGTCGATCTACGACAAGTGCTTGTCGTTCAAAGACTTCCAACAGACCGTCGACTCGGGTGCGGCAGTATGGGCCGACGATATGGACGGCCTGGCGGCCGCAACGGGGCTCCCACCTGCGGCGGTGGTGGAGGAACTCACCGCTGTGCAAAGGTATGCCTCGGGAGAGGCCTCGGATCCGTTCGGCCGCAGCTCATTCGGGCACACGCTCACCGGTCCGTATGCAGCCATCAAGATCGTGCCCGCCTTGTTCCATACGCAGGGCGGGCTCGTCGTGGACGAGAACGCACGTGTTCTACGAACCGACGGCTCGGCGATCACCGGCCTGTTCGCCTCGGGCGGTGCCGCGATGGGCATCTCCGGCCACGGTGCTGCCGGGTACCTCGCCGGTAACGGATTGCTCCCGGCACTCGGACTGGCCTACCTCGCGGCAAGCTCACTCAGAACCAACGAACTCTAGTGAAGAAATTCGAAAGGACCATCATGTCAACGCTTTTGATCACCAATGCGCGCGTAGTTCGGCCAGGATCCGACGCCCCCGACGAGGGTGAGTTTCTGGATCTGCTGATCGAAGACGGCAAGTTCACCCGTATCGAGGCGAACATCGATGCAGGATCCGCAGAGACCGTCATCGACGCTGCCGGCAAGGTCGCATTCCCCGGTGTGGTGGACGCACACCAGCACTGGGGTATCTACAACTCGCTCGGCGACGATGCCGAGACCGAGTCGCGGGCGTGTGTCCAGGGCGGCGTGACCACCTCACTGTCCTACATGCGGACTGGCCAGTACTACATGAACACGGGTGGTTCCTACGCCGACGTGTTCCCGAAGGTTCTCGACGCCACCGAGGGGCGCCCGTACGTGGACTACGCGTACCACCTCGCGCCGATGTCCAAAGAACACATCGACGAAATCCCCTCGCTGATTGCCGATCACGGCGTCACCTCGTTCAAGATCTTCATGTTCTACGGCAGCCACGGGCTCCACGGCCGGTCGACCGATCAGAGCGAATTCCTCATGACTCCAGAGGGGGAGCGCTACGACCTGGCGCACTTCGAGTTCGTGATGCGCGGCATCCAGGCTGCCCGAGAGCAGATGGGCGACAAGGCCGATCACATCTCGCTGTCGCTGCACTGTGAGACCGCCGAGATCATGAGCGCGTACACCAAGATCGTCGAAGAAGAAGGCACCCTCGAGGGCCTGGCTGCGTACAGCGCGTCACGGCCACCGCACTCGGAGGGCCTCGCCGTCACCATCGCGTCGTTCCTGGCCGACGAGACGCAGCTGCCCAACATCAACCTGCTGCACCTGTCCTCGCGCAAGGCGTTGACTGCGGCGATGCGGATGGCAAAGGCGTTCCCGCACGTCAACTTCCGCCGTGAGGTCACGATCGGGCACCTGTTGGCCGATATCGACACCGCATACGGTCTCGGCGGCAAGGTCAACCCGCCGCTGCGTCCGCGCGACGACGTCGAAGCGCTGTGGGAGCACCTGCTCGCAGGTGACATCGACTGGGTCGTCAGCGATCATGCGTGCTGCAAGGACGAGAAGAAGTTCGCCGAGGACCGCGGCGACATCTTCGCCGCGAAGTCCGGCTTCGGGGGTGCCGAGTATCTGCTTCCAGGGCTGGTCAGCGAGGGACGCAAGCGCGGCCTGAGCTGGCGGCGTATCGCCGAGCTCACTTCGCTCAACCCGGCCCGACGCTACGGCCTACCGGGTAAGGGCGACATCGCCGTCGGGATGGACGCAGATATCGCCCTGATCGACCCGGACCACACCTGGACCGTCCGTCCGGAGGATTCCGAGTCGGCGCAGGAGTACACACCATTCGAGGGATTCGAGCTAGGTGCCAAGGTGACCGACACGTTCGTCCGTGGTCAGCGGGTACTCGCCGACGGTGCCGTCGCCGGTGCGCCCGCCGGCCGCTACCTGCACCGCCCGTACCTGTGACGGGGCCACTGGAGGGCATCAAGGTACTCGACATCTCGACGATTCTCGCAGGCCCCCTCGTCGCGCAGATCCTCGGCGACTTCGGGGCAGAGGTCATCAAGATCGAGCACCCCACCAAGCCCGACGGTATGCGCGGGCACGGCTTGGACAAGGACGGTCACCCGCTGTGGTGGACGATGATCGGGCGGAACAAGCGCACGGTTACCCTCGATCTCGGAAACTCCCGAGGCGGAGCCATATTCCGACGCCTGGCCGCAGAAGCCGACGTGGTGGTCGAGAACTTTCGGCCGGGAACCCTCGAACGCTGGGGGCTGGGATATGACGTTCTCTCCGAGCTCAACCCTGGTCTGATCCTGTTGCGTGTCACCGGCTTCGGCCAGACCGGACCGTACGCGACCAGACCGGCCTTCGGAACGCTCGTCGAATCGATGAGTGGTTTCGCGCACCTGACCGGCGAAGCCGATGGGCCGCCGACGCTTCCGGCGTTCGGCTTGGCCGATTCCCTTGCCGGGATCGCGGGCTCGTCGGCCGTGTCGATGGCTCTACTGCACCGCACCAACAACGGCGGCAAGGGGCAGCAGATCGACCTGGATCTGTTGAGCCCCATCATGGCTGCGGTCGGGCCGGGCGTCATCTATGCCGATCAACTGGGCATCGATCAGGAGCGAACAGGGAACCGGTCGAGCAACAACGCGCCCCGCAACCTGTACAAGACCGCAGACGGGTATTGGTTGGCGATCTCCACGAGCGCCAACTCGATAGCCGAACGTGTGCTGGTGCTGGTGGGTCACCCCGAGGTGCTGGACGAACCGTGGTTCGCCACCGGGCGTCAGCGCGCCGCCCACGCCGACCTTCTGGACGAGTACGTCGGCGGCTGGATTGCCAAGCGGACCAAGGACGTGGTGATCGACGAGTTCGAAAAGGCAGGAGCGGCAGTCGCTCCCGTCTACAAGCCGAGCGACCTGTTGTCCGATCCGCAGGTGAACGCCATCGAGATGGTGACGACCGTCGAGGACGACGACCTCGGCCCCGTGCGCATGCAGAACGTCATGTGGCGGATGGGCGGCAGTCCCGGCCGGATCAGATACACCGGCCGCAAGCACGGTGCCGACACCGACCAGGTGCTCACCGAAATAGGGTGCAGCGCCGACGAGATCGAGGCCATGCACCGCGACAGCATCGTGTAGAGCGCGGCGGGTGGTCGCGGTGTCCGGTCACCCGCCGAGTTCACTCGGGAATCTGCTGCACCACGGCGGCGACGGCTTCCACCTGGTCCGCGATCCGTGGCCCCCATCTACTCGACAGGTCCTCGTCCATCGGGAAAATCCTGCCGTCTCGGACGGCGGTCATCGAACCCCACCCCGGTCGAGCCGCGACCGATTCGGCTGTAACTCCACAGCACTGTGCGTCGGCGAGGAACACGATATCGGGATTGGCGGTGATCACCGACTCGGCGGACAGCTGCGGGTAATCACCAGCCCCGGATCCGTCGGCGATGCTCTGCAGACCGAACAATCCGTAGATCTGGCCGACGAAGCTCTGGCTGCTCACGGTGTACAGGGTGTCGTCGAGTTCGTGGAAGTACGTCAACGGCTGATCGCGTGTCGGCACGCTCGCGACGGCAGCATCGATGCGGTCACGCATCTGCGCGACCACCGCATCACCTTCGGCGTCGTGCCCGGTCGCGTCTGCCACTTGTTCGATCTGCGAGTACGCGTCGTCGAGGCTCGTCGCGGCCGGGACCAGCAGCGTCGGAATGCCTGCCTCGGCCAGGGTGGACGTCACCAGGCCGAGGTCGGTGGAGGTGATCACCAGATCGGGGTCGTACGCGACGATCGCCTCGAGGCTCGGCGTCAACGCAGACAGCCCGGTCTTCGGGGCATCGGCGGGATAGTCCGACTGATCGTCGACGGCCGCCACCTGCTCACCCGCTCCGACGGCGTACAGGGTCTCTGTCGCCGTCGGGCTCAGAGAAACGATCGAACGGGGCATCGCGTCGATGGTGACGGTCTCGCCGTCCGAGCCCGATGCGATCGTCCTCGGGAACTCCCCGCTCGACGCCGTGGTGGAGGAAGCGGTCGGCGGGGAGTCCGTGGTCGTGTTGCCGCATCCGGTCGCGACCAGCGCGATGACCGCGAACCCGGCTGAGATCATTCGTGCCGATCGACGCTGCACTGCCACTCCTGTGTTTCCGGTGCCTCTTGGAGCGCCAACACTATCGGGTCGCGGTCAGCGACCCAGGCTCCGTGCCAGGTACGTGCCGGTGTGGGTGTCGGAGACCACCAACTCGTCGACGGTTCCGGTGAAGGTGATCAGTCCGCCGTTGTGTCCGCCGTCGGGGCCGAGGTCGATGACCCAATCGGCCGCGGCGATGACGTCGAGGTTGTGTTCGATGACGATCACCGACCTGCCCTCGTCCACCATTCCGGACAGCAACGCAATCAGGTTCGACACGTCCGACGGGTGCAGACCGGTCGTCGGCTCGTCGAGTACCAGCACCGGCGACGACCCGACCAGTTCGGTGGCGAGCTTGAGCCGTTGCCGCTCTCCGCCGGAAAGCGACGACAGATTCTGGCCGAGCGAGAGGTAGCCGAGCCCGACATCCCGGCACCGGCGGAGGATGTCACGGATCTTCTTGACCTCGAAGAAGTCCTGCGCGTCCTCGACGGACATCTCGAAGATGTCGGCGATGCTGACGCCGTCGACGGTATGGCGGATCGCACCCGACCGAAAACGCCTGCCCTGGCACGTCTCACAGGTGCTCGTCACCGGGTCGGTGAAACCGAGATCGGTGAAGATGACCCCGCTGCCCTGGCAGTCGGGGCAGGCGCCGTCGGAGTTGGGCGAGAACAGAGACGGCGGCTGGCCGGTCTTCTTGGCGAAGTATGCGCGGATCGGGTCGAGCAGACCGGTGTACGTCGCGGGGGAGGAGCGGCGCGAACCGCGGATGGGTGCCTGGTCGATGATGACGGCGTCCGGCGCTGCCTCCCGGAGGTGGCCGTGGATGAGGCTGGATTTGCCGGAACCGGCGACCCCGGTGACGGCGGTCAGGACTCCGAGCGGGACGTCGACGCTGACGTCGCGCAGATTGTGGGTGTTTGCTCCGGTGATGCTCAGCCAACCCGAAGGGGAACGGGGATTGCGCAATTCGACGCCCTCGCGTCGCAACGCGGCACCGGTCCTGGTGTCGGCGTTGCGGAGTTCGTCGTAGGTGCCCTCGAACACGACTGTGCCACCGGCTTTTCCGGCGCCCGGGCCGATCTCGACGATCCGATCGGCGATCGCCATGACCTCGGGGTCGTGCTCGACGACGAGGACGGTGTTGCCCTTGTCGCGCAGCGCGAGCAACATGTCGTCGAGGCGGTGGACGTCGCGGGGGTGGAGGCCTGTGGTCGGCTCGTCGAACACGTAGAGCATGTCGTTGAGGGTGGCGCCGAGGTGTCGCACCATCTTGATGCGCTGGGATTCACCGCCCGACAGCGACGACGTCGCCCGGTCCAGGCTGAGGTAGCCGAGACCGAGATCGACGAGTCTTCGCAGCTGCGTGACGATTTCGGCGGTGACAGTGCCCAAGCCGCTGATCTGCCACCCGTCGATGCGGTCGGCGAGTTCGGACACCTGCATCGCGAACGCGTCGGGCAGAGACAGGCCCTGGAGGGTCGCGCCGCGGATGGCCTCGTTGTAGCGGGAGCCGCCGCAGGACTCGCAGACGCCGCGCGTGACGATGCGCTCGAACGCGAGCTTGGCCTTGCCCTTGAGGGCATCGGCGTCCTTGGTCAGGTAGCTGCGCCGGAACCGGGACACGATCCCCTCGTAGCTCTTCATGACGGCGTCGGGGTTCAGCACTTCGACCTCGCCGGGCTTGGCGTCGAAGAAGATGTGGCGCTCGCGGGCGGAGTACTGCTCGATCGGGACGTCGAGATCGAACAGGCCCGAGTCGGCGAACACCCGATACGGCCATTTGCCGACCTCGAAGTCCGGGTGCCGGAACGGCCCCTCGCGCAGGGACTTCGACTCGTCCACCAGTTCGCCGATGTCCACGACCTTCGCCTCCCCGAGCCCTTCGCACTCGAGGCACATGCCGGCCGGATCGTTGAACGAGAACGCGTTCGCGAACCCGATCGTCGGGGTGACGCCGCGGGACCAGAGCATGCGCAGCCAGTCGCCGATGTCGGTGATGGTGCCGACCGTCGACCGCGGGCCACCGAACAGGCGCTTCTGGTCGACGATCACGACTGCCGACAGGTTCGCGATCAGATCGGCGTCGGGGCGACCGTAGGACGGCAGGAAGGTCTGGGCGAACGCGGTGAACGTGGAATTGATCTGCCGTTGAGCTTCGGCAGCGATGGTGTCGAACACGAGTGACGACTTCCCCGACCCGGAGACGCCCGCGAAGACGACGAGCGAGCGCTTGGGCAGGTCGAGGTCCACGTCGCGGAGATTGTTCTCGCGTGCTCCGCGAACGATGATCGTGGACAGTTCGTTGCTGGATGGCTGGGCTGGGGTGGTCGGCTGGGCCTGGGTCATGTGCGCTGAGGTCGCCTTTCGCCGCCCCCGACGCTGGTTCGTCCGGGGCCGACGCAGTCTACCGTACGCCGTACGGAAATGCCGTTCATGCTTCCGCAGTAACAGACTTACCGGTCTGGCGATCTCACATGGGCGCCAATTGCATCAGGCCATCGGTCGTGTCGAAAGGTATTCATGACCAGTAGTAGTCGTTTCCGCGTGCGGTCGGCCATCGTGCTCGCCCTCCCGGCGATCGTCCTCGCGGGCTGCGGATCGCGGGACTCCACCGAGCCCGAAGTCCGCACCGAAGTCCGGACTGTGACCGTCGAGGCAACGGCAACCCCACCGACGATCGCGCCGACGTCGATCGACAGGATCGTCCTTCCGGACACCACTGCGCCCGAGCCGTCCACATCGGAACCGGCCGCGCCGGTCCTCGTTGCCATGCCTCCGGTCGTATGCATGAATTTGCAGTCCGCGCAGAATGCGATCCAGGCAGCCGGGGTCTTCTACTCCCGCAGCGCCGATGCCTCCGGCGAAGGTCGGATGCAGGTCAACGACTCGAACTGGATTGTCGTGGCGCAGGATCCGCCCGCAGGGACGCTGATCGCTGAGGGAGATGCTCTGCTGTCCGCGGTGAAAATCGGTGAGCCGAACAACTGCTGATCTAGCGGCGAAGGCTGTGCTTGCCCGCTGGAGCCGGTTTCTGCTCGGTCGAGCTGTACGCGAGGTGGCCGCCGATGAGACCGCCGACGCTCGCTGTGGCGAGACCGGCTGCAGCCAGGGCCTTGGCGATGCCATCGGTCTGTTTCCGGCGACGTAGGTAGGAGCCGAGAAAGAGGAAGACGCCGGTCGCGTTGGAGGCCGCGTGGATGATCCCGACTCGTCGCTGGCGGGTGTTCATCGTCGACCAGTCGGCCCATCCGGTGGCGATGGCGGCCAGCGCGGACACGAGCCCGATGGAGATCACAAGCTTGCTTGCTCTCGACTGGTGATTCAGCAGGTCCAGAGCAACGGCGCTGGTCCAGCTGCCGATGGTGACGTTGACCAGAGCCGGGTGGATGGGGTGGCCGATCCACTGTCCGCGGAGCGCGCCGCCGACGGTGCTGTCGTCGAGTGCGGGCTCGAGGACGTCGTTGATCGCGTTGCTCGCTCCGTCGAGGAAAGATGCCGATTCGAGGCTGTCGAGTGCTTGCTTGAGTGTCATACGTTGCCGCATGCCCCGCTGACGCTGCGCGAACCGTAAGGGCAGCCAAACACGGGACGAGATGCTTGGACGTCCTATAACGTCGGGTGATGAGCAGCGGAACACGAGTGAACACCGTCGACGGCGTCCTGCGGCGGTCGGCCGCGAAATTCCCCGACCGTCTCGCCGTGACATTCGAGGGACGCAGCCACACCTACGGAGAACTCGATACCGCCGTCACCCGCGCCGCCCGACGACTGATCGCGTTGGGGTTGAACAAGGGTGACCGCGTCGCGGCGTACGGCGTCAACTCGGATGCGTACGTTGTTGCGTTTCTCGCCTGCGCGCGAGCCGGATTGGTGCACGTTCCGATCAACTACGCGCTGGTGGGCGATGAATTGCAGTACTTGCTCGATCAGTCGGGCTCCCGCGTGGTTCTCGTGGATCCGGCTTTGACGGCCACCCTCGACTCCGTTCGTGCAGACCTGACGATCGAGCACGTGGTTTCCCTGCCCGATGTACTGGGCACGGACGGCGACGGCTCCGAACTCGAACCCGCCGCCGACTCGACCGACCTCGCTCAGCTGCTCTACACCTCCGGAACGACGTCGAAACCCAAGGGCGCGATGATGTCTCACGGAGCACTCGTCGCGGAGTACGTCTCGTGCGTCATCGCGCTCGGGTTCACCCAGGACGACGATCCACTGCTCGTGATGCCGATGTACCACTCGGCGGGAATGCACGTGTTCATGCTGCCGTATCTGTCGGTGGGTGCCACGGTCCGCTTGATGCGCAGGCCGGACGTGCCGGAGATACTGCGCCGGATCGAAGAGGAGAAGATCAAGTCTCTGTTCCTGGCCCCGACGGTGTGGGTTCCGCTCGCCAATCACCCCGACCTGGCCACGCGTGACCTGTCGTCGCTGAAGAAGGCGCAGTACGGTTCGTCGATCATGCCTGTCACCGTTCTCACTCGGCTACGTGAGCGCTACCCGGACATCGAGTTCTACAACTGTTTCGGGCAGTCCGAAATCGGTCCACTGGCAACGGTATTGCAGCCCGAGGAGCACGAGGCACGGCCGGCGTCGTGCGGCCGTGCGGTGTTCTTCGTCGAGACCCGTGTCGTCGATGCCGACGGCAACGACGTGCCGGACGGCGAGCCCGGGGAGATTCTCTATCGTTCTCCTCAGCTGTGCGACGGCTACTGGGACAAGCCGGAGGCGACGGCAGATGCGTTCTCGGATGGGTGGTTTCATTCCGGTGACTTGGTGACACGCGACGCCGAGGGTTTCATCACCGTGGTCGACCGGATCAAGGACGTCATCAACACCGGCGGCATTCTCGTCGCGTCACGCGAGGTGGAGGATGCGATCTACACCCATCCGGCGGTCGCCGAGGTCGCGGTGATCGGGACGCCCGACGACAAGTGGATCGAAGCGGTGACGGCAGTCGTCGTGCTCAAGGACGGCAGTGCGCTGTCGTCGCAGGCGTTGATCGATTATGTGAAAGGTCGTATAGCGCCGTTCAAGGTGCCCAAGACCGTCACCTTCGTCGACGAATTGCCACGCAATCAGAGCGGAAAACTGCTCAAGCGTGAGCTGCGCGGTTGACCTGTCGTCAGGCTGCTCGTTGTTTTCGTCGGTGGTAGCTGGGGATGGGTTGGCGTGTGGGGTCGACGGATTCGGGTGGGATGGCGTAGGGGTGTCCGTCGTCGCCCATGAGCAGTTGCCAGTGGCCGTGGTGGACGAGGCGGTGGCATTCGCCGCAGACCAGCGCGAGGTTGTTGAGGTCGGTTCTGCCGCCGTGTTCCCAGAACCTCACGTGGTGGGCGTGGCACCACTGTGCGGGGCGGCCGCACATGACGCAGCATCGGTCGCGGATGGTCAGGGCGATGCGTTGGTCGTCGGTGGCGAGTC
>NZ_NOZC01000033.1:0-39320 GCF_002258545.1 Rhodococcus sp. 05-2255-3B1 | reverse complement strand
GGAGGGCCGGCAACGGATAGGATGACACCGCGGTCAACGTCCAGGTCGCATCAGCTTATGCGGTGTAACGCAGTTGCATCGGACGCAATTCCGCCTAGTTTCTGTTCTAGAGCCCGATGTCAGCAACGGCGTTCCCGACAAGAGGTGCATGTTCGCGGCGGTAGACCTCGACCGAGTCGAGGCTGGCGTGGCCGGTCTGTCGGGCGATGGCGGAGCCGTCTGCACCGTTGCGGGTGCCTTGAGTGACGAAGCCGGCACGGAGCGAGTGTCCGCCTAGTTTGGTGAGTGCGGTTGCGTCGTAGCCGGCGTGCTCGGCGCGTCGGCGGATGGTCCGGTGAATCGCCGCTCCGGACAGCGGAGTATTGCCAAGGTTTCCGTTCTTGGCGATTGCGCGGAACAACGGAGCGCGGGCTGCGGTGCGAGGTACTCCCCCACGGCAAACATGTCCTGCGAACGACTCGCGTTTGCGTAGGAGCCGGATCACCGAAGCCCTGCCCCCAGCATCGAATGCGGCGACGACTTGTGCCCAGCGGACGTAGGCGCAGGGTGGGCAGGTTTCGTGGGACCCGGTGTAGGGGAGCGCTTTCACCGCTCCCCTGCCTTCTTGATCCGTCTTCGACTTCCGCATTCGTACGTGGAGACCGTCATGCCGGTGCACACTGACGTCCCCACACGCGAGCTCCGATAGCTCGCTGCGTCGGAACGCGCCGGCGAACCCGAGCAGCAGGATCGCGGAATCCCGGCGTTCCAGCACCTCGTCGGCCCAACCCCGGCACCGCTCTCGGGCGGTTCTGACGAGGAGTTTGATGTCGTCGACCAGCAACGGGTCTCGCGGTGTGCGGGGCCGGTCCCCCGCTGCGGCGTACTCGCGCCGTATGCCCGACAGGGTCGCGGTGACGAGCTCATGGGCCGACGGGGACAGATGCCCGGTGGTGCGGTGCTGATGGTTGATCGCCGCGGTCCAGGTGCCGAAGGTGGCGACGGCGTAGGCCCGCTCCCCTGATTCGGTGCGGGTGTCGGCGGCGTCGACGAGGTAGGCAGCGACGGTGATCGGGTGAGCCGGCAACGTCACGTGACCATTCGCCTCGCACCACTTAGTGAAGCGTCTCCACGCGGCCGCATACGTCTTGCGCGTTCCCTCGGACCGGGAAGACTGCACGGCGCTCGCGATCCGCTTCGCGACGGCCGGCGGGATCTCCGGCTCGACCGCCACTGACCCAACACCTGCAGGAATGCCCACGCCCGTAGTTACCGACGGTGCACGACCTGGTCGAGAGTCCATAGGAGCAGCCTAACGCAGGTCACCGACATGTCTGCAGAGCAAAACTGTGCTGAACTGGCACTTTGGCACCGATGGTGCGGAAAATGCAATTTACGTTGGTCTAATCTGAATAAGTAAGGGTGAGTAGGAAGCTCTATCTGCAAGAGTGCCATTGGCGACCGATCAGAGCTGGCGAAGTGGTGGGTCGCGCTTCTGACACAGACCGGCTACCTGGGCTTAAGCCTCCGCTCCACTTCCCCACTGGTCCGAATCGGAGGCTCAGCAGCAAGGCCTCGGCGGATGTGCTTTCCGCCGAGGCCTTCTTGGTTGGATGAGCTGTGTCAGATGCCTCGAAGCGTCTTCACCAGCTCACGTATGTCCTCCTCGTTGAGCGCTTCCCTGATCGCGACTGCCACAGAGTGGGGATCGCTTTTCAGCTTCATCAGCGCCCGGATTGCGGCGCTGCGTGATGCGATCTGCTTGTCAGCATCGGAGGGTCGGCGTGGTTTCTTCTCGTTTGCTTTCGGCGATGGTGGGTTCTGCTGGCGTGAAGACCACTCAGCGACCTGCTCCGCAGACGGAATCTGCGCCAGCGCCCGAGCGTCTCGGATCGCGAGATCGCCTGAACGTAGTTTCTCCCGCAACTCAGGCTCTAGCTTGAGCAATGCGCGCCGCTGCGAGATCCAGCCTTCTGATCGCCCCAATTTTTGAGCGGCCTTGGTGGCGCTTCCGAGTTCAGTAACAAGAAGGTTGACAGCTTCTGCCTCTTCGACAACGTCGAAGTCTTGCCGGTCCAGGTTTTCGACTATTGATGCCCACAGGATGGCCTCTTTGGATGTTGCAAGGCTGTCCTGAACGACCACATCCATTCCCTTGCGGCCATACTTCTCGCTCGCAGCAAGCCTTCGGCAGCCGTTGACCACAACCCAACGTGCGGAACCGATTCTGGCGACGTCCTCTGGCCAAAGTTCGAGCCACCGTGCGCTCGTAACCACTGTCCCAGGTTGAAGCTGCCGCTCCGCGATTGTAGCCAGATCGGCGAGATCCCCGACCGCTGAGCGCGGATTCCGAGGGTTGGCCACTAGTTCGGACAGAGGCACATCTGGTCTAAATTGGCCATCCACAGGGATGGATGCATCCACGGGCGACTTGTCCCCCACTGAACCAACCAGACTAGAAAAATCGACCCGACCGCCCCGGGACTTCTGTGATGTTGCCATTTACTTACCTACTTCCAGCTCAAGGCACAAGCGTTGGAAGTCCTCACGTGCCTGCAGCGATGCCCGATTTGGCGGGTACTCGGTAACCACTTGCCCCTGAGCTGCGGCTCGACTGTGCACCTTGTAGTGCCGAACAACGGTGTTGGCGAGTGGCCAACCTTGCGCTTGGACGAATGCTTCGGTCTGTTCCAGGTCGACTCGGCCGTCTCTTGGATCCCAGTTGTTGATGACGACAATGAATGGGATTCCCTTCGGCTCAAGCACTTTGGAGATTGTGCGGGCCGTCGGGTCGAAGCTGAGTGGCTCCGGGACGATCGGGACGATCGCGAGATCGGTCACCGAAAGTACAGTGTCGAGCGCTTGTCCTGAAGTGCCGTTATCTACAGCCCCAGGACGATCGCCGATCCAGCCCGGCGTATCGACGTAAACGTGTTTGATTCCATCCAGGTTTGGCAGATGGCGGAGCATTTCCGGGTCGTCGATCTGAGTGACCCGGAAGGGAAGGTCCTGCACTCTTTCGGCCCACCACACTGCCGAGCCCTGAGGGTCGATCGAAGCTGCCAGTACTGGCGATTCGCTCTGCTTGGCTCCGGAGCGAGTCAAGACGTCATTCTTGACTGCCGCCAGGTTCATCGTGAGGGTACTCTTCCCCACTCCGCCCTTTTGGCTGATTATTACGTGTACGGGCATTGAGCCCACCTTCCGTTTGCTTCACCGCGGTGCGGCTACTTCGGTGTGGTGTTCTGGCGATGATCTTTACCGCGGTAAAGATCCGCGAGAACGCGCAGCGCTGGAGTTGCTTGCGCCCTCGAAATGTACATCACTATGCCTCCAGAGTGTTCGGTTGTAGCTTCGACTCGCCGGGTCATGTCTGTGATCCGATGGCAGACTCCCCCGCTGGACCTCGGCGCTCACTGGCTCGTCCACGCGCTGTGGTACTTACCGGCTAAATCTTTACCGCGGTAGACGTCAAATCAGTGAAGGTGGGCAGTGCTTAAGTCCGCCTGTCGCACCATCAACTACTGGTATTCAGACTTCTGACCCGAGGGTGTGGGAGCTACACCGTTGCAGATTCGTGCGAGGACTGTGTCATTGAAGCAGCGAGCAGGGCTGCGGACGGCAGCCGTCCCCAACGTTGGCTGGTTCGCTGGTCGACAGCAGTTAGTCGGGAGGCTTGCTAGGTATGGTGATACACGAAGTGCCGGCACCACGCCCGTCGGATGTCTTTAAGGCCCGCTGAGGCGCGTCGTACTAAGATTTCTGGGCGCGACCTGGCGTTGGTTCTGCAACAGTCGTTGCACTTCGAAGTACGCGCTAGTTGCTTGCTGTTGCAGTGCACTGCAATCATGCGCGACCAGGCTCTTCTGATGCAATCGGCCGGCCGATATCGTAGTGAGGGTGCAACAGTTTTCGTTAGGGTTTTCGGGCAGGCCCAGTTTGGTCGTTTCGCCCAATTCCGGCGGACTGTCAAGGCGCTAGGTCCTGAGCCTTGGCGTTGTCGCGTCTTTACCGCGGTAAAGGCTGATCTCTCACCGCAAGGTGATGATTCAGTAAATGCGAGTGGGTGGTGGGGTGATGTGGGCTCCAGTGAGGCCTTGAGTTTCATTTCTTGTCGGCAGTTAGTTTCAGCCATCTCGTAGGACCTTGGTTTGGCCGGCAACGCCTTGCGGCGGATTTACGTAGGGTGAATCGCGATAGTTCGCGCCGAAGTAAGACCGGGGGGCAGGATGTCGCACCCCACCCAATTTCGTCACTGTGACGAAAAGCGTCGCACCCACAAGCGTCGGGATCTGGCCGATTTGCAGTCGAAGTTCCGGGTTCTTTGGCGGTGCGCATTCGA
The DNA here is from genome assembly GCF_002258545.1 of Rhodococcus sp. 05-2255-3B1. NCBI lineage: Bacteria > Bacillati > Actinomycetota > Actinomycetes > Mycobacteriales > Nocardiaceae > Rhodococcus > Rhodococcus sp. 05-2255-3B1. The sequence goes on along the minus strand of NZ_NOZC01000033.1, from coordinate 34,999 downwards.
AGGCCGGCCGAAGGTGGCGGCGGGCCTTTGATAGACAATATTCAATCGAATCCGCTTTAACGAGGCTGGCGTGTGCTGGGGAACTTCCTGTTGAGTGCATTTGCTTGAGTTAAATCGTGGATGCGCTTGATGCGCTGGGGGACCGGGGCCTGCAGAGCCTGGAGTCCGGGTGACCCGTTCCATATCTTGGCGACCTTTACCGCGGTAAAGATTGAATTTGACCTTGGAGTGGTACAGAGCTGCACCCTTGCGTCGAGCTCTCTTCGTGTTGCCGTTCGAGCGCGCCCTTCGAGGCAGGCTTCAGTGCTATGCCTCGCTCAGGCCGAGTGCGACGCTGGCAAGGCTGCATCCTGACATCGATGGAGCGAACATAATCGCGCTCCTATGGGATTGGGGCAACAGGTGAGTCGAATCGTGGGCTGGCACCAATGGTCCAGGCTCTGTGTCCTCTAAGGAGAAGCGCTTCGTAGGAGGGAACGGATGAAGGTGTGTCAGGGTCTGGACGAACGAACATCTTCACGCCGGTGGCGCGGAGCAGCATCAATGCTTGCTGTTCGAGTTCGTGGACCCGATTGCGGGGCCTGGTCGGTGTTCCCAACGCTGTGAGCAGTGCGAGGTAGAACCGGCCGGGTGACGGGTCCGGGGGCATCTGCATGCACAACACCGGTATCTGCTCGCGGTCGGACAAGCTGATCGGCGGATGAGTGCGCCGGAACTTTTCGATGATCATCGACTTGTCGTTGTTCGTCGGACCGAGCAACAGTAGGTTCGGCATACGCTGTCGGTCCGGCCACGACAGCAACGTCTCCAGATGGTCGATGACCGTAGCGATCACCTCATCGGTGCTCACGCGCACTCTGTACCTCGGTCCCACCGAGCGGCGCCGCCAGTTCGAGCGCCACCTCGCGTGAACGCGCGGCTCGCGGCGATGCCCGATGATGCGTACGTTCGCCCGTGGCCGCTGCATCCGCAGCCACTGCCAGGTGAGGCCCTCTCGTCCCACCGCGGGCTCGGCCACGACACCCCGTGTGGCCACGAGATGGTGCGCGCCACCCTCGCCGGTATCCAGGTATCGGTCGCGTAATAGTCAGTGAGATAACCGATTTCGGGTGTACTGTAATGCGCTTCATGCCGTACTGTTGGGGGCAGCGGGAAGGCCAGGTTCTTCTCAGAGCACTTGCAGGCGAACGCTTTTCCCGACATGACCAGATGGTCGGTGCACCCAGGTCCCGTCGCCGTGCCGATCGACCGGTGGGGCCACATGCCGTTCCCCGCACAGTCGATGTCCCCGGCAGGGGTCGGATGGATCGTCGATGCCCATCGCACTGGGCAGCCGCCTCGACACGACCCACGACCGCCTCGGTCGCTGCTCCTCGGTGATCGCGCGCTGGAAGCGGACATGACCGGCTCGCCGCCGCAACCCGTTGCAGCTGCACTGGACTCGGACTACTACCGAATCGGTATCGATGCCCGCCGCCGTGCCCACACCGATCTGGCCGATGTGTCCGACATAACCGATGATCTCGAGCATCGGATCGAGAATCTGTTGCAACGCACCCTCGAACTGCTCGATGGCGCGCCGAAACCAGAAGCGCAACCACACATCGAGTGGGTCGGGTGAACAGTGATCGACAAGAACGATACGGCCATGCCGTGAATGCGTACGCCGGCGTCAGAGAGTTCTGCTACGGGGTCATCCCGCCGCGGGACCTCGCTTCTTGATCGAGCGCGCGCGATCGACAGCTTCGATGTCCGCGTTGATGGTTCGGCGACGTTTCCTCAGAGTCAGTGCCGACAGCGGCAGGCTTGCGGCAAGTGCGGCGAGTAGTACCAATACGAAGGGAATGTCGAGGGTCGTCAGCGCGTCGACGGCCAAGATCACGCCTGCAGCGACGCACACGAGTATCAGCCGTACGCCGTTGTAGGCCAGCACATGAAAGACGAGCTGCCCCTGGGGGGTTGCGGGTGTGCGGATCAGTGGCATCGGCCGTCCTGTCGTGCGTAGTTGTGCGGGCGTCACCGTAGGGTGCGGGGCCGGGTTTCGGTGCCGATCTGCTTGAGGAAATCGTTGTAGGCGTTCAGTTCGCTGTATCCGTCTTCTTCGGCGTGGCGATCCGCGACGGCCGATTCCTCTTTTTCGTCTCGGTTCCATCGAATGCAGAAGATGAGCACCACCAGCAGGGCCACCGGCTCACCGTAGGACCATGCCAGCGCCCCGGCGAGTTTCTGATCAGCTATCGGATCGACACCCCACTGCGGGGGAGGGGAGGCGAACGTGGCGAGCATGGGGGTGCTCGACATCATCAGGATGACACCGAAGAACACATGCAGCGGCATCTCGACGAACAGGTCGAACATACGGCCCAGATTGCTCTGCCGAACAGGGAGGGGGCCGACGGCGAGCACAGGGATGATGAACAGCAGCCCGCTGGCGAAGAAGAAGATCTCCATCGATACGTGCCCGATCTCGCTGACGGCGAGAACATCGAAGATCGACGACAGATACAGACCGTAATAGCTGAAGAGGAACAACGGAATCGTCAGCCCGGGGTGAAGCGCGATGCGCCCGGCGCGGCTACGCAACCCCGTCAGCGCCGCGATCAGTACCCACCGCCCGGTTCCGTGATGAGCGGTGGCACGCAACAAAAGTCGTCCGGGCGAACCCACCACCAACAACGGTGGGATGGTCATCGACAACGTCAGATGCTGGAACATGAAGACGCTGAACAGGCTGTAACCGTAGCGTTCGACCTGCAGTCCGGTCACCAGGACCAGCGCCGCGCAGCCGAGCAGAAAACTCGCACTCCGCCACCGTGACCACGCGATACCTCGACCGCGGACCCGGTAGAGCCCCCAGCAGTACAGCCCGGCCATGACGATGCCGGCGATCGGCAGGATCGGGAGCGGCGGTACATCGAAGCTCAGCAACGCTGCCAGCGTCGGCGGGCCTTCCGGGGGAGTTACTGCGGCGATGTTCATCGGGACCCTGTCATTGCTTGTCCTTGCCTCGGATCACCAACGTCAGGGCGATGGCAGCGAGACCGAGGACAGTCAGGCCCACGATGGAGAGCAGCATCATGGTGTTCTGTTTCGGTGGCCGGTCTTCGCTGGCGGAGGGATTGTTGGGATCGTAGGGCTGCGTAGCCGTGGTAACAGGAGTCGGCGAGGTCGAGGTCGCACCGCCCTGCGATTGCTGTGCAGCGGCGTCCTGAGGGGTGGCGGTCGCCGCAACGTCGACGGAGAAACCGTACGACCCGGTGATCGGGTGCCCGTCCGCGGAGGTGACACGGTAGCCGACGGTGTACTGCCCGTTGGGGAGTCCGTCCTCGAGCAGGACCGATACGTCGGGGCCCTCGACCGTGGCCGTTCCCTGTGCCCACTGAGTGTCGCCAGGACCCACGACGCTGATGGTTGCGAACGATTCGTTGATGTCCTGGTTGAACACCAGACCGACACCGATCGGCGCGAACTCCAGGGTGGCATCGGCGGGCGGGTCGGAGCTGACCAGTTCGCTGTGCGCCGACGCCGGCGCTGCAGCGAACAATGCTGTCCCGCAGATCATCACAGCGATCAGCATCAGACGTTTCACGTGGGGTACTCCTCTGTATCGAGCCCGACCCAACAACTACGGGACATAGTAGTAGGGAGGGCGGTTTAGCGGTGGGTCACTTCTGCGACGATGGTTATTTCACCGGGTCCGGCGGATCGGATCGCTCACGGCCGGCGATGGCTTCGGTGATCACTTCCGAGGGCGCGATCGAATCCGAGTGCGGGCCACCGACGTGCTGCTCGGCGCGGATGCGTTCGACCATGTGCGGATAGTGAAGCTCGAACGCCGGCCGCTCGGAGCGGATTCGGGGCATCTCGGTGAAGTTGTGCCGCGGTGGTGGGCAACTGGTCGCCCACTCGAGGGAGTTACCGAACCCCCAGGGGTCGTCGACGGTGACCACTTCGCCGTAGCGGTAGCTCTTGAAGACGTTCCAGATGAACGGCAGCGTCGAGGCTCCGAGAACGAACGATCCCACGGTCGAGACCTGGTTGAGGGTGGTGAATCCATCGGACGGGAGATAGTCGGCGTAGCGGCGCGGCATTCCTTGCGCTCCGAGCCAGTGCTGAACGAGGAAGGTGGCGTGGAATCCGAGGAACGTCATCCAGAAGTGCCACTTGCCCAGTCGTTCGTCGAGCATGCGGCCGGTCATCTTCGGGAACCAGAAGTAGATGCCCGCATAGGTCGCGAACACGACCGTTCCGAACACGACGTAGTGGAAGTGCGCGACGACGAAATAGGTGTCGGTGACGTTGAAATCGATGGGCGGGCTCGCCAGCAGCACCCCGGACAACCCGCCGAAGACGAACGTGACGAGGAATCCGATGGAGAAGAGCATGGGGGATTCGAGGGTGACCTGGCCGCGCCACATGGTGCCGATCCAGTTGAAGATCTTCACCCCGGTCGGCACGGCGATGAGGAAGGTCATGAACGAGAAGAACGGCAGCAGCACGGCACCGGTGGCATACATGTGGTGCGCCCACACCGCGATGGACAAGGCGGCGATGCCGACGGTGGCGTAGATCAGCCCCTTGTACCCGAAGATGGGTTTGCGGGAGAAGACCGGGAAGATCTCCGAGACGATTCCGAAGAACGGTAGCGCGATGATGTAGACCTCGGGGTGCCCGAAGAACCAGAACAGGTGCTGCCAGAGCAACGCCCCGCCGTTGGCGGGATCGAAGATGTGGGTGCCGAGTTTACGGTCGGCGAGCAGGCCCATCAACGCCGCGGTCAGCAGTGGGAACGCCAGCAGGATCAGAATCGAGGTCACCAGAATGTTCCAGGTGAAGATCGGTAGCCGGAACATCGTCATTCCCGGAGCGCGCAGGCACACCACGGTGGTGACCATGTTGACCCCGCCCAGGATGGTGCCCAGGCCCGCGACGAGCAAGCCCACGATCCACAGGTCGGATCCGATACCGGGGGAGTAGACGGCGCTGCTCAACGGGGTATACGCGGTCCAGCCGAAATCTGCGGCACCGCCGGGGCTGATGAACCCTGCGGTGGTGACCAGCGCGCCGAACAGGTACAGCCAGTAGCTGAAGGCATTGAGCCGGGGGAAGGCGACATCGGGTGCGCCGATCTGCAGCGGCAGGATGTAGTTGCCGAAGCCGAAGACGATCGGGGTGGCGTAGAGCAGCAGCATGATCGTGCCGTGCATGGTGAACAGCTGGTTGTACTGCTCGTTGGAGAGGAACTGCATTCCCGGAACGGCGAGCTCGGAGCGCATGATCAACGCCATCAGGCCACCGACGAGAAAGAACCCGAACGAGGTCACCAGATACATCAGCCCGATGACCTTCGGATCGGTGGTGGTGACCATCGTGTGCAGGAACGACCCCTTGCGGGCCCCGCGGGGAGGATAGGGGCGAACCGCCGGCGCAGCCGGAGGAGATGTCAGCGCCGTCATGGAACCACCTTCGAATCGCACGCGAATTACAGGACGCGTCCGACAGCCTAACTCAAATACTATGCTGCATAGTATTTAGGGGTGGTTCAAGTCAGCAGAACCGCGCACGCTGCGGCGGAGACCGCACTGAGAAGGAGGATTGCCATGGCGGCCGGCACCACGAGCGGCAGCACGGCGGCGGCAGCGTACGCGCCTGCCCCGGTTCGGCTCGGCGTGTGCGCGCTCGTGTCGAGGTGGTGCAACCGCTCGGCGGTCGATTCCCCGATCAGGCCCAACGCCCACAGTGGACGCGCTGAATGCGCCTGCGAGACCGTCGACAAGGCCGAACGCACAGTGTCGGCGCTGGTGACCGCGGCCGCGGACCGGTCCGCGGCGACCTCGACCAGAACCCGCACCGCTGCAGGTGCTGCGGCGAACAGAGGAACGCGAGGAAGTGCTTTGGCCAGGATCTCGCAGATGTTGACGATGCGGTGGTGTCGCCCGCGCAGGTGGGCACGTTCGTGTGCGATCACAGCTCGCTGCTGATCGGGATCGAGATGGGCGAGCAGGCCTTCGGTGGCCACGACGTAGCCCGGGCGACCGTCGATGCTGTAGGCCAGCGGGAGCGGGTGGTCGAGCCACATGATCGGTTCGGGTCCGGGGTCCGTGCGCGCGACGACGGCGATGACATCGCGGTGATAGTCGCGGACTTTGGACCGGGCTCGAAGCTGACGGCGAGTCGAGCGCAGGACGCGCGCCGACGCCGACGCCGCGAGGACGACCGATGCCCCGGCTACAGCTTCACCGATCCACGGCTGCGCCGCGTGTTGCAGCGATCCCAGGCAGCGGACGGCAAGTTCGACCATGCCCTCGGCGGGCGCATGGCCGGGCCAGAGCAACACGGTCACCGCGGATCCCACGAGAAACAGCACCCCGGCGATGCTGCCGATCCATGCGGTCAAGGCGAGAGTGGGGCTCACGGTGCGGGTGAGAGAGGTCAACGGCTGCGGCAGGGCGACGGCCGCGATGATCGCCGCGAGGAGCAACGCCAGCGCGACGATCACCGGTTCACGTCCGGCAGGTTCCCCCGCAGAGCGTCGAGCTCGTCGTCGGTGACGGTTTTCGCGAAATGCATCAGGACGGCGGCCGAGTCGGTGCTGGTGTCGAGGATTTCGCGCAGCGCTTGCGAGGTGGCCTCCGCGCGCGACTGCACCGGGGAGTACAGGTACGCGCGTGACTGCTTGGTCCGCTCGACCCACCCCTTCTCGTGGAGATGGGTCACGACGGTCAGGATCGTGGTGTAGGCGGGGTTTCTGCCGGCCATGCGCTCGCGCAGGTCGTGGACCGACTGCGGTCGATCGCATTCCCAGAGCACGTTCATCACCTCCGCTTCGAGATCACCGAGCCTTTTCATCGCCAGTTCTTCTTTCCTTGTCGTGTCAGGTGATATCGACTCCGCGTGCCGACAGCCACGCCGCCGGGTCGGACTTGGCACCGTCGGGTTGCCACACTTCGTAATGCAGGTGGGGTCCGGTGGATTGGCCTCGGTTGCCTACCGTAGCAATGAGCTCGCCGGCTTTCACGCGTTGACCGGCGGTGACGAGCGCCTGGTCTATGTGGCCGTACACCCCGATCGTGCCGTCGTCCTGACGAATACGCACCCACAGGCCGAACCCTTGCGCCGGCCCTGCTTCGATGACCTCGCCGTCGGTCACCGATACGATCGGCGTCCCGATCGTGTTGGCGATGTCGAGTCCGTAATGCGTTGTCCCCCAACGTGGCCCAGAACTGGAGGTCAATGTTCCCGACACCGGCACCACCGAGAGCGGGCGGCGCGCCTCGGCATCGCGTGCTGCGCGCTCCGCCGCCCGAACTCCCCCCTCGGCGAGTTGTTCGGTCATGCGCTGCGCCAACCGGCCGACGTCGAGATCGGGCAACTGCAACACCTGCGGGGGTGAGGCAACGACCGGGCTCGGCGGCAGGGCGCCGGCGGGAGGTCGATCGATACTCGCGGCGCTGAGCGCCACACTGTCCTGCGACCCGGTGTTCGGAGCCGTCGCTGCCGCGGAAAGAAAGGCACCGACCGCGACCGACGCAGCGATGGCGCGGCCACCCGGCTTCGGCACCCGGCGGCGATGAAGTCCGCGGCGAGTAGTTCGCGACACGGCCTGGACATCGGCGCGGCCCCCGTCGTCGTGCGTCGCCTCGTCCGGACCGGCCACGTGCGCCGCCCACATCGACGCGGTAGTGTCCGCGGCCGCGGTGTCCCAGGCGTCGCTGACCGCGTGAACGGTTTCATCCGGTGCGGGCGTCTGCGCCGAGGGCGTGTGCTCGTCCTCCGGCAGAGTGTCGGAGTACCCGGCATCGGCGGGCGACTCGGTCACGAAACGTGAGGGTGCGAACTCGGCCCGTCGATGACGGGGGCGATCGGTGAGCGCCGTCGGCCTGGTGCCGACGGGCATCGAGATCACGCCGCCGCGCGCCGGCGCTGCGCAGTCGTCGTCGATCGGATCGGGTGTGCGGTGTCGGGCCAAGATCACAATCCTTGGTGGCTACGAGGCCGAGGCCTCGCTCGAGATAACGAAATGGTGACGGTCAGGCCACAGGTTACTACTATCGAGCATAGTTTTTCCATCCCCTTCGACCCGGATTCGCTCATACCGCTGGTCACGGTCCTCGGAGGACATCCCGCGGGCTGCGGCGACCGGGCTGCGGCGACTCTGACCGAGAACGGATTCTTCGGGTATCAGGGGTGATCGCGCCGAGAGGACAGGCCACCGAGCATGGTGTTGTACGCCTCGAGTTCGGTATCACCTTGATCGTCGATTCGGCGGTCTCGTTGTCGTGCCGCGTTCTCGTCGGCCGCCGACCACCGGACCGCGGCGAGAACCGCGGCAGCGAGCAACGGTAACTCGCCGATGCCCCACGCAAGAGTGCCGCCGCGCCGCTGGTCGGCCAGCAGGTCTGCGTTCCAATCCAGACGCAGTCCGCTGTAGAAGCTCGCTCCGAGCGCGGTCTCGAGATCGATCGTCACGACGAGGAAGAATGCGAACCCGGCCAACGCGGTGATACTCGCGAGCAACTTCGTCAGTCCCGCGATCGGTCTCGGTACCGGGTCTTCGCCGACCGTGCCCCAGAACATCACCATCCCGACGGTCAGGAACCAGCCCTTCATCACCATGTGTGCCACATGCGAGTCGGCGACGGTGTCGAACACTCCGCCGGGGTAGATCAGGTAGAAGCTGCTCAGGAACACCGTGGTGCTGACCCACGGGTGGATTGCGATCCGGGCTGCTCGGCTGTGCCATGCAGCCCGGAGCCATTCGCGCGAGCCCGGTGCGTCGGCTGCCGGCGCGGTCGGCAGGACCGAGGCGAACAAGGTGGCCGGTCGGCCGAGGACCAACAGCAGCGGCACGGCGATGGCGACCGCGGTCAGTCCCGCCATGTGCACGCTGAACATCGCCGGGCTGTAGAGCCCGACCCCGGACGAGGTCGCCACGAGCAGCACCGCAGTGCCCATCAACCAGCTCGCGGTCCACCGCCGCCGCCATGGCAGGCCTACCCGCCGACGACGCCGCACGGCCACCAGATACACAACAGCCGCGATCACGGCCGCGGACCCGAACACCAGGTCGAAACGCCACTCGAACGCCAACCGCGCAGCGGTGGGCGGGCCGTCCAACACGTAGCCCAAGGCTTCTTCGTGCGCCTGAGGTAGCGAGGCGTCCTGCGGCGGGGGCGGGGGAGTGCGACCGAGTGCGACCGCCAGGCCCACTGTGGTGACGAGAACGAGGGTCTCGATCATCGACAACGTGATCAGGGATCTGCGGTTCTCGGGATCGTGAGCCAGAGCGCCGACCGTTCGTCGTCGCTGTATCCACCCGAGGGTCCCCACGATCGCCAGGGCTGCGATCTTCGCCAGTATCAGAGCGCCGTACGTCGAATCCCACAGCGACGTCACGGGTACTCGCACGGCAGCGTTGACCACTCCGGAGACCGCCATGATCACGAACGCAACCAGAGCGAGCGTCGAGTAGCGGCGGGTCGCGACGGCAAGGTGTCCACCCCCGCGCAGCGCGTGAGCGAGAAGTGCGAGGAGTCCGCCTACCCACAGTGCGGCGGCGAGGATGTGCAGGATCAACGAGTTCGTCGCGATGTCGTGATTGCCGCCGGTCGAGGAGTGGCCGGTGACCGCGCGCGGGATCAACGCGAGCATCGACAGGGCGAACAAGGCGGGGGTCCATCGATGCCGCAACACCGCCGCGCATGCTGCGGCGGTGATCGCCGCGATCGCGGCGGTGATGGCCCATGCAGTGGAGGCCTCGACATCGCCGATCGCACCGAGGAACTGCACCGGTTGCGCCGCAACGGATCCGACAGGTTGACCCGACGCGTCCGAGAGCGTCAGCGGCACCAACGCCGCTGCGCACACCGCCCACACTGCGGAGGCCTTCGCCGCGGTGCGGACGGCGATGTACCCGTCGATGTCGAGCACACCCGACATTTGGGGAGGAACGAGGAACGCTGCGAGAAGCAACGACCCCACCGCCACGACCGCGGCTACCTCTCCGAGCGCGGTCAGCGCCGGAATACCGTAGGTCGTGATCGGTCCCGGATCGGGAAGCCCGAGCAGAATCAGCGCCTGCGACGTCGACAACGCCGCGAGCGCAGCGGCCACCACTGCCGCGATCGCGGCCCACAGCAGCATCACCTGCGAACCGGAGCGTCGATTCACCGGACCGCGGGTCGAGAGTGCGGCTTCGGTGGCCATGTCGTCGGTGGCCATGACGCGGCACCCCTTACGTGGATGATGTGTGGCGGGAAAACTGTCGGCCGGCAATATCGGCACGGCTGCGCGACCGAGTCGCGCAACCGAGATCGAACTACTACGAATCATAGTTCTGCGCCGACGCAGTGCGGCCGCGCGGGCAGCAGCTTCCAGCGAACACGACACTTGCATATATGCGCATATCGCAATATGTTGTGTTCCTGCTATCGAACCACGCCGAGAAGGGGTACCCACGATGGGACACGGACATGGCCACGGGATAGAGCCGGGATCGCCGGCGAGCGCATCCGGTAAGCACCTCGGGCGACTGTGGATCGCTGTCGGTCTCGGGGCGGTTACGTTGGTGACGCAGGTGGTAGTGGGTCTGTCCACCTCGTCGCTGGCGTTGTTGTCCGATTCCGCACACGTGTTCACCGACGTGTTCGGGGTCTTGATGGCGATCGTGGCGATCACACTCGCACAGCGGCAGTCTCGCAAGACCGGCCGCACGTTCGGACTGTATCGAGCCGAAGTGTTCGCGGCTCTGTTCAATGCAGTGCTGCTCTTCGGTGTCGCTGGGTGGATTCTCTACGAAGCCGCGCAACGCATCACGAACCCACCGGAGGTGCCCGGGATTCCGGTCATGTTGGTGGCACTGCTCGGTCTGGCCATGAACCTGATCGCGTTCCTCCTTCTGCGTAGTGGTGCGAAAGAGAGCCTCAATGTTCGGGGTGCGTATCTGGAGGTGATGGCGGACATGCTCGGCTCGATCGGAGTGCTCGTCAGCGGACTGGTCACCGTCGTGTTCGGGTGGCGGTACGCCGACCCGGTCATCGCGGTCGCCATCGGGTTGTTCGTTTTGCCGCGTGCATTCACTCTGGGGCGTCATGCCGTACGAATTCTGCTGCAACACGCTCCGTCGGGCATCGATGTCGCCGCCGTGGAAAAGGCCCTGACCGGTGTCGACGATGTCGAAGAGGTACACGATCTGCACATCTGGACACTGACGTCGGGGATGGAGGTCGCTTCGGCGCATCTGACGGTCGCCCCGGAGGCCGAGACACCCCGGGTGCTCGCTGCAGCGCAGCAGGTTCTCCGCGACGAGTTCGGTCTCGAGCACGCCACTGTGCAGGTCGAACCCCAGGAAGGCGAAGGCCGTTGCCGAGAGGTCAATTGGTAGGCAGGTCTCTGGTAGGCAGGTCTCGACCCGGTGCGAGATCGGCACGCCGTGCTGTCGTCGACACGGCAGCGATGTACCGGAACCGGCACCAGTCGGGTGGGGGCACAGAGTGGGTCCTCGATTGCCGCACATCGGCCCGGTCGACACCGTTCACCCCGAACCCGTCCACCTCGCATGTTCGGCCGCCCGGTGATGGATCAGTCGACTGTGAGGGTATCTACGGTTCTGGTCACGGCGCGGTTCGGCAGTGGCTCGGTAGCGGGGCTGCGCATGACCGCCCCGTCGGTGATCGAGAAGGCACTGTTGTGGCAGGGGCACTCGATCGTGCCGTTGCGGACTCGGTTCACTGTGCACCCTTGGTGAGAACAGATAGCCGAGAAGGCACGGAAGGTACCGGGTTCCGGTTGGGTGACGACGACCTGCCGGTCGGCGAGCACGATTCCACCGCCGACAGGAACATCGTTCACCGACAAGGTGATGGGACCGTCGGAAGCGGTGTCCTCACCGGACGGGGCTTCGCCGACGCTGCATCCGGCGGCAGCCAGGCACGCTGTAGCGCAGCTCGTAGCGAGAAAAATACGGCGCGGTAGCGCCGGGATGTTGTCGCTCATGCAGCAGGTTCCCCTCGGTGCGCCTCGGTGCGCCTCGGTGAGCGAGAGGCGACGATCGCTTGTCGGTGGTTGTGGTCGACTATGTTTCGAGCCGTTTCGGTGTCGATCACTCTCACTGTTCGAGCGAATCAGCATGATTGTCCTGTCGCGAATGTGTCTGCACTGCAGGGCATTCGATTCGAGCACCGAGGTATCTCATGCAAGTTCACGATTCGGCGCTGTCGGGCACTGCGGGCCGAGGGGTAATCTTTGTGGCCTCTCGCGTGAACAGTGCCGCCCCGATCATCAGCACCACCCCGCAGGTGATGTAGATGTCGGCGAGGTTGAATGTCGGCCACCAACCGGTGTGAAAGTAATCGGTGACCGCGCCGTCGAGGAGCCGGTCGAGGACATTCGAGAGTGCACCGGCGAGGACCAACGACAGCGCTGCCGTGGTGACCGGACCCGCGTGAGGCGCGGTACGCCACCCGTAGATCGCCAACCCGGTGGTGATCGACGCCGTCACGGCGACGACGACCCACACGGGCAGAGAATCACCCAGGCTGAACGCCATTCCGCGATTGAAGGCCAGTCGCAGCTCGAGTATCCGCAGCGGAATCGTCGAGCCGGGCAACGCCGCCTGCGCCCAGTAGTCGACCAGTAGAGCGGCAGCGACCAGAGCCAGGACAAGGGCGGTTGCGGCGGCGCGGAGCCGAGCGGTGGCGATGGGGGAGCGGGTCACTGGTCCTCGTTCTCGGGTGTACACCGTGCGTACGTCCGGGTGCACCGCAGACGGTGCAGGTGACCCCGGATTTGCCAACACTTGAAATACTATGCACCATAGTAGTTGATGAATACCGTCGATTTCTCCGCCACCCGATGCGTCGTGTCGCCGTGAGGGCGGCGGCACCCTCGTCATGAGGGCGATGCCCGATGCCGAACCCGGGCCCGGACCGTCCTGCGTCGACCGAGGTCGAGTGTGGCGGCTGTATCGGACAAGTCGAGGTGAAGGGCCCCGAACCTGGGCACGTCTGACCGCAGCGGCAACTTCGGGGCTGGCGATGTACGCCACGTTCCCGCCCATCGATCTGTGGTTTCTCGCTCCGGTAGCACTTGCAATGCTGCTGTTGGCTGTGCGCGGGCGAGGGGCGCGTGCGGGGGCCGGCTACGGCTTCGTTGCCGGCTCGGCGTTCTTCGTGCCTCTGTTGCCGTGGGTGGGGGAGTACGTCGGGTCGGTGCCGTGGCTGGCGCTGGCTGTCGTTCAGGCCCTCTTCGTGGCGATGTTCGGCGCGGTAGCGGATCGGATGTCGCGACTGCCGTGGGCGCCGGTCTGGGTGGCGAGCGCCTGGGTGGCGATCGAAGCTGCGCGCTCACGTGTCCCGTTCGGCGGATTCCCCTGGGGCCGCATCGCATTCGGTCAATCCGACGGGCCGCTGCTGCCTCTGGCTGCGTTGATCGGCGCGCCGGGGTTGTCGTTCGTCGTGGTGCTGATCGGGTCCGCTCTGGCCGGTGCCATCGCTTCCGATCGGTTCACCCGCAGAACTGCAGCAGCGTCGTGCATGGGTGCGGCCACTGTTGTAGGGGCGCTCACGGTGGTGGCTCCACTGTTCGCTCCGCCGCCGCAGGACACGGTCACCGTCGCCTTGGTGCAAGGCAACGTCCCGCGGCTCGGTCTCGACTTCAACGCCCAACGTCGAGCAGTGCTCGACAACCACGTTCAGCGCACCATCGAGCTCGCCGACGACATCGACTCCGGCCGCGTACGCGTACCCGATCTGGTCATCTGGCCGGAGAACTCCTCCGACATCGATCCCCTGCGCAATCCCGATGCCGCGGCGGGTATCGATGCCGCAGCCCGCGCCGTCGGAGTGCCCATTCTCGTCGGCACGGTGCTACGCCAGGGCGACGGCACCACCACGAACACTTCGATCGTGTGGGATCCGGTCACCGGCCCAGGGCAGAGGCACGACAAACGTCGACTGGTGCCGTTCGGGGAGTACCTGCCGATGCGCACGATCGTCACCGCACTCTCTCCCTATGCCGCCCAAGCAGGACGCTTCGTTCCGGGTCAGGGCAACGGCGTCGTCGACCTCGCCGGAGTGCCCGTCGCGGTGGCCACCTGCTACGAGGTCGCCTTCGACGCATTGCTCACCGACTCCGTTCGCGCCGGTGCCCAGCTGATCGCAGTGCCGACCAACAACGCCACCTTCGGTCGGACGAACATGACCTATCAACAACTCGCCATGTCGCGGGTACGGGCGGTCGAACACGGGCGCAGCGTCGTCGTTTCGGCCACCAGCGGCGTCAGCGCCGTCATCGATGCACGCGGGGAGGTCGTCGAGCGCACGGAGCTGTTCACCCCCGCAGCTGTCGTCACCGAGGTGTCACTGAGCACCACGCTCACCCCGGCGACGATCACCGGCAGCGTTCCGGAATGGATTGCCGCTACCGGCGCTGTTGCGGCACTGGCGTTCTCGCTGCTGCGCCGACCACGCTCCACCACACCGAACCCGCAAACTACTATGTCGCGTAGTATTTAGATGGTGGTCGGTGAAGGGTGTGCGGAGATGACGATCGACGAACACCCCAGTGCGCACTCGCCGGGACTGGTGCGCAGAACGGTGGCGATGCTGCGCAACCGGTGGCGACAACTGACGTCGATGCGGACAGCGCTGGTGCTGCTGTTCCTCCTCGCCGCCGCAGCAATCCCCGGCGCATTGCTGCCGCAGCGCAATCTCAATACCCAGGCCGTCGATGCCTACATCGCCGCCCGCCCGGCTCTCGGGCCGGTGATGGACACACTGGAATTGTTCGACGTGTTCGCAAGTTCCTGGTTCACCGCGATCTACGTCCTGCTGTTCGTGTCTCTGATCGGCTGTCTGACTCCCCGGTTGATCGAGCACGGTAAAGCTCTTCGCGCACAACCTGTTCGAGTACCCCGAAATCTCACTCGACTACCGTTGCATCATTCGGGCACCCTCGCCGGCGACCCCGAGAAGGTGATCGCCGACATCGCGCCGCACTTGAAAGGGTGGCGTACCGTCGTGCGGCCCGAGCCCGATGGGGCACTGACCCTCTCGGCCGAGAAGGGCTACACCCGCGAGGCCGGAAACCTGCTCTTCCACTTCTCGCTGATCGGCCTGCTCGCCGCTATCGCCATCGGCAAACTGTTCGGCTACGAAGGCTCGGTCATCGTCATCGCCGACAACGGACCCGGTTTCTGCAACACCTCTCCCGCCGTCTACGACTCCTTCCGCGCCGGCAACAGCACCGACGGCACCGGCCTCGAGCCGTTCTGTATCCGGGTCAAGGACTTCACCGCCGACTACCTCGAGAACGGTCAGGCCGAGATGTTCACCTCGAACATCTCCTACCAGAGCGCCGACGACATCGCCGCCGACACCTGGCGCGACTATCAACTCAAAGTCAACGAACCCCTCCGGCTCGGCGACGAACGCATCTACCTCACCGGACACGGCTACGCCCCCGAATTCACCGTCACCTTCCCCGACGGCCAGACCCGCACCGAAGCCCTGCAGTTCCGCCCCGACGACGCCACCACGTTCCTCAGCAGCGGCGCGCTGCGATTCGACCCACCCGGGGGGACCTACGCCACCGCCGACGAACGCCGCCGAGGGCAGATCGCCATCGAAGGACTCTTCGCGCCCACCGCGCAATTCAACGGAAACCTGCTCTCCTCCCGCTTCCCGGAACTGGTCGATCCCGCTGTGGCAGTGGACATCTACAAAGGCGACACCGGTCTCGACACCGGCATCCCGCAGTCGATCTTCTCCCTGGACCAGGAGATGATCAACCAGGGACGGCTGGTCAAGCAGGACCGAGTCAACCTGCGGCCCGGAGAATCGACAACCCTCACCGACGGCACCGTCGTCCGGTTCGACGGGGCCAAGGAATTCGCGAACCTCCAGGTCGGATACGACCCCGCGCAGCGGTGGGTGCTCGTGTTCGCGGTCACGATGATGACCGGACTACTGATCTCCCTGGTGATCACCCGCCGTCGTGTCTGGTTTCGGATCCACCCTGCCGAACACGGCCGCGCGGGCGTGGACATGGGCGGACTGGCTCGCACCGATCACGCCGGCTGGGGACCCGAATTCGAGACCCTCCGGTCGAAGATCTGGCCGCACACGCAGAGCCTGTCCGAGAACCACGACAGAGAAACGGTGTAACACCATGCCGATCGACGACACCCTCGCCCGTTGGAGCGACATCAGCTTCGAGACCGCGTTCGTGGTCTATCTCCTCGCCGCGATGGCGTTCCTCGGCCAGCTCGCGACGACCCGTGCGGCGACACTGCACAACACGGAGCGACTGCGCACGCGAATAATCGCCGCGACGTCGACGACACCCGGTCGCATTCCCGACGCACCCCGGCGGGTTCCGTCCGAACGCCTGGGGCGCACAGGCCTCGGGCTGGTGATGGTGGCGCTGACGTTGCATGTCGGGTCGATCGTTCTTCGCGGGATCGCCGCCAGCAGGCCGCCGTGGGGCAACATGTACGAATTCGTCTCGGTCACCTGCGCGGCCGGTGTACTGGCTGCACTGGTGGTGCTGCGCTCCAAGCAACTGCGCACCCTGTGGTTGTTCGTCCTGGTACCGACATTGATCCTCCTGTTCGTCGCCGGCACCGTGCTGTACGCCAACGCAGCACCGGTGGTACCGGCACTGCAGTCGTACTGGCTGCCGGTGCACGTCTCCATCGTCTCGCTCGGCAGCGGGGTGTTCTTGATCTCCGGGGTTGCAAGCGCGCTGTTCCTGATCCGCATGAAGCATCCCGAGGCCTCGGGGAGCAGAATGAGCCGAATCGTCGCCCGTCTGCCCTCCGCGCAGACACTGGACATCGTGGCGTACAAGACCACGATCTTCGCATTTCCACTCTTCGGCGTCGGCGTCATCCTCGGTGCCATTTGGGCCGAAGCCGCATGGGGCCGATTCTGGGGCTGGGACCCGAAAGAAACGGTCTCCTTCATCACCTGGATCGTCTACGCCTCCTACCTACACGCCCGCGCCACCAGCGGATGGCGCAACACCCGCGCAGCATGGATCAACATCGCCGGATTCGTAGCGATGCTGTTCAACCTGTTCATCATCAACATGGTCGTCTCCGGCCTGCACTCCTACGCAGGCCTGAACTGATGACTCCCGCTACGTGCCCTCCAGCGCGTCCGCAAGGTCCTGCGGAATGGGCATCGGCGACATCAGTCCCGCCTCGACCCGGCCGGTGTTACCGGCCGGGTATCGCCCCGACCACGATCCTGGAGCAGCGACCACGATCCGAATCAACTGGCCCCAGGATTCGCGCCGATCATGTTCTACCGCCGCAGCTTTCAACATCGCGGCGTGGTTGCGAGCATGCAACCGTCAACAGGGCTGCGAGAGGATGTGTGCTCGTTCGAGGTGGTACCAGCGCACCTCTGTTGTCGATGCCCGTGCTGCTGCGGTCATGTCGATCCCGTAGAGCCTGCGTGCAGTCCGATCACCGCCCGCAGGTCTCTACCTCTGTCCGCGGAAGAGTTCGCCGTACGCGGGGGTCGATGTGCAGCAGGTACATCCATCCGAGCACACGGAGCTGCCATCGTCTGCTCCGATCGCCGACGGTGACGTTGCGGTGGTGGAGGCCAGTAGGTTCCCAGATGCGAGAGGTGCGGTGTTCCTCGGCGTCGGAGCCGGAGCGCAGCAGGCATCCTCGAAGGCCGCTGCGGGTGCGATCGTGACGTTGAGGGCACCGGACGCCGCGGGCGGGGGCACGAACCCGTCCAACGGTGTGGTGCGGGCGGCGCGAATCGCATTGGCTATGACCAGGACTTCGGCGAGTTCGTGGACGAGCACCACAGTCGCCAAACCGAGGACACCGGTGGCAGCCAGTGGGACGAGCACGCCGATGATGGCGATCGACAAGGCGATGTTCTCGATCATGATGCGCCGGGCGCGTCGAGCGTGGGCCAGCACCTGCGGTAGATGCCGGAGGTCTTCCCCCATGAGGGCAACATCGGCGGTCTCGATGGCAACGTCGGTTCCCATGGCGCCCATGGCGATACCGACATCTGCGGTCGCCAAGGCGGGAGCGTCGTTGATGCCGTCGCCGACCATGGCAATCTTGCGTCCGGCCGCGATGTCGGTCAGCAGGGCCGCTTTGTCCTCGGGCAGTAGTTCGGCGTGGACGGCGGTGATGCCCGCCTGGGTCGCCAGAGCCTGCGCAGTGAGCGCATTGTCGCCGGTGAGCATCGCAGTGTCGATACCGAGCGCGGTGAGTTGGCGGACAGCCTCGGCGGCCTCGGGCCGCAGTTCGTCGCGGACGGCGATCGCAGCGATCAGAACTCCGGCGCGTTCGACGAGAACGACTGTGGCACCGCCGCTCTGCAGACGAGCGACGTCGGCGCGGAACACCTCGGAGCTGGGGTGTGTGTCGAACCAGCTCGGTTTCCCGAGCCTGATCGCGGCACCGTCGAGGGTGCCGGTCAGGCCGTGCCCGGCGATGGCAGTGACATCATCGGCGGCCGCGACGGTCGATACGGAGGCCAGTACGGCGCGGGCGAGTGGATGCTCGCGGCGCGCTTCGAGCGCAGCAGCAACGGCCAGCGCGGCGTCGCGGCTGATTCCCGCAGCGGTGACGACGTCGACGACCTCCGGTCGTCCTGCGGTGAGGGTGCCGGTCTTGTCCAAGGCGACGACGCGAATGCGGCCCAGCTCTTCCACTGCTGCACCGCCTTTGATCAATGCCCCGTTGCGACTCGCAGCCCCGATCGCCGCCACCACCGACAGCGGCACCGAGATGGCCAACGCGCACGGTGATGCCGCGACCAGGACCACCAGTGCGCGTTCGAGCCACAACATGGGGTCACCGAGCACCGCACCGACGCCGGCGACGAGTACGGCGAGAATCATGATCGAGGGCACGAGCGGACGTGCGATACGGTCCGCCAGCCGTTGGCCGGCCCCTTTGCGGTCCTGGGCCTGTTCGACGATGCGGACGATGCGAGCAAGCGAACTCTCCGATGCCGGCGCGGTGACGGTGACCTCGATGGCCCCGCCGCCGTTGATGGCACCGGCATGCACCTCGTCACCGACACCGGCTTCGATGGGCACGGACTCGCCGGTGATCGCAGACACGTCCAGATTCGTCGAACCGCGAGCGATGGTGCCGTCCGTGGCAGCTCGCTCACCCGGCCGCAGCACCATGATGTCCCCGATCACGACATCGTCGGGGGACAGGGCCTGCTCGGTTCCACCGCGCAGGACAGATACCGTCGGCGGCACCAAGGACAGGAGTGCGCGCAGTCCGCGGCGGGTCTTGGTGACCGCGTATTCCTCGAGCCCCTCGGCGACGGAGAACAAGATACCGAGCATCGCGGCCTCGGGGATCTGGCCCAATGCGATGGCACCGAGCAGCGCGATCGTCATCAGCGTGCCGACACCGATGCGTCCGTGTCGCAGATTTCTCACCGTCGCGGGAACGAAGGTGACGGCGGCGATCGCGGCAGCGATCAGAGCGCCGACGGTCGCAACCGCATCGGCACCCGTTCGACCGAGCAACCACGATGCGCCCAGGATGATCGCGGCGGCCGAGGCGAGTTGCAGCTCGCGGACCTGCCACAACCTCGGGAGTGCATCGGTTGGAGCTGGACCTCCCGTGCCCGCACCGTCAGCAGTGGATTCGGTGGTCGGCGCTGCCGGGGTAGGTCCGCAGCACGCGTCAGCCATGATCGACCCCGGTGACTTCAGCGACGATCGAGGTGGTGGGCAGTACCTCGGTCAGTGTCGCGAGCAGTCGGGTGCCGCGGTCGGTGAGCGCATACATGACCAACTTTCCGTCTCTGTTCGATGTGACGGCGTCCGCGGCTTTGAGTTTGCGGAGATGGTGGGAGACCAGCTTCTGGCTCTGTCCCACGATCCACGCGATGTCGCAGCCACACATCTGCCCGCCGGCGTTCAACGCGAGCGCGATGGTCAGTCGGGTGGGGTCGCCGAATGCTCGGGCAGCGTCGGCGACCGGTTCGATATCGCCGAGCGCGGGCAGAGTAGCGCGCACCCTCTCGGCGTGAGGGAGGTCCATACACAACAGATCGCACGAGTCCAGAGGTTCCAAGGCCATGGGCACAATCTAACAATCATGCGATCGTTAGGGAAGGACCATTAGTCAACGTTCGCACGATTGTTAGTGTCATAGCGGGTCGAAACGCCCATATCGGGCCCATTGATCAGTCCGAACGAATCGAGAAGGTAGTTGTATGAGCCGAGCGTTGAAGATTTCCTTGTCCCTGGTGATCGTGTTCGCCGCCGCGTTGGCTGTATTTCTGGTGGTGGATCGATCGGGGTCTCCGGATGCTGCCGCCGCCGAGCAGGCCGCGACCGACCCTGCCTCGATTGCGTTGCGCGAGAACAGTCATCGGTTGAACTCGGTGCCCGACGGCCGGGTCACGTTCGTGGAGTTCCTCGACTTCGAGTGCGAGGCCTGCCGATCGGCCTACCCGGCGATCGAGCAATTGCGTGAAGAGTACGGCGACCGGGTGAGCTTCGTGGCCCGCTACTTTCCGATCGCCTCCCACTTCAATGCCGAACGAGCCGCACGCGCAGTCGAGGCCGCGGCCCAGCAGGGCGGATTCGAGGCGATGTATCAGCGCATGTACGAAACGCAGGCGCAGTGGGGCGAACAGCAGGTTCCGCAGGACGAGTTGTTCCGCAGCTTCGCCGTCGAGCAAGGGCTCGACATGAGCGCCTTCGATGCCGCCTACACCGACCCTGCGACGCTCGCGCGCATCGAGGCCGACGTCGCGGACGGGATCGCGCTCGGCGTGCAGGGCACCCCGACGTTCTTCCTCAACGGCACCAAGATCGAACCCACCACCTACGGAGACCTCGCCGATGCCCTCGACGCTGCACTCGGCTGACCCCGCAGCCGCTCTCACCCGACGCAGCGGACCGTTCGCCCGGGGCCTGCCCTGGCTGCTACTGGTGGGCGGCCTGATCGGCCTGACCGCCGCGTTCGTGCTCACAGTAGAGAAGTTCGCTCTGGCGCTCGATCCCGCCTACGCCCCGACCTGCAGCATCAACCCGGTACTCAACTGCGGATCGGTGATGGACACCCCGCAGGCGTCTGCGTTCGGATTTCCCAATTCCCTTCTCGGGATCGCAGGCTTCGCCGTCGTGGCGGCAGTGGGTGCCGCCCTTCTCGCCGGTGCGGTGTTCGCGCAGTGGTTCTGGGGTGCAATGCAGGTCGGTGTCACTGCTGCCGCAGTCTTCGTGCACTGGCTGATCGCGCAGAGCCTGTACGAGATCGGTGCCCTGTGCCCGTACTGCATGGCGGTGTGGGCGGTCACCGTACCGATCTTCTGGTACGTCACGCTGCGCAACCTCGACCGCGCCAGGTCGAAATCCGCTCTTGGGCAATGGTTTCGGCCATGGCTTGACTCGCTGATTCGCAATCACTCGATTCCACTGACCGTGTGGTTTCTCGTCCTCATCGCCCTGATCGCGCAGCGTTTCTGGTCGTACTGGTCCACGCTCCTATGATCCGCGACGTACCGTTCGCCCCTCTGCCGCTCTCTCGAGAAAGAAGGTCACGGCGATGACGCGCGGCTGGTCGATCGTCATGCTCGTCGTTGTCGTTGCATCGATCGTTGCACTGTGGCCCCGCTCCGGTGGCGTCGAGGGCGGCCCGTCCGAGGCCATCGCCAACAATGTCGCGCCGGTCGGACCCGAACCCACACTGTCCCGCCCGCCGGATGACGCGGCACGAGCAACAGCGCTACCGCTGTGTCCGCCGCCGGTACCGCGCGAAGGCGGTCCGCTGGCAGGAGTGATAGCGCGCTGCATCGGCAGCGCCGACGATGTCGATCTCGCCGACGTTCTCGGAAGCGAGGTGACGCTGATCAACCTGTGGGCATCCTGGTGCGGCCCGTGCCGCACCGAGATGCCCGTACTCGATGCCTACACCGCAGAACCCGACGCGATCCCAGTCATCGGAATCGACGTCGAGGACCGGCCCGCGGACGCGGCCGCGCTGCTCACGCAACTGGGCGTCCGCTATCCGAACTACATCGACGGCGGCAGCGTCCTGGACGCGCTCTCGGCACCGCCGGTCCTTCCCCTGAGCTTTCTCCTCCGCCCGGACGGAACGGTCGAGCGCGTCACCGACCCGACGGTGTTCGAGACGACAGACCAGATCCGCACTGCAGTAAAGGATTTCACCTCATGACACGCTTCCCACCAGTGTGGGTCGGTGCGCGCCGTCAGGGCAGCACGCCCACCGCGGCAATTGGATCGATTCTTGCCCTCGTACTACTGATCTCCGGATGCTCCGACGGCGCACAGGCTGCGCCCCCGGGAGGCAGCTTCGACTTCGTCGCCCCCGGCGGTCGAACCGACATCGTCTACGATCCCCCCGAAACACGCGGAACCATAGGCGAACTCGCCGGCCCCGATCTGATGGAGGAAGGCAAGACGACCGCTCTGTCGGACTACGACGGCAAGGTCGTCGTGATCAATCTCTGGGGCCAGTGGTGCGGCCCCTGCCGCGGCGAAGCCGACGACCTCGAAGAGGTCTACGAGACCACCCGCGAGCGTGGCGTGCAATTCCTCGGCCTCAACGTCAGAGATCCACAGAAGGACAAAGCGCAGGACTTCGTCGTCGACAACGACGTCTCCTACCCCTCGATCTACGACCCCTCGATGCGGACCCTGATCGCCCTCGGCGGAAACTACCCGACCAGCGTGATCCCCTCGACGCTGGTACTCGACCGTTCACACCGCGTGGCCGCGGTCTTCATGCGCGCCCTGCTCACCGACGACCTCCTTCCCGTCGTCGAACGGATAGCCGCGGAATGACGACTCTTCTCGCCCAAGACATCGGGTCGGCCTTCCAGAACGCGGCATCGAGCGGGCCCCTACTGCTCGCGATCGCGGCATGCATGCTCGCCGGGCTGGTCTCGTTCGCCTCCCCGTGCGTGGTGCCGCTGGTGCCGGGATACCTGTCCTACCTGGCAGGAATCGCCGGTGCCGACGCCCAATCAGCCGATACCCGATCGCCCCGCACCTCGACCACCGGCACCTCGACCACCGACACGTCGTCGCCGGAGCTGGCGAATCGCTGGCGTGTGGCCGGCGCAGCGTCGTTGTTCGTCGCCGGATTCACGATCGTCTTCGTCCTCGCCACAGCCTCGATCTTCGGAGTCATCGGCACCTTGCGCATCAACGAGCAAGTACTTCAACGAGTCGGCGGCGTCATCACGATCATCATGGGTGCAGCGTTCATCGGATTGATACCCGTTCTGCAACGCGACACCCGATACGCACCTCAGCAGATCTCGTCCCTCGCCGGAGCGCCGCTGCTCGGCGGTGTGTTCGCGCTCGGCTGGACACCGTGTCTGGGCCCCACCCTCGCCGGCGTTCTGTCTGTCGCGGCAGGAACCGAAGGTGCAACCGCAGCCCGCGGGGTCACTCTCATCGTCGCGTACTGCATGGGACTCGGCCTACCGTTCGTCGTCCTCGCGTTCGGCTCGAGTTCGGCGATGCGAGGTGTGGGGTGGCTTCGAAGGAACTCACAGAAGATCAAGATCGCGGGCGGTGTCATCATGATCGCCGTCGGCATCGCGCTGCTGACCGGAGTGTGGGGGTTGTTCATCGCCTGGATCCGCAACGAATTCGTCAGTGCAGTGGTCCTGCCCATCTGATCGAGATGTCGCCAAACCACCCCGCCGCATTGCATTGTTCGGGTAGCCGAACTATATTTTCAGGGTCCTGACATACTGTTGGTGCCGGAGGGTGTGGTCATGTCTGTGCTGCAGCGCCGATCGTCTCGGCCGCCCTCGAGGTTTCGGTCGGGCCTCGTTCTGCTCGGACCCGCTTTCGTCGCAGCGATCGCCTACGTCGACCCCGGCAACGTCGCCTCCAACGTCAGCGCCGGTGCGCAGTTCGGATACCTGCTGGTCTGGGTGATCGTTGCCGCGAACGTGATGGCCGGTCTCGTCCAGTTCCTCTCCGCCAAACTCGGCATCGTCACCGGAATGACACTGCCCGAAGTAGTCCGCGAGAAGTCGAGCAGGACTGTGCGACTGGCATATTGGGGGCAAGCAGAGGTGGTCGCCATGGCGACCGACCTCGCCGAAATCGTCGGCGGTGCGATCGCCCTCTACCTGCTCTTCGACCTGCCGCTCCTGATCGGCGGCCTCATCACCGGGGCCGTATCGATGATCTTGCTGATGGTCCAGGATCGCCGGGGCCAACGGCCCTTCGAGTTCGTGATTCTCGGGCTACTCGGTGTCATCGCCGTCGGATTTCTTGCCAGCGTCGTCGTGGAACCGCCATCGTTCACCGAGGCCGCCGCCGGTCTCATTCCGCGGTTCGACGGCGCGGAAAGTGTGTTGATCGCCGCCGCGATGCTCGGTGCGACGATCATGCCGCACGCGGTGTACCTGCACTCCGGTCTAGCACGTGACAGGCACGGACACCCCGAGGCAGGGCCCGTCCGTCAGCGGTTGTTGCGGATCACCCGGATCGATGTCGGGTTGGCGATGCTGCTGGCCGGGGCAGTGAACATGTCGATGCTGCTGTTGGCGGCCTCGACGCTGGGGGGCCGCGAGGGCGTCGATTCCATCGACGGAGCTCACGCAGCAGTGGGTGACACTCTGGGGCCGGTGGTAGCACTGCTGTTCGCGGTGGGCCTGCTGGCCTCGGGCCTTGCATCGACATCGGTCGGGGCGTACGCGGGGGCGATGATCATGGACGGGCTACTACGTAAGCGCATTCCGATTCTGGTGCGACGACTGGTGACACTTGTTCCCGCACTGGCAATTCTGGCAGCAGGAGTCGACCCCAGTCGGGCACTGGTCGTCTCGCAGGTCGTGCTGTCGTTCGGTATCCCATTCGCGTTGATTCCCTTGGTGCGGTTCACCTCGGACCGCATCCTGATGGGCGGCGATGTCAATCACCGGATCACGGCATACGCGGCATGGCTCATCGCGGGAATCGTCGTCGCACTCAACATTGCACTGATCTATCTGACCGTGGTCTGACTGCACCAAAACCGGGATCGCATCAGTCCTCGGTGTCGGCAGAGTCACCCTCTACCGACACCTCGCCGCCCTTCAGCAGTCAGCGGGGGAGAGGCCGCGTACCTTTCTTCCACACCAACGGGCCACAGTGCCACTGCGGCAGCGAGAGTCGAGCACTCCTGCCTCAATTTTTGCAGGATTCTGTGGATCTAAGTCACACGCTCTGAGCCCAACGGCGTCCTCGAGCGCTTCGACGGCACCGCACCACCACACCTGCTCTATCTCTGAAGCCAGGACGAAGTACGGCGCGACCCGAAACTGTTGCAACAGAACAGCTCTGTCAGTGCCCAATTGTCATACTCGCCGTCATACGGATAGAACCGTCGGTGGACCACCACTACCCGCCGAAATCGCCGAGCAGGCGGTGCAATCGTCCTCACCGCCCTGCAAACAATCGACCACGCTCGCAGTGAGCCAGCCGATGGGGGTCGATCAAGCGCCGCCGGTAGGCCGGTCCACTGACTCCAATACGTCCGCGAGCATCGGAACGTCCCAGTCGCGATCGTCGAGATCCGCGATAGCCCTCGCCGTCAGATCGTTGAATGCTGTCCCCCTTCCAAGCAATACGGGGAGGGGGTATGGTCCGAGTCGTCGCTAGGTACCCCCTGGGGGTATTATTCAGGATGAAGGAGTACCTCATGATCACCACGAATTACCGAGTCACCGGCATGACCTGCGGACACTGCGAGGCGTCGGTCCGGGAAGAAGTCGGTGCTGTGGCCGGGGTCGACACGGTCGAAGCATCGGCGTCGGCGGGGACGCTGACGGTGACGAGCGCCGACGAGCCCGACCACGCCCAGGTCGTCGCTGCCGTTCGCGATGCCGGCTACACAGCCGAACCGCAACCCGCAGATTCACGCACCGCGTAGCCGCTGAACTCGGCGGAGAGAAGGATTTACCGCGATGAACAACCACACACATGCCGATGTCGGCGTGGCCGAGACAGCGGGCACACAGTCGGGCCACGACCCGTCTGGACACAGCGCAGCCCACACCGGACACGGCGAGCAGACTGAACACGAAGGCCATACCGGGCACGGTGGCCATGCCGGTCACGGCGATCACGTCGGCATGTTCCGTCGCCTGTTCTGGGTCATGCTGGTCCTCGCCGTCCCGGTGATCGTTGCCTCGAACATGTTCGCGATGCTCCTCGGATACTCGCTGCCCGACGCAGCGTGGATCGCCTGGGTCTCCCCGGTGCTCGGAACGGTGATGTATGCCTGGGGCGGTTCCCCGTTCCTCACCGGCGCGGTGAGTGAAATCCGTTCACGTGCACCGGGAATGATGCTGCTCATCGCCCTCGCGATCACCGTCGCATTCGTCGCGTCGATGGGAGCGAGCCTGGGCCTGCTCGATCATCAGCTCGACTTCTGGTGGGAACTGGCGCTGCTGATCGTGATCATGTTGCTCGGGCACTGGATCGAGATGAGATCCCTCGCGCAGACCACCTCCGCTCTGGACTCGTTGGCGGCGTTGCTCCCGGATGTCGCCGAACGCGTCGACGGCGACGATGTGGTGCCGGTGTCCCCGGCCGAGCTGGAGCTCGGTGATGTCGTTGTCGTCCGCCCCGGCGGCCGAGTACCGGCGGACGGCACCATCGTCTCCGGATCGGCGAGCATGGACGAGTCCATGATCACCGGCGAATCACGCACCGTCCGCCGCAGCGACGGCGACCAGGTCGTCGCCGGCACGGTAGCCACCGACTCCGGCCTGCGCATCCAGGTCACCGCAGTAGGGGAGGACACCGCCCTCGCCGGCATCGGCCGCTTGGTCGCCGACGCCCAGAACTCGACCTCGCGCGCTCAGCGCATCGCCGACACAGCCGCCGCTTGGTTGTTCTGGTTCGCCCTCGGTGCCGCGATCATCACCGCTGCGGTGTGGACTCTGGTCGGGATGCCCGACGACGCCGTCATCCGCACCATCACCGTGCTGGTCATCGCCTGCCCGCACGCACTCGGACTGGCGATTCCGCTGGTGGTCTCCATCGCCACCGAACGCGCCGCCCGCGGCGGCGTTCTGGTCAAGGACCGGCTCGCACTCGAAACCATGCGCACGGTGGACACCGTGCTGTTCGACAAGACCGGGACCCTCACCAAGGGTGAACCCACCGTCACCGCAGTCGAGGTGACCGGCGGGCGCACCGCCGACAACGTTCTCGCGCTGGCCGCTGCCGCAGAAGCAGATTCCGAACATCCACTCGCCCGTGCCATCGTCGAGGCCGCACGCGCGCGGAACCTGACGGTCCCGGCTGCAGCCGGCTTTCAGTCGTCCCCCGCCGTCGGGGTCGCAGCCGACGTCGACGGCGTCCGGATCCAGGTCGGCGGGCCGGCACTGCTCGAGCAGGAACACGGATCCGAACTCGCTGTCGCCGACCGGTGGCGCGGGGACGGGGCGATCATCCTGCACGTCCTCGCCGACGGGGCCGTGATCGGTGCCCTCGCGCTCGCCGATGAGATCCGGTCCGAGTCACGCACTGCGGTAGACGCGCTGCACGCGCGAGGAATCGCGGTCGTGATGATCACCGGTGATGCCGACGCCGTCGCGAAGTCCGTCGCCACCGAGCTCGGTGTGGACCGCTACTTCGCCGGGGTGAAACCGGAAGACAAGTCGCACAACGTCGCTGAACTCCAGAGCGAAGGCCGTACGGTGGCGATGGTCGGCGACGGAGTCAACGACGCCCCGGCTCTGGCGCAGGCCGATGTCGGTATCGCGATCGGGGCCGGCACCGACGTCGCAATCGCATCGGCCGGAGTGATCCTCGCCAGCGACGACCCGAGGTCGGTGTTGTCGGTGATCGAACTCTCGCGCGCCTCGTACCGAAAGATGAAGCAAAACCTCTGGTGGGCAGCGGGATACAACCTCATCTCGGTTCCGCTCGCGGCAGGAGTGCTCGCGCCGGTCGGGTTCGTGCTGCCGATGTCGATCGGCGCGATCCTGATGTCGCTGTCGACGATCATCGTCGCTGCGAACGCACAATTACTGCGTCGACTCGACCTCACGCCCGACACCATCACCGGAGCGGTGAACGAGGGGAGTTCCAACCCTCCGTCGCAGCGCACACCGTCACTGTGAGAGCTGATCTCGTACCGGGAACGCAGCCCTGACAATTGTGGAACGTTGATGGCCGCACCTTCTCCGCCGGAGAGGATGCGGCCATCGTTGTCTATAGCGGGCCGGGTCAGCCGAGCAGCCGCTGCATGGTGTCGATTTCCTGCTGCTGGGTGGCGACGATGGTGCGGGCCATCTCCAGGGCGTCAGGATTGGAACCGTCTGCGATTTCGGTGTTGGCCATCTCGATGGCGCCGGTGTGGTGGGCGATCATCATCGTCAACCACTGGCGGTCGAATTCGGGTCCCGACGCTGCCATCAACGCGTCCATGTCCTGAGCGGTCATCATGCCGCTGCCGGAGCTGTGGTCCATCCCGCCCATGTCACCCATGTCACCCATGTCACCCCTGTCCATGTCGGGCATGGGCTGGCCCCACTCGGTGAGCCAGGTGGTCATCTGGTCCATCTCGGGCTGCTGTGCGCCGGCGATCGCCGATGCCAGCGACAGCACGTCCGGGTTGTCGGTGCGGCCGTTCGCCATGTCGGCCATCTCGACTGCTTGGGCGTGGTGCGGATACATCATCTGCGCGAACATCACGTCGGCATCGTTGAACTCTGCGGACGCGCTTGCTTGGGCCGAGGACATCGGTGCGGAGGACATCGAGCCCATGGAGTGCCCGTCCATCGACGACTCGGTCGAGTCGTTGCTACAGCCGACGACGAGGAACGCGCTGGCGGCGGCGGCAGCGAGTGAAGCCATGACTTTGGTACGCATGTGGAATCTCCTTGCAAGAGTGGACAATCAGGGGTGTGTGACGTGTTTCGGTCCGCCGGTCGACGCGCGTCTGCCGGGCTCCCTGTCACACTCGCAAGGTCACCGATCTGTCCAACTCCCATAACGTCCACGGCGGTGCACGTTCGAGCGTGGAATCGGTGCATCCGACGGTCCGGTTGAGTAGCGTCGGTACTGGATCGATGGCTGCGCTCAACGCCGGGACCGTCA
Organism: Rhodococcus sp. 05-2255-3B1; assembly: GCF_002258545.1. Lineage (NCBI taxonomy): Bacteria > Bacillati > Actinomycetota > Actinomycetes > Mycobacteriales > Nocardiaceae > Rhodococcus > Rhodococcus sp. 05-2255-3B1. The sequence goes on along the minus strand of NZ_NOZC01000033.1, from coordinate 5,905 downwards.
GCGCGGGCGACGACACCGTCGTGCCCACACAAGGGTGCATCATTTGGTGGGCCGTCGGGCAGTCGTGCTCCCCGGCCATCACCGGAACCGACATAGTTTCGGACATATGAAGCGGCGTCGCCATCGAGGCACGGCCGCCGTTCAACGACATCGAGCCGGTTACGGACATCGACATCGGTGTCACCGAATGCATCAACAGGACACCGAACACCGTCAGTGCAATTAGCAGACCGGTCACCGAGGCCGTGCCCCGTCGACCACGTCTGACTGCCAATTGCATGCCCTTGACGGTAGCAGAGATACCCCCCAGGGGTAATGGCGAACCAGGGGATCGCCCGCCCTCCGCTGTCGGGCAGAGGCCGAATCTCTGGGAAACGCCGCCCCAGTTAAGGAGCTGTGCACTCGACTTCTGAACCAGTGCAGCTCACTTCTGAATCTGACAATCTGTCAGTTTCAGAAGACGGCTGCACTCATTGCAGGCGTTACGAGGGTGAGTGCACGTGTCTTCTGACATTCTGATGTCAAAAGTGCGGTGCACGGTCGCATGTTCGGCTCTCGGTGACAGGGAGGCTTGTGATGGACCCCGACAAGCTCGACGTCGTGGAGACCGGTGTGCTGACAGCGTCGGGGGAGCGGTGGTCCCAGGCCGAGACCCGTTTCGCTGTCCTGGCTCCCTTGCTGGAGATGCATCCGGTGCGTTCGGAAGCGGTCGACGCTGCAGCGCAGCGCTTGGGACTGTCCAGGCGGCAGGTCTACACGTTGGTCGGCAGGCTCAGGAACGGGACGGGGACGGTCACCGATCTTCTGACGAAGGTCTCGTCGGGTGGGCGTGGCCGCAGCCGAGTATCCGCTGAGGTCGAGGAAGTGATCGCCGACCATCTGACTCGATACTTTCTTCACCGTCAGAAGCTCAGTGTCGCTGCGCTGCATAGACGTATCGCATTGGCCTGTCACCGTGCGGGTCTGCCTGTGCCGGCCAGGAACACCGTCACCGCGCGTATCGCCGGCCTCCATCCGGCGTCGGTGGCCAGGTCACGCGGGGGACCCGATGCCGCCCGGCCGCGTCAGTCCGCCGGCGACGTTCCACCGGCGGTTGCGGGGATTCTCGATCAGGTCCAGATCGACCACACCGTCGTCGATGTGATGATCGTCGACGAGTACGAGCGTCAAACGATAGGTCGCCCCTACTTGACGATCGCCATCGATGTCTTCAGCCGTACCGTCCTCGGGTTCGTCGTCACTCTGGAGGCACCGTCAGCCGTATCTGCTGGGTTGTGCCTGGGCCGGGTGTGCAGCGAGAAGCAGACGTGGCTCGAAGCATGCGAGCTGGCCGAACAGGTGCAATGGCCCGATGGCAGGCAAGCCGAAGCGGTTATACCTCGACAATGCCGCCGAGTTCAAAAGCGAAGCGTTACGCCGCGGATGCGCCCAGCACGCGATCACCCTCGAATACCGTCCACCTGGCCGGCCGCATTACGGCGGGATCGTCGAACGCATTCTCGGAACGGCGATGACGGCTGTGCACGAGCTACCCGGGACCACTTTTTCGAACCCCGCGGACCGAGGAAATTACGACTCGGACAAGCACGCCGCGTTGACATTGCGCGAGTTGGAGCGCTGGCTGGTTCTGGCGATAGCCTCGTATCACGCGAGCGTGCATTCAGGGATCGGGAACACTCCGGCCGCCGTGTGGGCCGGCGGTGTCGCCGCAGCTGGTCATGCCCATCGTGTGGTGCTCGGCGAGACCGCGTTCCTGGTGGACTTTCTTCCCGTCATCCGGCGACGTCTGACGCGCACGGGCTTCGTTCTCGATCACGTGCACTACTTCTCGAACGCGCTCAAACCGTGGGTTGCGCGGCGAGAGGAGTTGGGGCGGTTCGTGATAAGACGTGACCCACGAGATTTGAGCAGAATCTGGGTCCTCGAACCAGACGGTGCAGGCTATGTCGAGGTGTCGTACCGGACGATGTCACATCCCGCGGTGACACTGTGGGAGCACAGAGCTGCTATCGCCCGTCTCCGCGAACAAGGTCGGTCGAACGTTGATGAGAGCGCACTGTTTTCGATGATCGAGCAGATGCGTGAGGTCACCGACCGCTCGCAGAAAGCCACCCGCAAAGCCCGGCGCAACCGTGCCCGCCGCACGCATCTCACCGGCGCCGTGTCTGCACCGATCCCGGCGATCCACCCGCCGGTGGAGCCTGAAACGGACGGCGGCACCGCAACGCCGGTCTTCAGCGACATCGAGGAATGGTGAGCCGATGACCGCATCGAAAGGAAGCAGCAACGAACCCACCGAGTCGTCCAGCGAGGATTTGGGGCACCTGCGGGAGTCGGTTCGACCGCTCACCGCACTCGACGACGCGGAGCGGATCCGGTTGATCCGGTCGGAGAGATGGACGGGTATCCGCAGGCCCGTACGGTCATCGACCATCTGGAGACGTTGCTGTCGTGGCCGGACCGACAGCGTATGCCGAACCTACTGTTGCTCGGTCCGACGAACAACGGCAAGTCGATGATCATCGAAAAGTTCCGGCGCACTCATCCGCCGATCAGCTTGTCCGACCGCGAGCAGATACCGGTGTTGTGCATGCAGATGCCCCCGGACCCGTCACCCGGCCGGTTCTACCTCGCACTGCTCACAGCGTTGGGAACACCGACCAGGCCCCGCAATCGGGTCCACGAACTCGAACAGCAAGCATTGATGCTGCTCCGCGCCACCGGCGTGAAGATGTTGATCATCGACGAGCTCCACAATGTTCTCGCTGGCCGCGACAACGTCCGCCGCGAATTCTTGAACGTGCTGCGGTTCCTGGGCAACGAACTACGCATTCCTCTTGTCGCTGTCGGAACCCGCGACGCCTACCTCGCCATCCGGACCGATCCCCAGCTGGAGAACCGATTCCATCCCATGACTTTGCCGGTCTGTACCAACACTGCCGACACCAGATCACTGCTGGCCAGCTTCAGCACGAGCTTCCCCCTCCGTAAACCCTCGCACCTGACATCACCGGAGATGACCGACTACCTCCTCACTCGCTCCGAGGGCACCATCGGTGAACTGACAACGCTGCTCACTGCCGCAGCAGTGACCGCCGTCGACAGCGGAGAGGAAGCGATCACCTCATCGGTGCTCACGCGCACTCTGTACCTCGGTCCCACCGAGCGGCGCCGCCAGTTCGAGCGCCACCTCGCGTGAACGCGCGGCTCGCGGCGATGCCCGATGATGCGTACGTTCGCCCGTGGCCGCTGCATCCGCAGCCACTGCCAGGTGAGGCCCTCTCGTCCTGGGTGGCCCGGATATGCGAGCTGTATCCGCACATCAAGCCTTCTGACCTGCTTGCAGACCTCGATATCGATTGTGCTGTCGAGGATCTCGACCGCTACACACCGGAGCCGATACTTATCGAGCTGGCCGGTCGCGGCGCAGTCCCGGTAGAGAGGGTGCGGATGATGACGTTGGCGGGGTGGACACCGTGGTTGCTCGACAGCACCGACCCCGCCGACTGCGACTTCGACACCTACGTCCACCAGTTCTCGGTCCTGCTACCGGCCGACCTCGCGAGGGAGGATCGACGACGCCGCACACCCACGAGCGAGGCATGGTTGCCGTGGGCGAGCACTCCGCGCAGTCGGGCATGCCCGGCATGTATCGACAGCCTCGAATCCACTGCTGATATCAACATGACTCTGCTGCATCAATATCCGGTGCTGAGCAGCTGTCTCGACCACCGTTGTCGACTCGAACCCTGCTCTGTTTTCCCTGGTCATGCAATTTTCTGGGATCAGGTCCGGTTCGGTTCGGACGAACGGGTCTCGCCCGTTCCGGTTCCCTCGGCGGTCACGGACCTCGATCGGCGCAGCACCGAGGCTCTGACGACGGGATGGGTGGAACTCGGCCCAGGCCGGGTACATGCCGCAGTGTGGTTCCGGCTTCTGCGCACCGTCGTCGACGAAGTGTCCTCGCCACTGGTTCGCACCGGACGGTGGGCGACGAGGCTCGTTGCGATCTGGAAGGCCGCCGGTCGTTCTCGCCCGTTGCGGACCGCGTGGGTTCCGTTCGAGGACCTGCACTGGGACGAGCAGGCGAAAGTCCTCGAGGCCGCAGCGATCGGAATTGCGATGGTCGAGAGCGGTGAGATCGATGCCGGCGGTGCGCACGCATCTCTGCTGAGCCCACGACCCTATGAGCCGGTCGATCCCGGGACAGCTCCGACGCGCTCGTCTTATCCCGCACCCGAGCGCGATCTGTGGGCTGACGCGCACGCTGCGGCCGAGGCCGCCATCGCGGCGGCGCGCGTCGATCCCGCATCCGCCAGTTCGTTGTACAACTTCCTGCGTTGGGGGTGCCGCACCGCAGCGGAGCTGGATGAAACGGTGCAACTGTTCCTCGACCACGGGATCCCGCTGCACCATCCGCCGACATAGCTCTCGCCCGATGGAGCGGGGTCGTCCGCGACGCACGCGCGGCGACAGCCGAAGAGCCCTTTTTCGCGCCGGGGTCATAGTCACCAACGTTATTTGTGCGGTGACCGACGAGAATTTTCCTTCCCGCACCATAATCGCGAAAAGGCCTGCTCAGCGTGTTTTCGGCTCGAGAAGTCTGTCGGAGGTGCTCGCTACAGTGCTTGTCATGGCAGAACGGCAGCTCGGTGAGGTCGGGGACGCGGATTCACTCGTCTCGGTGGGTGGTGTGGCAGTGTTCCCGGACCTACCGGTCGAGGTCGCCGCTCGGATAGAACAGTCGATCGCAGCTTCTCGTTCGGCCGGAACACGCCGTGCCTATGCCTCGGCGTGGAGTCGATTCGAGAACTGGTGCATCGTCCTCGGGCACCAGGCTTTGCCGGCGCATCCCGCAACGGTGGCGGCGTACCTCGTCGGCGCCGCCGATACGCTCACCGTCGACGGGACGCGGGCGTATGCGCCGTCGACGTTCGACAAATGGATCGCGGCGGTCGCGGACCGCCACCGCGCTACCGGCCACGACAACCCGTGCGGGCACGAGATGGTCCGCGCCACTCTCTCGGGTATCCGGCGGGATTACGCGTCTGCGGGGGAGCGGCCCCGCAGACCCCGTGCCCCGCTCCTCACCGCTGACATCACTACGATCGTCGACCACGCCCGACGCACTGCAGCGGGCTGGGCGTCGGAGGTCCTCGAACGCCGCGACACCGCGCTACTGCTGATGGGCTACACCGGCGCATTCCGCCGCAGCGAACTCGTGGCGCTCGAATGCCGCGATGTCCACCGCGACCGCCTCGACGGCGCGCACGTACGTATCCGCAAATCGAAGACCGACCAGGACGGCACCGGAACCGTGAAAGCACTCCCGTTCACCGACCGCCACGAGTCATGTCCGGTCTGCGCGTGGGTGCGATGGCTGCAGATCGTCGCAGCGTTCGACACCGGCGGCAGAGTTGCTGTCATCCGAATACTTTCCCGCGCAGTGGAATTCGACTCCCATATCTGCCGCGGCACCCTTCCTGTAGTCGAGAAACGGTCCCCTCTGTTTCGGTCCGTCCGCAAGAACGGCAACCTCTCCGACACAGCCCTGTCCGGAGCCGCGGTGCACGCGGCGATCCGCCGCCGCGCTACTCGAGCTGGATACGGCCCCGACACCGTCGCCCAGCTCGGCGGGCATTCCCTCCGTTCCGGCTTCGTCACGCAGGCCTTCCGCAACGGTGCCGACGCGCATGCGATCATGCGCCAAACCGGGCACACCACACCCGCAATGGTCGAAACATACGCTCACGAGAATGCGCCACTGGTCGGCAACGCCGTCACCGAGCTCGGCCTATGACCAGGCAACTAGGCGGAATTGCGTCCGATGCAACTGCGTTACACCGCATAAGCTGATGCGACCTGGACGTTGACCGCGGTGTCATCCTATCCGTTGCCGGCCCTC
>NZ_NOZC01000006.1:0-525 GCF_002258545.1 Rhodococcus sp. 05-2255-3B1 | reverse complement strand
TCACGTGGTGGGCGTGGCACCACTGTGCGGGGCGGCCGCACATGACGCAGCATCGGTCGCGGATGGTCAGGGCGATGCGTTGGTCGTCGGTGGCGAGTCTGGTGGTGCGCCCGAGCGCGAGCGGGACGCCATGGTGGTCGACGATCACCGGGGTGAGGTCTGCGTCGCAGGTGAGAAGTTCGGCGAGGGAGCGACCGATCGGGCCGGTCCAGTCGAGGTGAAACGGCCAGTCCGCATCGCCAGGCTCGGGAACGGACTTCTCCCTCGCATCACTACCACCGGCAGCGACACCACCGTCGGTGCTGCGACCGACACGACTCTCGGGAGAGTCACCGGTGCATGAACGGTCGCCGGCACCAGAACTCCCTCTGGCGCGTTGACCGCGGCCCGTGGCTCGATCGGGACCGGCGTCGGTGTCTTCGGTTCGTGAACCGCCGTCGATACCAGCACTCTCGCTGACGCGGTGACCGCCGTCAGCACCACCATCGGGACCGTCGTCGGCATTACTGGTTCGTGAGTTGCCGT
>NZ_NOZC01000041.1:0-41195 GCF_002258545.1 Rhodococcus sp. 05-2255-3B1 | reverse complement strand
CGGTGAGCGGGGGCCGAGGGTGAGCGAGGGGCGGGGTGAGTCAGTGACCCAGCGCCCCGGAGACTCAGATCGGGCTCAGTTGTAGGCACGCATCCGCCGCGAGCCAGAACAATTGTTCGCGCACTGTTGTTGCCCTGGTCCAGCCGCGGTGATCCCAGTCGGCGGCGAGGGAGTCGCCGGCGTACAGCAGTTGCGCGAAGCGCACTCCGCGGAATCGGGCCACGGCGCAGAAGGCCGAGGCCTCCATGTCGACGGTTCGGCAGCCTTCTTCGACTCGGCGGGAGACGCGGGCACGGGTCTCGCGGTAGAGCGCATCGGTGGTCCAGGAACGCCCGGTGACGAAGTCGACTCCGGCGTCGGTCAGTACGGATTGCAGTACGGCCACGCCTGCCGGGTCGGCGTCGACCACGCGGCCCGGCGGCAGGTAGTGGAACGAGGTGCCCTCGTCGCGGACGGCACTGTCGACCACCATCACGTGTCCCATGCCCAGGTCGTCGGACAGTGCTCCCGCGCCGCCGACGGCCACGAACTGGGTGCATCCCATCGCGATGGCCTCTTCGAGGAACAGTGCCGCCAACGGCGCACCGACGCCGGGGTGGAACACGGCGAGCTTCTCCCCGTGTCGTTCGATCTCGTAGACGGGGTGTTCGCCGTGCTCGGAACGCATGACCGACACGACTCGGGCGTCGCCTTTCGCACAGATGCTCTCGATCACCTCGGAGAAGAAACAGACGACGGCTTTCGGCGGAACGTCGACTCCCTTGGCCACCATCGACGGGTCGATGACGCCCGTTTCGTCCAGATCGTTCTCGGTCAGCGCGATGTCCATCAGGTGATGTTCGCACGAGGCGACGCTCGGCCCTGCACGACCGATGCCGTACATGTCTGCGGGTCCCGATAGACTCTCCCTGGCATTTCGCTCCATCGAAGGGACCTATTCCTCGTGTCCGCTAGCTCTGTACCCACAGACACCGTCTCCAACGCCGTCGCCACCCCCGACGTTGCGCAGCCGTACAAAGAACTCGGACTCAAGGACGACGAATACGTCCGCATCAAGGAAATCCTCGGCCGTCGGCCCACCGACGCCGAATTGGCGATGTATTCCGTCATGTGGAGCGAGCACTGCTCGTACAAGTCCTCGAAGGTGCACCTGAAGTACTTCGGCGAGACCACCACCGACGAGATGCGCAAGCCGATGCTCGCGGGTATCGGTGAGAACGCGGGCGTCGTCGACGTCGGCGACGGTTGGGCCGTCACGTTCAAGGTCGAGAGCCACAATCACCCGTCGTACGTCGAGCCCTATCAGGGTGCAGCGACCGGCGTCGGCGGCATCGTCCGCGACATCATGGCCATGGGCGCGCGCCCGATCGCCGTCATGGACCAGCTGCGATTCGGTGCTGCCGATGCACCCGATACGCGCCGCGTTCTGAGCGGCATCGTCGCAGGCGTCGGCGGTTACGGAAACTCGCTCGGCCTGCCGAACATCGGTGGCGAGACGGTGTTCGACGCCTCCTACGCCGGTAACCCCCTGCTCAACGCTCTGTGTGCCGGCGTCATGCGTGTCGAGGACATGCATCTGGCGTTCGCGTCGGGCCTGGGCAACAAGATCATTCTGTTCGGCGCACGAACCGGTCTCGACGGCATCGGCGGCGTGTCCGTGCTGGCCTCGGAGACGTTCGACGGGGACGAGACCGGCGGGGGCCGTAAGAAGCTCCCCGCGGTGCAGGTGGGCGACCCCTTCACCGAGAAGGTGCTCATCGAAGCCTGCCTCGAGCTGTACTCCAACAAGTTGGTCGTCGGCATCCAGGATCTCGGCGGTGCCGGATTGTCCTGTGCCACTTCCGAACTCGCCTCCGCAGGCAGTGGCGGAATGCACATCGAGCTGGAGAAGGTGCCGATGCGCGCCACCGGCATGACGCCCGCCGAGGTGCTGTCGAGCGAATCCCAGGAGCGCATGTGCGCGGTGGTGACGCCCGAGAACGTCGACGCGTTCATGGCCGTCTGCCGCAAGTGGGACGTCCTGGCCACCGTCATCGGTGAGGTCACCGACGGTGAGCATCTGCAGATCACGTGGCACGGCGAGACCGTGGTCGACGTTCCGCCGAAGACCGTTGCGCACGAGGGACCGGTGTACAACCGTCCCGTGCAGCGACCCGCCACCCAGGACGATCTGGTCGCGAACACCACGGCGTCGCTGAAGCGTCCGGAAACCGGTGACGAGCTGCGGGCGACGCTGCTGAAGATGATCGGCTCGCCGCAGCTGTGCAGCCGTCGATTCATCACCGAGCAGTACGACCGCTACGTGCGCGGAAACACCGTCCTCGCCGAGAACGCCGACGCAGGCGTCATCCGCATCGACGAGAAGACCGGTCGTGGAATCGCTTTGGCCACCGACGCGTCGGGCCGCTACACCGCACTCGATCCTTACCAGGGCGCGCAGCTCGCGCTCGCCGAAGCCTTCCGCAACGTCGCTGTCACCGGCTCGACGCCCAAGGCCGTCACCAACTGCCTGAACTTCGGCTCGCCCGAGGACCCGGGCGTCATGTGGCAGTTCCAGCAGGCCGTGCGCGGACTGGCCGACGGCTGCGTCACCCTCGGTATTCCCGTGACCGGCGGCAACGTCAGCTTCTACAACCAGACCGGTGCAGAGCCGATCCTGCCGACGCCCGTCGTCGGTGTACTCGGCGTCATCGACGACGTGCATCGCCGCATCCCCACCGGCCTCGGACTCGAGCCCGGCGAGACGCTGATCCTGCTCGGTGACACCCACGACGAGTTCGACGGGGCCATCTGGGCGCAGGTCGAGCACGACCACCTCGGCGGCGTGCCGCCCAAGGTCGATCTCGCCCGTGAGCAACTGCTGGCAGACATCTTGCTCTCGTCCTCGCGTGACGGACTGGTCTCGGCAGCCCACGATCTGTCCGAAGGTGGCCTCGCGCAGGCCGTCGTCGAAGCTGCTCTGGCCGGTGAAACCGGTTGCCGCATCATCGTTCCCGAGGGTGCCGATCCGTTCGTGACACTGTTCTCCGAGTCCTCGGGCCGCGTACTGGTCGCCGTACCGCGCACGGAAGAGACTCGCTTCACCGGCATGTGCACCGCCCGCGGTCTGCCGTGGGTGCGCATCGGCGTCGTCGACGAGGGCTCGGATTCGATCGAGGTGCAAGGGCAGTTCTCCGTCCCGATGACGGAACTGCGCGAGACGTTCGAGAGCACTCTTCCCAGACTCTTCGGCTGACCGAGGTGGGGGGACACACATCGGAGCAGCAGCTCGCCGAGCCCGACTCCGCACTCGAGCAGAACGAGCATCACCGCTACCACCTGCCGACGGTCGAGTTCTCGGTCCCCTCACCGGACAAGCACCCGTTCGTCATGTGGGCCTGGGGCCTGCTGCGCCTGGACTTCACCGGAATTGCGTTCGGCGCGTTGTTCTTCTGCTGGTCGTTGACTCCGTCGCTGCTCCCGCGGGGATGGTTGTTCCAGGGCATCATCGGCGGTATCAACGCGGCCATCGGCTACGCATTCGGCGTGGCGGTGGGATGGGCCGTCACCCGTTGGTGGCTCTCGTCCCGATCGTGGTGGCCGTTGCCGCGCAAGATCGAACTCGCCGTCAAGGTCGCCGTACCCGTCCTCGCGATCGCAGCGTCGATGATCATGTTGGCGATCTCGGCGGAATGGCAGCGTGAGCTGGCCGCACTGATGGACGCCGAGGGCACCACCACCACGGGATACTTCCGAACCGGTGCACTCAGTATCGCCGTTGCGGCGCTGTTGATTTCGGTATGGCGGGTGTTGCGCGACCTCGTTCGTCTGCTCGCCCGGCAGATAAACCGCGTCGTGAAGATGCCACGCGAAGTTGCCAACGCGCTCGGAGTCGTCGTCCTCGTCGTGCTGTCCGTAGCGCTGGTTCAGGGCGTCCTGCTCCGGGCCGTCTCCGAGGTCACCAACTCGGCTTTCAGCCTGCAGAACGACGAAACTCGCGACGGCGCAGAACAACCCGTGGCCGACGAACGCTCCGGTAGTCCGAACTCGTTGGCACCGTGGGACACCCTCGGATTCGAGGGCCGCAACTTCGTCTCCAGCGGACTGCGCGCCGACGAGATGGAGCGGGCCACCGGCCGCCCCAGTCTCGAGCCGATCAGGGCGTACGCCGGCCTGGAAACCGCCGAGACCCAGGACGAGCGACTGAACATCGTGGTCGCAGAACTCGAACGTACCGGGGCATTCCAGCGCGCGGCTCTCGTCGTCGTTCCGACCACCGGAACCGGATGGGTCAATCCCACCGCCATCGAAGCCGAAGAGCTCATGTTCGACGGCGATGTCGCCACCGTCGCATCCCAGTACTCCTACTTGCCGAGTTGGATCTCCTTCATCGCGGAGGGCGACAAGGCCGCGCAGGCGGGCAGAGCTCTGATCGACAAGGTGCACGACCGCTGGCTGCAGGAACCGGAGGGCACCCGCCCCAAGTTCTACGTCTACGGCGAGAGCCTCGGCACCCAGGCGGGCGAGGGCGCGTTCGACGGGTTGGCCGACATCCGGGACACCACCGACGGCGTGCTGTGGGTGGGGCCACCGAACAACAACCGCATCTGGAGTCAGTTCGTCAGCCGACGCGACCCGGGAAGCCCCGAGGTTCGGCCGGTCTACTCCGAGGGACTGACGGTCCGATTCGCCGACAACTCGTCGGGCATCCCGCCGGAGGATCAGCCCTGGTACGAACCGAGAATCCTCTACGTCCAGCACGCGTCGGATCCGGTGGTCTGGTGGTCACCCGATCTGCTGTTCGAGCGTCCCGACTGGTTGTCCGAGCCACCCGGTCCGGACCGGCTGCCGAGTATGCGGTGGTTCCCGGTCGTCACCTTCTGGCAGGTGGCCGCCGACCTGACCAACGCTGCGGGCGTTCCCGACGGGCACGGCCACAACTACGGAACCCTCGTGCTCGACGGCTGGGTTGCCGTCGCCGCGCCGGAGGGGTGGACCGACCGCGACACCGAACGAGTCCGCGGAGTCATGGAGCAATTCGCCGGCCGAGACGGTCCCGAGAAGTGACCACCGAGGCGTTGGCGATCGGTGCCGCGACGACGGCGTGGAGCACGGTCGTGCTGCCCTCGACAGGCCTCGGTGCCCGTGGACGGGCGGTGGCCAATGCCTCGTTCGCAGTGGCCGTTGCGGCGGTCTCGGGCCGCAGCGCCGCGGAACTGGGATTGCGCAATACGGTTGCAGGCGTGAAGTGGGGCGCGGCGGCATCGGCCGTTCCGGTGATCGGATCGGCCGTCGTCGCTGCGATTCCTGCGTTGCGACGCCGGGTTCGGCCGTCCGAGGACGAGCTGGCCGAGTGGGTTCTGTTTCGGATTCCGGTGGGGACGGTCCTCACCGAGGAGTTGCTCTTTCGCGGCGTGCTCGACGCTGCATCGCCCGCTCTGTCGCCGATCTTCTTCGGGCTCTGGCACATTCACCCGGCCCGGGCGGCGGGTGACACCGTGGTCGGGACGGTCGTGGCGACGGCCGCGGCCGGGGTGGTGTTCTCGTGGCTGCGAGCCCGCAGCGGCAGTGTGCTCGCGCCGGCCTTGCTGCATTACTTCCTCAACGCCAGCGGCGCCGTTCTGGCGCATCTCGCTGCGAACGACAGGAGTTCGACGTAGTGCCACCACACAAGGAAGTCGGCCCCGCCGAGGTACGCGACGCCGTGCTGGCCGTCGAGGACTGGATCAAGGGCGAGGCGGACAAGCCTGCGCGGGCGCAGATCGCCGCAGCGGTACGAACCACTGCCCGAACCCTCGGCCAGAACGCGCCGGGATCCTCGGTGGAGGTGCGGGTGCCGCCGTTCGTCGCGGTGCAGTGCATCGTGGGGCCGCGCCACACCCGCGGAACTCCGCCGAACGTGGTCGAGACCGATGCGCTGACGTGGCTGCAGGTGGTGACCGGAATCCGGAATTTCGCCGACGCACTCGCCGACGGCTCGATCGATGCGTCGGGCAGTAGGGCGGCCGAGGTGGGGCGCTGGCTGCCACTGATGTCCATCAGGTGATCGGCTCCAATTCGGACACGCGTTCACCTGCTGGGAATCTCCCGTCCACACGATGCGTTGACTCGGGCCGTGTGCCCGTAGACTCGGGCATGGCCCCCCGCCCCGTACCCCCAAGGGAGCAATGCCCGTGACCAACGCCGATTTGTCGGTCGACAGTCCGAATCTTCTGGTAGGCAAACCGCTCGACGAACCGGAGAACGAGCCGCGCGAGGAGTGCGGAGTCTTCGGAGTGTGGGCACCGGGCGAGGATGTGGCCAAGCTCTCGTATTACGGCCTCTATGCGCTGCAACACCGTGGTCAGGAAGCTGCCGGCATCGCCGTCTCCGACGGTTCCCAGGTGTTGGTGTTCAAGGATCTCGGGCTCGTCAGCCAGGTGTTCGACGAGCAGACACTCGGTGCCATGCCCGGGCACGTCGCCATCGGACACTGCCGCTACTCCACCAGTGGATCGGTCACGTGGGAGAACGCGCAACCGATCTTCCGCACCACCACCGCCGGGACCGGGATTGCACTCGGCCACAACGGAAATCTGGTGAACTTCGCCGAGCTCGCCACCAAGGCACGCGACGCAGGGCTGATCAGTGACCGGCTGCAGGGCAACGGCACGTCGGATTCCGACGTGGTGACCGCGCTGCTGGCCCACAAGGCCGCCGACTGCACCATCGAGCAGGCTGCAATGGAGTTGCTGCCGCAGCTGCAGGGTGCCTTCTGCCTGACGTTCATGGACGAGCACACCCTCTACGCCGCGCGCGACCCGCACGGCGTCCGTCCGTTGTGCCTCGGCCGCCTCGATCGCGGCTGGGTGGTGGCCAGCGAGACGGCTGCACTCGACATCGTCGGTGCCGCGTTCGTCCGCGACATCGAACCCGGTGAGCTCCTCGCGATCGATGCCGACGGCGTTCGGTCCTCACGATTCGCGGCCCCCGAGCCCAAGGGCTGCGTGTTCGAGTACGTGTACCTCGCTCGGCCGGACAGCGTCATCGGTGGCCGTTCGGTGCACTCGACGCGTGTCGAGATCGGACGACGCCTCGCCAAGGAGCATCCGGCCGACGGCGACCTGGTGATTCCGGTGCCCGAGAGCGGAACTCCCGCTGCGGTCGGTTTCGCGCAGGGCTCCGGCATTCCGTACGGCCAGGGCCTGATGAAGAACGCCTACGTGGGCCGCACGTTCATTCAGCCGTCGCAGACCATCCGCCAGCTCGGTATTCGACTCAAGCTCAATCCTCTCAAAGAGGTCATACGGGGCAAAAGACTGGTGGTGGTGGACGATTCGATCGTTCGCGGCAACACCCAGCGAGCCCTGATCAGGATGCTGCGCGAGGCCGGTGCGCTGGAGATTCACGTGCGTATCGCGTCGCCGCCGGTGCGCTGGCCCTGCTTCTACGGCATCGACTTCGCTTCTCCCGCAGAGCTGATCGCCAACGGTGTCGACTCCGAGGACGGGATCCTCGAAGGCGTCCGCCAGGCCATCGGTGCCGACTCGCTGGGGTACATCTCCATCGACGGCATGATCGCCGCGTCGGAGCAGCCCGAATCACGCTTGTGCGCAGCTTGTTTCACGGGCAGGTACCCCATCGATCTGCCTGCGGACAATGCGCTCGGCAAGCACGTACTCGAAGGTCTGTTGTCCTCGGCGGCCGGGCAGCCGGTGGACAACGACGCGAATGTGAGCGCTCTTAGTCGTCCGTGAGCTGGGCGTTCCTGCAAGGGAACAGCGGGGTTTTCTCAATGCCACATATTGGAAACAGTCCGTCGGTACTGTCCCGAGTTACATAGGACACACCGATTTGGATAGAGGCATTCAGATGACCCTGTCGCCCGACGACGGACGCATGCAGCGCTACAGCGCGGCATCGAAGACTGCAGTGCGCAAGCACGGCAGGAAGACCGCTGCCGTGGCAGCACTGTCGGTACTCGCACTGACGGCCGCAGCCTGCGGCTCGGGACGCACCGACGCCGGAGGATCCGGCGACAGCGGCGGCGAGACCATCACGGTCGGCACCACCGATCAGGTGACATCGCTCGACCCGGCCGGCTCGTACGACAACGGTTCGTTCATGGTGATGAACCAGACGTATCCGTTCTTGATGAACTTCGCGCCCGGTAGCTCCGAACTCGAGCCTGACGCGGCCGAGAGCTGCGACTTCACCGAGCCGACCGTCTACACGTGCACGTTGAAGGACGACCTGAAGTTCGCCAACGGCAACCCGCTGACGAGCGAGAGCGTGAAGTACTCGTTCGATCGGATCGTCGCGATCAACGACCCCAACGGCCCCGCGTCGTTGCTCACCAATCTAGACAGCATCGCCACGCCCGACGAGAAGACCGTCGAATTCACCCTGAAGGCTGCGAACGACCAGACCTTCCCGCAGATTCTGGCGACCCCGGCAGGACCGATCGTCGATCAGACCGTCTTCCCGGCCGATTCGATTCTCGACGACGACGCCATCGTGGCGGGTACTCCGTTCGCGGGCCCGTACTCGATCTCGAGCTACGCCAAGAACTCCCTCGTCAGCTTCGCCGCGAACGGTGACTACAACGGCATTCTCGGAACGCCGAAGACGTCCTCGATCAACGTCAAGTACTACACCAGCTCCGACAACCTCAAGCTCGACGTGCAGAACAAAGCCATCGATGTCGCGTGGCGCTCGCTGACCCCGACGGACGTCGAATCGCTCGGCAGTGTGGACGGACTGACGGTGCACGAGGGACCCGGCGGCGAATCGCGCTACATGGTGTTCAACATGAACACGATGCCCGGCGACACCCCGGAGCAGAAGTTGGCCGTGCGCAAGGCAATTGCGTCCTCGGTCGATCGTCAGGCGCTGTCCGACGGCGTCTACAAGGGCACCTACACCCCGCTGTACTCCGTGGTTCCCACCGGACTGGCCGGCGCGAACACCGCCTACGGCGATGTCTACGGCACCACGCCGAACCGCGACGAGGCGGCTGGATTCCTTTCCGCCGCAGGCATTGCCACTCCCGTTCAGCTCAACCTGCAGTACAACCCGGACCACTACGGTTCGAGCTCGAGCGAGGAATACGCCGCGATCAAGAGCCAGCTCGACGCGACGGGCCTGTTCAACGTGAACCTGCAGTCCACCGAGTGGAGCACCTACACCAAGGAACGCGTCGCCGACGCCTACCCGGTGTACCAGCTGGGCTGGTTCCCGGACTATCCCGATGCAGACAACTACCTGACGCCGTTCTTCGCGCCGGACAACTTCCTGCAGTCGCACTTCGAGAGCCCGGCCATCACCTCGCTGCTCGATCTCGAACGCACGACCGCCGACGAGGACGCTCGGATGCAGATCATCGGTCAGATTCAGACCGAGCTCGCGACGAACTACCTGCCGACGCTTCCGTTGTTGGAGGGCAAGCAGATCGCCGTCGCCACCGACGAGATCAGCGGTGTGGACGAGACTCTCGACGCCTCGTTCAAGTTCCGTTTCGTCACTCTCGCCAAGAGCTGACCGGTGCCCACTACCGCGGACGCGCCGGTAGGGGAGAAGCAAGCGCAGCAGGCGAGCGCGCCGTCACGGTACGGCGCGCTCGCCCGCTATCTCGGGGTCAGATTTCTGCTGATCATTCCGACTGCCTGGATTCTCGTCACCGTCGTTTTCTTTCTCATGCGTGTGATCGGTGATCCGATCACCGCCGCCCTCGGCGGCCGCCTTCCCGCCGAACAGATCGCCCAGCGCAAGGCCGAAGCCGGCTACGACCGGCCGATCCTGACGCAGTACTGGGAGTACCTGACCGGATTGCTGCGCGGCGATTTCGGCCGCTCGGCCACCGACAATCGCGCGATCAGTGACGTTCTGCTCGTCAACGGTGCTGCGACACTGGAATTGGCGTTCTGGGCACTGCTGGTCGCCTTCGCGGTCGGCATCCCGCTCGGCTTCTTCGCCGCCACCCATCGGGACCGATTCGGTGACGCCTCGCTGCGGATCTTCGCCATCCTGGCGTATGCGGCACCGGTGTTCTTCGTCGGCATGCTGCTCAAACTGCTGTTCGCGGTCAAGCTCGGCTGGCTGCCGGTGGCAGGACGAGCCAGCACGAACGTGGAACTGGCACTGCAGAACGTCTCGCCCAAGACCAACATCCTCATCGTCGATTCGTTCCTCTACGGAGAGACGAGCTACACCGTGGACGTGCTCGAGCATGCGGTACTTCCCGCACTCGCTCTGGGTCTGCTGACGGCCGGAGTGTTCCTGAGGCTGGTGCGCGTCAACCTGATCCAGACCCTGCAGGCACCCTTCGTCGACGCCGCGCGCGCTCGCGGATTGAGCGAGGGCACGGTGACGCGACGGCATGCGTTCCGCAACGCCATGATTCCCATCGTCACCGTCATCGGCCTGCAGATCGCCGTACTGCTCGGCGGGGCGGTGCTGACCGAGACGACCTTCGAGTGGCAGGGCCTGGGCTACGAACTCGCCCGGTACCTGCAGGCCCGCGATTTCGTTGCGGTGCAGGGCATCGTGACGTTCCTGGCCGTGGTGGTCGCCGTCGTCAGCTTCGTCACCGACGCGATCGTCGCACTCATCGACCCGAGAGTGAGGTTCTGATGAGCACCGAAGTCGTGCTGTCCGACGTCCCTCCCACCCGTCCGCACCGCCGAGGATTTCCGGGCGTCGCGTTCGTCAAGTCCACGTCGGGGCTGCAACGCGTCACCCTGATCGTCGGGTTGGCCCTGATGGTCGGGTTCGTTGTCGCCGCAGTGTTCGCTCCGCTCCTCGCGCCGTACGGGTTCTCGCAGACCAGCGACGCCGGGCAGGATTTCGCCCGCCAGGCGGCTCCGTCCGCGCAGCATTGGTTCGGCACGTCGGTCCGCGGCGAGGACGTGTTCTCCCGCGTGATCTACGGTGCGAGAACAGCATTGATGGTGATCGCATCGTCGTTGGTGCTCTCGCTGATCATCGGTGTTCCGCTCGGCCTGGCCTCGGGCTACATCGGCCGTTGGTTCGATCGCGTCCTCGTACTGTTCATGGACGCGATGTACGCCTTTCCGTCGCTGCTCCTCGCGGTGGTCATCTCGATCGTCGTCGCAGGCGGACAGTCGTCCAGTTTCGGCGGTATCGCGTCCGCGGCAATCGCCATCACGGCGATCTTCGTGCCGCAGTACTTCCGCGTGGTACGCAACGCCACGGTGGCGGTCAAGACCGAACCGTACGTGGACGCCGCCCGGGTCACCGGGGCCGGTACTCCACGAATCCTGTTCCGGCACATTCTCGCCAACGTGGTGCAGACACTGCCGGTCATCATCACCCTCAACGGTGCCGAGGCCATCCTGACCCTCGCCGGGCTCGGATTCCTCGGCTTCGGTATCGAACCCACCTCCGCCTCGGAGTGGGGCTACGACATCAACAAGGCGCTGCCGGACATCTCCAACGGCATCTGGTGGACGTCGGTGTTCCCCGGCCTGGGCATCGTGCTCGTGGTGCTCGGCCTGACCATGGTGGGCGAAAGCGCAAGCGAGACACTCAATCCGCTGCTGCGCACCCGCAAGAAGTTCAAGAAGGCGGTGAAGGTATGACATCGAGCGTTGTGACTCCACGCGAGTCCGCACTGTCGGTGAAGTCGCTGTCCGTCACGTTCGCCACAGATGCCGGCGAAGTCGACGCCGTCACCGAGGTCTCGTTCGAGGTGTATCCCGGCGAGGTCCTGGCGGTGGTGGGTGAGTCCGGATCGGGCAAATCCGTCAGCGTCCGGTCCGCCATCGGACTGCTACCCGACACCGCACGCGTCGAGGGACACGTGGTTCTCGGTGGCCAGGACGTGACGACGCTGAGCAACAAGGCGTGGGCGCAGTTGCGCGGCAACAAGATTTCGATGGTGTTCCAGGAACCGGGTAGCGCCCTCGATCCGCTGTTCACCATCGGATATCAGATCGTCGAGGCGCTGCGTGCGCACACAGGCGCGGACGGTAAGCGGATGTCGGCCAAGGACGCCAAGTCGCGAGCCGTCGAACTGCTGTCGATGGTGGGTCTGCCCAGTCCCGAGCAGCGGTTCTCGTACTACCCGCACGAGCTCTCGGGCGGGCAGAAGCAACGCGTCATGATCGCGATCGCCATCTCGTGCGAGGCGAAGGTCATCATCGCCGACGAGCCGACCACCGCCCTCGATGTCACGGTGCAGGCCGAGATCCTGGAGTTGCTCCGCGATCTCAAGGACCGGCTCGGCTGCGCCATCGTGCTGATCACCCACAGCATGGGCGTCGTCTCGGATCTGGCGGACCGCGTCGTCGTCATGCAGAACGGTCGCGTCGTAGAGGAAGCCCCGGTGGCGCAGCTCTTCGACGCACCCGCGGACGACTACACCAAGAAGCTGCTGGCCGCGGTGCCCACACTGGCCGCGGTGGAGTCCGACAAGACGGTCGACACCTCGGGTGAACCGGTACTCGACGTCTCGCGTCTGGTGGTGCAGTTCTCCGGCGGCGTCGGCTCGCCTGCGTTCAGGGCCGTCGACGACGTCTCGCTGACCATCCACCGCGGCAAAACCCTCGGACTGGTGGGAGAATCCGGCTCGGGCAAGTCCACGATCGGCAGATGTGTTGCAGCACTGCAGAAGCCGACGAGTGGCAGCGTGACGGTGATGGGACAGAACATCGCAGGCGTGAGCGAACGCAAGCTCAAGCCGCTGCGCAAGCGATTCGGCTTCGTCTTCCAGGACCCGTCGGCGTCACTGAATCCGCGACTGACCGTCGGGCAATGCATCGCCGAGCCGATGATCGTGCACAAGTACGGCTCCACGGATGCGATCGCCGCGAGGACCACCGAACTGCTCGACGCCGTACAACTGCCGTCGGGCACCGACAAGCGCTACCCACACGAGCTCTCCGGTGGGCAGCGGCAACGCGTCAGCCTGGCGCGGGCACTGGTGCTCGGTCCGGATCTGGTGGTGGCGGACGAGCCGACCAGTGCCCTCGACGTCTCGGTGCAGGCAGCGGTGCTGGACCTGTTCGAGGCGCTACAGCAGGAATTCGGTTTCGCGTGCCTGTTCATCAGTCACGATCTCGCCGTGGTGGACCGCGTCGCGCATCGGGTGGTGGTGCTGCGCAACGGGGGAATCGTCGAAGAGGGAACACCGTGGAAGATTCTGCGATCCCCGGAGGCGGACTACACGAAGAAGCTGTTGGCTGCGATTCCCGGCAAGCGCCTGCACACGTGAGTTCTTCTCCTGACCGGGCACTCCGGTACCGTTGGGGCCGCGCCGCACCGGGCGCTGACATGAACTAGTACACAGGCTGGAGCCGAATGACCGAGGAATCCCAACCCACGAGCGCAACTCACTCGGGCGGTGCCTCCTACGCGGCGGCCGGGGTCGACATCGCCGCAGGAGACCGAGCAGTGCAGCTGTTCGCGCCGCTCGCCAAGAAGGCCAGTAGGCCCGAGGTGATGGGC
Organism: Rhodococcus sp. 05-2255-3B1; assembly: GCF_002258545.1. Taxonomy (NCBI): domain Bacteria; kingdom Bacillati; phylum Actinomycetota; class Actinomycetes; order Mycobacteriales; family Nocardiaceae; genus Rhodococcus; species Rhodococcus sp. 05-2255-3B1. The sequence goes on along the minus strand of NZ_NOZC01000041.1, from coordinate 27,770 downwards.
GGTCTCGGCGGTTTCGCCGGTCTCTTCGCACTCAAGGGCGACTACCGCGAGCCTGTCCTGGCGGCCTCGACCGACGGCGTCGGCACCAAGGTCGCCGTCGCGCAGGCACTCGGCAAGCACGACACCCTCGGCCTCGACCTCGTGGCCATGGTCGTGGACGATCTCGTCGTCTGTGGTGCCGAGCCGTTGTTCCTGCAGGACTACATCGCCGTGGGCCGCGTCGTTCCCGAGCAGGTCGCCGAGCTGGTCAAGGGCATCGCAGAAGGCTGCATCATCGCCGGCTGCGCATTGCTCGGCGGCGAGACGGCCGAGCACCCGGGACTGATGGCCGACGGCGATTACGACCTCTCGGCCACCGGCATCGGCGTCGTCGAGGCGGATTCGATCCTCGGACCCGAGCGGGTGCGTCCCGGTGACGTCGTCATCGGCATGGGATCGTCGGGTCTGCACTCCAACGGCTACTCCCTCGCCCGCAAGGTGCTGCTCGAGATCAACCACATGGATCTCGGCGGACACGTCGAGGAATTCGGCCGCACGCTCGGTGAAGAACTGCTCGAACCCACCAAGATCTACGCCAAGGACTGCCTCGCGCTCGCAGCCGAGACCGACGTCCGCACGTTCTGCCACGTGACCGGCGGCGGACTGGCGAACAACCTCTCACGGGTCATGCCCGAGGGTCTTGTCGCCGAACTCGACCGCACCACCTGGAGCCCGGCTCCGATCTTCTCGCTGATCGCTCAGCGCGGACGCGTCGAGCGGGCCGAGATGGAGCAGACGTTCAACATGGGTGTCGGCATGGTGGCCATCGTGGCACCCGAGGACGTCGACCGAGCACTTGCAGTGCTGACCGCACGCCACATCGACTGCTGGACTCTCGGCACGGTGAAGAAGGCGACCGGTAAGGACGTCGCCGACGAGCGTGCGTTGCTGCTGGGTAACCATCCGCGGTTCTGACCGCGGCAAGGTTCTGATCGTCCGAACATCGGGCGAACAAGTGAGGGGGAGCCGCTGTGCGGCTCCCCCTCAGTCGTTGTCGTGCACAGTACTAGCGTCGCCAGTCCTCGTACTCGTCTTCCTCGACTCGGGAATGCACATCCGAGTCAGAGTGGATGCCACGATGGGAGTTGGACGAACCACCGGAGAGCTCTCTTTGCAGACTCTCCAAGTCCGTTGTCGGCGAGCTGTACTTGAGCTCACGAGCGACCTTTGTCTGCTTTGCCTTAGCCCTGCCTCGGCCCATGGCGGTGCCCCCTCGCGGACTTGCGGGGCGGCCTGGGGAAATTTGGCGGCCCCGTTAGAGTTGGTATTTCTTCCTGGCACACACTCTAGCGCGCGAATCGCTGCGATGCGCATACGGCACCACGTGTTGGGGGCGCGCATGGTGATGCGACACGCCCGGGCCGGGGGTCGATGCCGCCTGTACCTGCGCATATCCGTGCAGAGGCAAACTATCTTCGTTCTGCGACACGAAATCGGTAGTGCTGCGCGTCATGGTCGCCGCAACGATTCGAGCGCTGCAGCGGCGTCGCGGTACACCTTCGGTGCCAATCCCGGCGCGTCCAGCAGAGTCTGCATCGCTGCGTGATCCCTCCCCTCGAACAGCATCCGCACCGTCACCCCGTGCTCGGGGACCGACGTCACGCTCACGGCGTCACCGCCGCCGAAGACCCCGGGTTCGAGCACTCGGAGATACGCACCCACATCACCGCGCGCGGTGAAGCGACGGATCCAACCGGGCTCGCCCATCCACCGTGCGAACGTTCCGCAGGGCTTGCGGGCGATCGTCACCTCCAGCTCCACACTGCCCACTCGCCACCGCGAGCCGATCACCGCATCGGTCACCGGGACACCGGTGGTCCGCAGGTTCTCACCGAAACGTCCGGGAGGAACGGGCGTGCCCAGCTGATCGGCCCAGTACCTCGCCTCGTCCTCGTCGTAGGCATAGACGGCCTGATCGAGTCCGCCGTGGAACTTCGTGTCGCGGCAGTGATCACCACCGATGCCGAGCTCGTGGACGTCCACCGGCCCGTCGACGGGCCGTTTGTCGATGCCACTGTCGACCACCGCGCGGCGTCCGAACGGAACATCGGCGTGCACAACGCAGACAGCGAGAACGGTGCCGATCACCGGCCGCGCAGGCGGTCCACCGCAGCGCGACCGGCCTGGACGTCGTCGTACGACGGGATCGAATCGGGATCGATCGACGCCGCACACGGACCCGCCTCGAGGGCGGTATCGACCGGAACGGTCCGCTTGAGCAGAGCCAGTGCGATCGGCCCCAGCTCGAAGTGATCGATGACGGTACCGAGGCGGCCGACGGAGCGTCCGCCCGCGGTGACCGGATCGCCGGTGCCGGGCCGACCGTCCGCAGAACCGTCGAGATGCAGCAGCACCAGGTGCCGCGGCGGGCGACCGAGATTGTGCACGCGGGAGACGGTCTCCTGCCCGCGGTAGCAGCCCTTCTCCAGATGCACCGCGCCGAACTCGGCGGCGCTGCCGATCCAGCGAACCTCGTGCGGGATGGTCTTCTCGTCGGTGTCCACTCCTACGCGCGGACGCAACGATTCCACGCGCAACGCGTCGAACGCCCAGGTTCCGGCGGGAGCGGCTCCGGCGTCGCGCAGCCGGACGAACCAGTCGGTGATGTTCTCGCGGGGGATCACCACGTCGTACGAATTCTTTCCCGGCCAGGGCATACGCCGAACGAAACCGCCGCCGTCGATCGGCGAAGCACCGTACATCTCGGTCGGAGCAGGCAGGTCGGCCTTGCCGAGCACCGACGACGAGTCGGATCCGAGGACGGTGAGAACGGCGAGTTCGTCGGCCTGGCGGGGTTCGGCCTTGGCCCAGAACACCATCTTCTTCAGAAACGAGAGCAGATCCGGGCCGGCTGCGCGCTCGGTGTCGATGTACGTGACGCCGGCCAGGTCGGTCTGCACGAAGTGATGCTCGATGCGGCCGTTGACGTCGAGACTGAGATTTTCGGCCGAGCTGCCGTCGGCCAGGTTCGTCACGAGTTGGCTCGAGATGGTGTTCAACCAACTCAGGCGCTCGTCTCCGCTGATGGCGAGGACGAAGCGGTGGGACCGATCGATGACGGCAGCGCCGCTGACCGCGTCGCGTTGTTCACCGAACGGATTGCCGTAGTGCCAGGCCACCCCGGCATCGACGCTGTCGTCGGGGGAGGGCACTGCGCCGGGAAGTGTCAGAAGTGGACTCGGGCTGATCGTGACTGTGTCGGACACAGCTCCATAGTAGGAGCCCGTCGGCGAGGCAACTCGATGACCGGTCCCTTTACACCCCCGAAACGGCGACGACACGGCACCGCGACGACGCCTACCTACCGTGTCGATCCATGAAGAAACTGGCGCATCCAGCCGCGCAGATCGGCCTCGCCGCGATCGGCGGCATCGTGTTCGGGTTGGTGGTCGGCGAATGGGCCGCGAACCTGAAGTTCATCGGCGATCTGTTCATCCGACTGATCCAGATGTCGATCGTCCCGCTGGTGATGGCCTCGGTCATCGTCGCCACCGGATCGATGGCAGGAGCGGGAACCGGCAGGATCGCCTTCCGCACCTTCAAGTGGATGATCGGGTTCTCGGTGGTTGCGGCCGTGCTGGCCTGGGTGCTGAGCAGCATCGTCCGCCCGGGCGCGGGCATGGTGTTCACCCAGCAGCTCGATCCGTCGCTCGAGGAATCGGCGGGAGAGGCGCTCGGCTGGCAGGACACCTTGCTCAACTTCGTCAGCACCAACGTGTTCGACGCCATGTCGACGGCGACGATGGTGCCGATCATCGTCTTCTCGCTGCTCTTCGGTATCGCGCTGCGCAGTCACATCACCAAGACCGGCAACACCCAGGTGCTCTCGTTCATGGACCAGATTCAGCAGATCGTCCTGACGATGATCCGGCTCGTCATGGTCATCGCCCCGGTCGGCGTGTTCTGTCTGCTCGCCGCGCTCGCCGGAGACGTCGGGTTCTCCGTGGTCTCCACTGCACTGAGCTACCTCGGCACCACGCTCCTCGGGGTGCTGATTCTGTTCGCGCTCTTCGTCGTGGTCGTGACGATGCGCACCCGATTGAACCCGTGGAAGCTGCCCAGCAAGCTCACCGAGCAGACGGCCGTCGCAGTGACGACCACGAGCTCGGCCGTCACCTTCCCCACGGTGCTGCGCAACACCGTCGAGAAGGTCGGCGTCAGCCAGAAGGTCGCCAACTTCACGCTGTCGATCGGGCTCACCATGGGCTCGTACGGTGCCGTTCTCAACTACATGATCGTGGTGATGTTCCTCGCGCAGGCAGGCAACATCGAGTTGAGTCTCGGGCAGATCGTGCTCGGCATGGGTCTGGCGGTTCTGCTCAACATGGGCACCATCACCGTGCCCGGCGGATTCCCCGTCGTCGCGATGTTCCTCGCGACCTCGCTCGACCTACCGTTCGAGGCCGTCGGCCTGTTGATCGCCGTCGACTGGTTCGCCGGAATCTTCCGTACGTTCCTCAACGTCAACGGAGACACGTTCGTCGCCATGCTCGTCGCCAACGCCGACGACGAGATCGACCGCGACGTCTACAACGGCACCAAGGTCGTCGTCGCCGAGGATCTCGACCTCGACGAGTACGCCGACGCGATGGCGGCGGCCGACCGAGCGGATTGATCGAACGCGTCCGCTCCCCTCTAGGGTGACGGGCATGTCGGAGTCGGTAGTGGTGACGTTGGACGGCCGGGTGCACGACGCGAATCGGCCGTTGCTGTTCGCCGACGATCTGGCCGCGGTGCGCGGCGACGGGGTGTTCGAGACGCTGCTCGTGCGCGACGGCGCGGCGTGTGCGGTCGAGTTGCATCTGGCTCGGCTGGTGGCGTCCGCGAAGGCACTGGACCTGCCCATTCCCGATCTCGACCAGTGGCGCGCCGTCGTCGAACAGTCCGTCGGCCTGTGGGCGCGAGAGTCCGAGGACGAGGCAGTCCTGCGTCTGGTTCTCAGCCGCGGACGCGAGGGCGGCGGTGACCCCACCGCGTACGTGACGGTGGGAGCGCTGCCCGAGCGAGTGAGGGCCGCGCGCACCGACGGGGTGTCGGTGATCACGCTCGACCGCGGCTACTCGGTGGACTTCTCGTCCCGAGCGCCGTGGCAGCTCGCGGGGGCCAAGACGTTGTCGTATGCCACCAACATGGCCGCGCTCCGGCACGCGTCCGCTCAGGGCGTCGACGACGTCATCTATCTCAGCAGCGAGGGGCGGGTGCTCGAAGGTCCGCGCTCGACGGTGGTGCTCGCGCGCGGTAAGACTCTCGTCACACCGTCGGTCGAACAGGGCATCCTGGCCGGAACCACGGTCGCCGGGTTGTTCTCCGTAGCCGAGTCCGCCGGATGGACGTGCGAACGCGGACACCTGTATCCGGCGGATCTCATTGCCGCAGATGGTGTTTGGCTGGTCTCGAGCGTCACTCTCGCCGCGCGGGTCACGACGATGAACGGCGTCCCGCTCGGCACTCGGCGGCACACCGACGATGTTCGATCGATGGTCGATGCCGCCGTGGAGACGGCCGAAACTCGGTAGGAGTCCAACGACTCTGCCTAAGGACTCTTCCCTACTACTACTCGTAGTAGTACTGTCGAATTCGTCGCGGGCCAACGCCCTGACCTGCGGTGTTACCCGTCACAGTACGGGTGGAAGAGTTCGGAGCCCTGATGGACGCCTTGGATGTCTCACGTTGGCAGTTCGGTATCACCACCGTCTACCACTTCATACTCGTTCCCCTCACGATCGGCCTCGCTCCGATGGTGGCTGCCATGCAGACCATGTGGGTGATCACCGGCAAGGACTCCTGGTACCGACTGACCAAGTTCTTCGGCAAGCTCTTCCTCATCAACTTCGCCCTCGGTGTCGCCACCGGCATCGTCCAGGAATTCCAATTCGGCATGAACTGGAGCGAATACTCCCGCTTCGTCGGTGACGTGTTCGGCGCTCCGCTCGCACTCGAAGGCCTCGTCGCCTTCTTCCTCGAATCCACGTTCCTCGGACTGTGGATATTCGGATGGAGCAGACTCCCCAAACTCGTTCACCTGGCCACGATCTGGCTCGTCGCCATCGGCGTGAACGCCTCGGCGTACTTCATCATCGCCGCCAATTCCTGGATGCAGCATCCCGTCGGCGCGATCTACAACGAAGAGACCGGCCGCGCCGAACTGACCGACATCTGGGCACTGCTCACCAACAACACTGCACTGGCAGCATTTCCACACGCCGTGGCCGGAGCGTTCCTCACCGCCGCGACCTTCGTCGCAGGCATCTCCGGCTGGTGGATGGTCCGCGAGGCTCGTAAAGCGAAGACCGAGAACGAGTTCGACACGCTCCCGGCCCCGGCCACCGGGGTCGCTGCGCAGGCTCCGCTCCCTGCCGATGGGGTCACTGCGCAGGCTCCGCTCCCTGCCGATGGGGTCACTGCGCAGGCTCCGCTCCCGGCCACCGACTCGCGTTCGATGTTCAGGTCGGCAGCGCGCATGTCTTTCATCGTCATGATCGTCGCGGGCGGCGCCCTCGCCATCACCGGAGACATCCAGGGCAAGCTCATGTTCGAGCAACAACCGATGAAGATGGCATCCGCAGAATCGTTGTGCGACACCGAGACCGGAGCCAGTTTCTCGCTCCTGACCGTGGGCACCCACAACAACTGCGAGTCCGTGGTCCACCTCATCTCGATCCCCGGCCTCACCTCGTTCCTGGCGGAGAACGACTTCGGTGCCACCGTGCAGGGAGTCAACCAACTGCAGGAGCAGTACGAGCAGCAGTTCGGCCCGGGCAACTACAAGCCCAACCTGTTCGTCACCTACTGGGCATTCAGGATGATGATCGGACTGGCCGCAGGCTCGGCACTGCTTGCGATCGCGGGACTGTGGGTCACTCGGGGTGGCCGGATTCCCGACCAGAAGTGGTTCTCGCGGTTGTCACTGCTGGCCATTCCGACGCCGTTCCTGGCGAACAGCGCCGGTTGGATCTTCACCGAAATGGGCCGCCAGCCATGGGTCGTCGCACCCAACCTGTCCGGCGTCGATCAGATTCGGCTCACCGTCGACCAAGGTGTCTCGGACCACCCCGTCGGCCTCGTTCTCGCCTCACTGGTGACGTTCACACTGCTCTATGCCGCTCTCGGTGGTGTGTGGTTCTACCTGCTCCGACGCTACGTGGTCGAAGGGCCTCTCGAACACGACGCGCATCCGCACGTCGACCCACCGGAATCGGAAGACGAAGAGCCCAAACAGCTCTCGTTCGCCTACTAGGGGATAGCAATGTCACTGCCCGAATTCTGGTTCTTCGTCATCGGCTTCTTCTTCGTCGGCTACTTCGTGCTCGAAGGGTTCGACTTCGGCGTCGGAATGCTCATGCCCATTCTCGGGCGGCACCCCGATTCCGCCACGGGGGAGAAGCGTCGACGCACCGTACTGAACACGATCGGCCCGGTCTGGGACGGCAACGAAGTCTGGCTCATCACCGCAGGCGGCGCGCTGTTCGCAGCGTTCCCCGAGTGGTACGCAACATTGTTCTCCGGCTTCTACCTCCCGCTGCTGCTGATCCTGGTGGCACTGATCCTGCGCATCTGCGCCATCGAATGGCGTGGCAAGATCGACGATCCGGTGTGGCGCAGGCGCTGCGACATCGGCATCGGTATCGGCTCGTGGGTACCGGCGGTGCTGTGGGGCGTTGCCTTCGCCAACATCGTGCGCGGCGTAGCCATCGACGAGAACAAGAAGGTCACCGCCGGCTTCTTCGATCTGCTCAACCCCTATGCACTGCTCGGCGGAGCCACGATGGCACTGGTGTTCGCGCTGCACGGCGCGGTGTTCATCGCACTCAAGACCTCGGGAGACGTGCACGAGGACTCGGTGAAAATCGCAGCGCGATTGGCAATTCCGGCAGTTCTCGTCGGCGGATCATTCGCTGTGTGGACCCAACTCGCCCACGGCAAGACATGGACCTGGGTACTCGTCGGCGTGGCAGCGGTGGCCCTGCTCCTCGTCGTCGCGCTGACGGCGAGAGTGCGCGAAGGCTGGGCCTTCGTGTTCACCAGCATTGCCATCGTTGCGGTTGTGGTGCTGCTGTTCGCCTCCCTGTTCCCGAACGTCATGCCGTCGAGCACGGATGCCGCCTTCGATCTCACCATCGCGAACGCGTCGTCCAGCCCGTACACACTGAAAGTGATGACCTGGGCCGCAGCGTTCGCCGCACCCATCGTCATCGGATACCAGGGGTGGACGTACTGGGTCTTCCGCCAACGCATTTCGAGTGCCCACATCCCGGACTCGATCGGACTGACGGTGAAATCGTGACCGCCTCCGCTCGCACGCGGGGACCGGTCGATCCCCGACTGTGGAAGTACTCTCGATCCGCGCGGGGCTACCTGATCGTCACGGTTGCACTGTCGACCGTCGTCACGCTCTGCATCATCGTGAGCGCGTTGACAATCGGAACTGTGCTGGCAGGGGTCATCACCGAACCGACGGCCAGATCGCTGTCCGCCTGGACGACGGAACTGGCGGTGCTGGCGGGCGCAGTGGCCGTCCGTGTGCTCGCAACCGGAGCTCAGTCCCGCTACGCGCACCGGTCGGCGTCACGTGTGGTGGCCGAGCTGGAAGTGGAGGTGCTCACTGCAGCAACGCGATTCGAGCCTCGCGAGCTCGACCGCGAGCGGGAAGAATTGGTCGTCGTCGTGACCCGAGCAATCGGGGGTCTGCGGGCGTACCTGACCGGATACCTGCCGGCGCTGGTGTCCGCGGCCATCGTCACTCCGCTGGTTCTGATCGTCATCGTCACCCAGGACGTGACGTCGGCGGTGGTCATCGCGGTGACCTTGCCGCTCATTCCGATCTTCATGATTCTGATCGGGTTGCTGACCAAGGGCCGAGCCGCGGCGACGCTCTCCACGATGACCAGGCTGTCTGCACAGTTGCTCGATCTTCTGGCCGGCCTGCCGACCTTGCGCGCGCTGCGTCGCGAACACGGACCGGCCGCTCGCATCCGCGCACTGGGCGACGCGCACCGACGAACCACCATGCGCGCGTTGAAGATCGCCTTCCTGTCGTCGATGGTGCTCGAGTTGCTCGCGACCCTGTGTGTCGCGCTCGTGGCCGTCGGCATCGGATTGCGCTTGGTCTTCGGCGAGATGACTCTCGAAGCGGGCATCATCGCGTTGATCCTGGCGCCCGAGGTGTACTTCCCGCTGCGCGCCGTGGGGACCCAGTTCCACGCAGCAGAGGACGGCGTCGAGGCCGCGGAGCGCGCCTTCCGAGTCCTGGACAGGCGTACGACGCAGCCGACCGGCCGCCGGACCGTCGACGCTGCGACCGCGGACATCGAACTCGCCGGACTCACCGTCGCGAGCCGGGACGGCGACGCTCCGGCCCAGTTGAGTGCGCTGTGCCGCCCGGGCACCATCACGGTACTGACCGGGCCCAACGGCTCGGGTAAATCGACTGCACTGCACGCGGTTCTGGGACTCACGACGCCCACGAGCGGCGCGGTTCTGGTCGGCGGTGTGCCCGTGGTCGATCTCGATCTCGACCGATGGTGGGCACAGGTCGCCTGGCTTCCGCAGCGGCCGATACTGCTGCCCGGCACGCTCCACGAGAACGTCACCCTCCACGGCATGCCCGACGCCGCCGCACTGGACGCGGCCTGCCGCGCTTCGGGATTCGATGCCGTACTGCGAGAGCACCCGAACGGCTGGAACACTCGCGTCGGTCAGGGTGGAGTCGGTCTTTCGCTCGGCGAGCTGCAACGTCTGGCCCTGACCCGAACGTTCGTCTCCGCTGCTCCGGTGATGGTGCTGGACGAGCCCACGGCGCACCTGGATGCGGCGAGCGAACGGACTGTGCTGCAGGCCCTTCGAGATGCGGCCGATCGCGGGGTCACCGTGGTGATGGTCGGTCACCGGCGCTCGGTACTGCACGCCGCAGACCGCGTCGTCGAGGTGCGAAGCAGCTCAGAGGTGGCACGGGAGTTCGATCATGTCTGATCTACGACGCGCGCTGGCCCTGTTCGAGCTCTCCCCACGGCGGGTGGCACTGGCCGTGGCCGCAGGCGTGGCAACTCTCGGCAGCGCACTGGCTCTCGCCGCACTGTCGGCATGGTTGATCACCCGAGCGTGGCAGATGCCTCCGGTGCTGGATCTGACCGTCGCAGTGGTGGCCGTTCGTGCATTGGGCATCTCCCGCGGGGTGTTTCGCTATCTCGAACGATTGACCACACACGACGCGGCCCTGCGCGGTACGACGGCAGCGCGCACGAGGATCTACGAACGACTGGCGAACGGGCAGGGCGCGCTCACTCTGCGGCGCGGTGACGTCCTGGCTCGCACCGGGGCGGACGTCGACGTGCTCGGCGACGTCGTCGTACGCGCGATCGTTCCCATCTGCGTCAGCGTCGTGATGATGCTCGCAGCCGTAGGACTGGTCGCCGCTATCGCGCCTGCCGCCGCGTCGATCCTGGCGGTGTCCTTGCTGATCGCGGGGGTGGGCGCACCGATCCTGGCGGCGCGGTCGGCACGGGTCGCCGAAGAGGCCGGAGTCGACGCCGACGCGCGGTTCACCGAGACGGCCGTTCGGGCACTCGACCACGCCGCAGAGCTGCGGGTCGCCGGACGACTCGATGCGACGCTCACCGAAGCCCATGGGGCAGCTCAGGACTCGGTACTCGCACGCGACCGGGCGGCACGACCGTCGGCGCTGGCCGATGCCGCCGGTCCGCTGTCGATCGGTGCATCGGTGATCGGGTCCTTGCTCGTCGGCATCGGGCTGTACGGACCGACCGGAGGCACCGCAGGTGGCATGACACCGATGGCCCTGGCCATCGTCGTGCTGGTTCCGCTGGCCGCCTTCGAAGCGACGGCGGCACTGCCCGGAGCGGCAATCGCCCTGATGCGTGGACGAATCGCCGCAACTCGAATCCTGGCCATGCTCGATGCGGCTCCGCCGCAGTGGCGTGGTCATGTGCCCTCTGAGGCACTTGACCGCACCACTGCACGAAGCGCACTGATCGGACCCAGCGGATCGGGCAAGAGCACGATGCTGCGGGAGTTCGCCGAGGAATGCGGTTCGGAGGCAGCGCTGTTCGCCGAGGACGCGCACCTGTTCGACACCTCGATTCTGGAAAACCTGCGGGTGGTGCGCGGCGACGTGGACGAACAGGAAGCAATCAGGGCACTGCAGAAAGTCGGCCTCGGTCCATGGCTCGACGCTCTGCCGCTCGGAGTCCACACCACCCTGGTGGGCGGCGCACAGGCCGTCTCCGGGGGAGAGCGCCGCAGACTGCTGCTCGCGCGGGCTGTGCTCAGCACGGCACCGATCGTGCTGCTCGACGAACCGACCGAGCACCTGGACCGAATCTCCGGCGAATCGATACTGCGCCAGCTGCTCACCACGGACGGAGGATTGTTCGGAGCCGACCGAACAGTGGTGGTCGTCACCCATCAACTGCCGGAGCGCACCGACGCCGACCAGGTGATCGACCTCGGCTCGGACAGTGCGAAAAAACTCTTTGCCGACTCGGAAACTCGGGCGTACGTTGTGAAGTACACGAGAGAGGAGGTGGTCTGAAGTTGATGAACTCTAGGACGCGTGAGGTGGCTGTCAGCTAGCCGCAATCGCTGACGGATTCACTGCGAAGACCGCGCGAGCGGCAAGCGAATCCCAGACAGCTACCCGGCCCCCGAGCCCCCGACCTGTCCGGTCGGGACCTGACATCAGGTATGGCTCGGGGGCCGTTCGCGTGCAGTGGGTAGTGCTGAAGAGTCAGCCGATGTAACGAGTCAGGCGCGCGGACAACCGCGGTGCCAATGGGCCGTCGGCGACGACTCGTTCTTCGACGTACGCGAGATCCCCGCCTTCGACAATGCCGTAGAGCCGCTTGGCCCCTCCGACCAACGCACCCGATGTGCTACGGATGACGACATCGGTGGCCAGTTCCCAGGACGACTTGGTGAGTGCATGGCCGTAATACAGTTCGACGACGCCGGTGCTGTGTGTCAGCAACAGCTCGACGACCTCTTCGTCCTCGGAACCCTTGAGCCCGTTGCCACCGCTCATGCGCCAGAACCCGGTTTCGCGGAGATCGGGGTGTGCGAAGTTACCGTCGGAATCGAGTCGCCACGAACGTGATTCCCAGCTCAGGTAGCTACCGCCGTCGTGGGTGACGACGATCTGCTGACCGAAGGGGTAGTCGGTACCGGACTCGGGGTCGTGTCCTTCGCCTTCACCGCGCCACACGCCGACGAGAGGCAACAGAGCGAGCATCGACGGGTGCAGATCGGGGCCGAGGCGGAGGTTGGCCGTGTCGTCGGGATGCGGGATGTCCGGCAGGACCGGAACGTTCCGCGTCGACGCGTCGGCGAACTTCTGCTCGGCAGCCGCTATTGCTTCGTCGCCACTGGTGATGGGGGTATCGAGCCCCTCGTCAGCACTGCCGGGTCGACCCGCAACCGGTTCTGTCACGATTCGTCGTTGACCAGTCGGTAGACGACATACAGCGAAAACGCGATGATGGCTACTGCCGCAAGCGCCAGCAATACCTCGAAGAAGATGACCACGAGAGCGAGTTTAACCCGCTGCGATCGTCGTCGAGAACAGCGGCCCGAATCCGGGCTGTGTCCTTGGTGACATCTACCCAACTTCGGGGCCGTCAGTGCGCTGGATCACTCGTATTGATGGAGAAAGCCCGGCGAGCAGGTACCTTCTTCGGGGGGCGTCGGGTGCTCGAGGGCGAGGGCTCGACGTTTTTCACTGTGTTCTGTCGAAGGCTGGGGAGGTCTCCGTAACAATGCTGCGTCGTAAACGGACATCGTCGTTCGGATCCGTGTCGTTCAAATCCGCGGTGTGTGCACTGGCGTTGGCTCTTGCCGCACCGGCAGCCGCGCTCGCCGCCCCGGATTCGGGATCGGCGGATGCCGGCTCGTCCGACTTCGGGTCGTCGCAGGGCCCGAACATCGACCCCAACAATTACGCGCAGGACTGCCCGGATGTGTTGATGCTCGCCGTGTCCGGTGCCACCGACTCGGATTCGGGGCGCAATCCTCTGAACGAGGAATCGTCGACCGTGGCGTCGAACTGGGTCGGCAACGTCACGGTTCCCACCGGTGAGGTCAATGCAGGCAGCCCAGGCACGGTCGGCTGGCTGTACGTTCCCTACGCATCGACGTACGGCGTCGGTGTGCTCGACGACGTTTCGACCTATCAGAACACCATCGCCGAAGGCATCGCGTCGACGAATCGTCTGATGGACGAGTACAAGACCAAGTGCGGTGACAGGACGAAGTTCGTTCTGGTCGGGTACAGCGTCGGCGGCGAGATACTCGACCGGATGGCCGTCGAGATCGGCCACCGCAATCCCGACGCGCTGGTCACCGCCGACGACATCGCCGGAGTGATGATGGTCGGATCGCCGTACCGGCCGGCCGGGGTGCCGAATTTCGACGACGAGCCCGGCGAGTCGCTCGGTGGATTCATGGACCAGTCGCCACGGGACTACGGAACGTTGACCGACAAGGTCACCTGGTCGTGCCGACCCTGGGATCTCTCGTGCGATGCGCCCGACAAGATCGAACTGCTGCAGCTGGCCCTGGGGGTTCTGGGCCAGATGCGCTTCACCCTGCTCAACCCCGTTCAGACGGTGGCCGATTTCGCCCGGACGGTGGCCACGATCGCCACTCGTGCGATCGTCGACATCGCGACGAACAAGTCGTGGCTCGAATCGGACGAAACGCTGCTACAGGTCCTGGTGAAGGTGTCCGACCAGCAGTATCAGGTCGACGACGCCAAGGCGGTGGCGGCTCTGTCCCCCGACCAGCTGCTCGCCGACCTCAACTGGGCACTCGGGCCGGGTGCGGACACCGTCGAGGCCAAGCTGCGCGCCGAGGGCGAAGGAATGGTCGAGAACAACAAGGGCATCGCCGACGTCGTACTCGGGCCGTACCTGCTGCTCGGATTCCTGCAGCACCTGTCGTACTGGTACAACGACCCCAACGACGGTTACGAGTGGGAGAGCGAGAAGATCGTCGCGTGGGTGACGGACCTCGCCCGCACCGAGCGCGAGAAGAAGCAAGCACCTGCTCCCGACGCCGCCGCACCGCAGGACGCGCCCGCCGAGGCCCCGGCCGAACCTCGATTGCTGCCGGAGCCGGGGACGGTCACCCAGATCAGCGATCTCGGCGCGTTCCTCGAGTCCCAGGGAATTCCGGTACCGGAAGGGATGTTCCCGCCGCAGTACTCGACGGTTCCCGATCCGGCGGCCCCGGCACCCGTTCCCAACTAGAGGCCTCCGGAAGAGCGAAAAACCCCCGCACCTGCGAGCAGGTGCGGGGGTTTTCTCGTGAGATACGAACGGGCGGAATCAGACTCCGACGGTGACGTTCGCCGAGTGGACGCCTGCGCCGTCGGGAGCGATGACGGTGTCGCCGTTGCCCGATGCCGACAGTGCACGCAGCGTCCACTGTCCGGGGGCGGCGAAGAACCGGAAGTCTCCGGTACCCGACGCGACGACCTCTGCGGTGAATTCGCCGCTGCCGTCGAGCAGACGCACGAAAGCCCCGGCTACGGGCTCACCGTCGCCTGCGAGGACGCGGCCGGTGATGACCGTCTCCTTCTCGACGTCGACGCCTGCGGGGATGGTCTGGCCTTGCACGGGTGCTCCACACATATCAGCGAACCTCCAGCTCGATGGGTGCTCCGACGAGAGAGCCGTATTCGACCCAGCTGCCGTCGTAGTTCTTGACGTCTTCCTTGCCCAGAAGCTCCTTGAGGACGAACCAGGTGTGGCTCGAACGCTCGCCGATGCGGCAGTAGGCGATGGTGGCCTTGCTGTCGTCGTAGCCCTTGGTCTTGTACAGCTCTTCGAGCGCTTCGTCGGACTTGAACGTGCCGTCCTCGTTGGCGGTCGTGCTCCACGGGATGTTGATCGCAGACGGCACGTGGCCACGCTGCTGCGCCTGTTCCTGCGGAAGGTGAGCCGGGGCGAGGATCTTGCCCGAGAACTCGTCGGGCGAACGCACGTCGATCAGGTTCTTGTTGCCGATGGCGTCGATGACCTCGTCGCGGAACGCACGGATCGACAGGTCGGGTGCCTCGGCCCGGTACTGCGTGGTCTCACGGCTGACGACGTCCTTGGACAGCGCGCGGCCGTCGAGCTCCCACTTCTTGCGGCCACCGTCGATGAGCTTGACGTCCTTGTGTCCGTACAGCTTGAAGTACCAGTAGGCGTAGGCGGCGAACCAGTTGTTGTTTCCGCCGTACAGGACGACGGTGTCGTCGTTGCTGATGCCCTTGGCCGACAGCAGGTCCGAGAACTGTTCCTGGTTCAGGAAGTCGCGGCGAACCGGGTCCTGCAGGTCCTTGCGCCAGTCGAGCTTGACCGCACCTTCGATGTGTCCGCCGTCGTAGGCGCTTGCGTCTTCGTCGACCTCGACGAAGACGGTCTTCGGTGCGTTCAGGTTCTGCTCGGCCCAGTCGGCAGAGACCAGGACGTCGGAGCGAGCCATGGTGTTCCTTTCGGTGTTTCTCTATGGATCGGTGTAGGTCAAGCAGTGGTGCGCGAGGTGGTGCGCAGTCGCGCAGCGAGGGGGTAGATCATGCAGCCGAGGCATACCGCGAATGCGGCGTTGAGGAAGGCCGCGAACAACGCGAAGCCCGTGGCCACGGTGCCGACGACGGGAGCGCCGAGCGCGAAGCCGAGAACTCCGACGGCGGCGAACACGAAGCCCACCAGTTGAGCGAACTTCAACGGTGCCACCGGCTCGCGTTCGCTGGTGGGGGACAGCCTCGGTGCGACGAATGTCGCGTAGATCGTGCCGTACGGACTGTGTTTGGGTCCGCGGACGGCTCCGATTCCGAACACGATCGCCTGTAACCCGAGCAGGATCGCCGCCGCGGGGACCGAGAACGTGGTGAGGACGAGAACGAGGACCAGGACGGCGGTGGTGATCCATGCGGCGAAGCGCGGTCCGCGAACATCGACCTGGTCGACGGTGGTGTCGGTGGTGGTTCTGGTGTCGGGTGTCGACATCGAGATGTACTCCTGTGCGAGGCCGGGGCACGCCGCATGGGCAGTGCTCGGACGTGGATTTCGATCATCGGGCCGGACATCACGCATGGGCGTGGCGGCAGAAGGAAATCAGCAGCAGCGACAGCAACAACCGCCCAGTCGGCACAGATCAACTGTGCGTCGACTGGTGAGCATCAGCTCGCGGCGGGAGAACACGAAGAGCATCCTACCCGTTACCAGCGTCGGGTCCTACCGTCGGTCTCGGGAGGGCCGGTCAGAGGTCGTCGAGCGCGGACCGTAGCGCCGCAGCGGACGGCACCCCCGCGATTCTGGAGCGCCGTTGCAATGCGCTGTCGAGGACGAACGTCGTGGGCAGTGACAGCACGCCCAGCTCGCGGGCGAGGATCGGATGGGCGTCGATGTCGAGTTCGAGTTCCCGGGCGTCGTTTCGCCCTTCCAACACCTGCCCGACGACGCGTCGCACAGCTGCGCACGGCCCGCACCAGTCCGCCGAGAAGTGCAGCACCGTCGCGGAGTCGGTCGCGGCACCCGCGTCGAGCAGAAGTGGGTACAGAGCGTCGGTCTCGGATTCGGTGGTACGCACTGCCCGCACTGCACCCGATCGGCTGCGGAGAAACAATCCGGTGGCGACGGCCAGTATCGCCACGACGACCAGAACTGTGATCCCTGTCACGGCTTCTCGATCTCGTTGAGGTCGATGGTCACGTTCTCGCCCGACCCTTCGATGACGATCTGCGAGCCCTCCGCGTAGACGTCGGTCGGGAGGAGCCCGAAGGGCAGGCTCTGACGCTCGATGGTCTTGGTGAACAGTCCCAGCACCGTGGGCTCGGCGAAATCGGGGATCGAGAAATCTGCCTGACCCTCCGGGCCGAAATAGAAGTCCGACGCCACGATGGCGACGCTGTCACCTTCGAGCAACAGATCGGCCTTGACGCTCACCGTCGTCTCGAGGGGGCCGACCGGAACCGTTCCGGTCAGCACGACGCCACCGGTCGTGGTCTTGCCCGACCCACCGGAACCGCCGGTACCGTCCGACTTGTCGGCCGGCGGGGCGGAAACCTGCAGGTCGACGATGCCGAGGAACCGGCCGAGGTCCGTCGCCTCGATACGGACGCGGCCGTCGAGCTCGTCCACCGGGATCGCTCGAACGTTGTTGTCGATCAGGTCGGACAGCGCGATGTGCACGCCGCGGAGATTGGCCTCGATCGTCGTCGAGCCGACGTAGTCGGTCGGCACGTCCTGCGCTCGGATCTCGATGTTCTGATAGCGGCCGTCCGCCGCCTGGGTGAGGAACGGGAATCCGTGCACGATCACCTGAGGGTCCGAGGTGAGCTCACCGCCCGCGCGGATCGCGCGGGAGACCCGGTACTCCGAGTAGGCCGCTGCGCCGAAATCGACCACGAGCGCTAGGGCCAGCAGGCTGGCGAGTCCGATGAGAAGTGTGCGCACGGGTCCATTGTGACCGACGGATCGCGTACTGCCCTCTTCGGCCGGTTGTACGGACAAGCTAGTCTGTGTCCTTGACGATCACTCCAATCCAGCCTGGGCTGGACCGGCCAGCAGTAAGAATGGAGACGCAGTGGAGCTCCTACTACTGACCTCCGATCCCCATCCGGAGGGCGTTCTGCC
This sequence comes from Rhodococcus sp. 05-2255-3B1, assembly GCF_002258545.1. Taxonomy (NCBI): domain Bacteria; kingdom Bacillati; phylum Actinomycetota; class Actinomycetes; order Mycobacteriales; family Nocardiaceae; genus Rhodococcus; species Rhodococcus sp. 05-2255-3B1. The sequence continues at coordinate 10,098 of NZ_NOZC01000041.1, read as the reverse complement.
GTCCCTCGCTCTCCTGGCGCATCACGTACGCCCGGTGCCCACCGAGGTGTCCTCGCTTCTCGAAGCCGGTTCGGCAGATATCGCACTGGTCGACGCGCGCACCGATCTCGCTGCTGCTCGTGGTCTGTGTCGCCTGCTGGGGAGTACCGGATCGGCCATCCCCGTCGTGGCAGTTCTCACCGAGGGCGGACTCGTCGCGGTGAACTCCGACTGGGGCCTCGACGACATCCTGCTCCCCGGCACCGGCCCCGCGGAGCTCGACGCTCGGCTGCGGTTGCTGGTCGGCCGTAGCGGGGGAGTTGCCAGCCCGGAGACCTCGGGCAAGATCACGCTCGGCGAACTGGTCATCGACGAAGGCACGTACACCGCGCGTCTACGAGGCCGTCCGCTCGATCTGACCTACAAGGAATTCGAGCTGCTGAAGTATCTGGCTCAGCATGCGGGTCGGGTCTTCACTCGCGCCCAGCTCCTGCAGGAAGTGTGGGGCTACGACTTCTTCGGTGGTACACGCACCGTCGACGTCCATGTTCGACGCCTCCGCGCCAAGCTCGGTACCGAGTACGAGTCGCTCATCGGAACCGTGCGGAACGTGGGATACAAGGCTGTTCGTCCGTCGCGCAATGCCAAGGGTGGACCAGTGGCATCGGATGCTGCCGGCGGGGATTCCGACGATGCGGATTTCGAGTTCGAGCAAGAGAGTACGCTCTCGTAGATGAGTTCGGATCCTGCCTTCGACGTCCATTCGATCGACGGCGGAGCACCGTCTTCCCGAGTTTCCTACGAGATTCATCGAATCCTTTCGCGCGCAACGGAAGCCGACGGCACTGCGCCGTTGTCGGAGCAGGCTGTGAAGGCCGTCGACGACGGCGACGAGGTCGTTCGGTTCGTCGCGACCGAGGGCGATCGTGTGGTGGGCTACGTCGGAATCGCCGACGGGATGGCCGAGGCCGTCGTCGACCCTTCCTTCCGCGGTCACGGTGTCGGGCGCGAATTGGTTTCTCGCGCACTCGATGTCGGCTCCGATGCCCGTATCTGGGCGCACGGCAATCTGCCCGCCGCACGGTCCGTCGCTGCGGCGCTCGGGCTGCAGGTGGTTCGCGAGTTGCTCCAGATGCGTCGCTCGTCCGGGCATCCTGATCTCCCGGATGTTGTTGTGCCGGAAGGTATTTCACTCCGAACCTACCGGGGGCATCAGGACGACGCCGAGCTGCTGCGCGTGAACAATGCGGCCTTCTCGTGGCATCCCGAACAGGGTGGCTGGACCGATCGTGACATCGACGCACGGCGAGAAGAATCGTGGTTCGATCCGGCGGGCCTGTTCCTGGCGTTCGAGGAGGGCAGTGACCGCCTCCTCGGTTTCCACTGGACGAAGGTCCACCGGGCCGAGGGTGCGGAACCGGCCATCGGCGAGGTGTACGTGGTCGGAATCGACCCGCAGTCGCAGGGTCGTGGTCTGGGGCGGGTGCTGACGCTGGCCGGCCTGCACTATCTACGCAGCAGAGAACTGGGCCAGATCATGCTCTACGTCGAGGCCGACAACACCGCTGCCGTGCACACGTACACCAAGCTGGGCTTCGAGAACTACCACGTGGATGCCGCTTACGCGCGCAGTGCGTGAACGGACACACCGACTGCGGTGTTCATCTCCCGTTCACCTATGCGGGGGTAAACGTCTACCACCTGCCCTTACCTTTCTCGATGGGCGACAACCTACGTCGCCTGGTGCGAGGTTTCTTTCGGAGCCGGCACCCACACAGTCACAGCGCGGCCGCTCAGGTCCGAGCCGTGGACACGGCCTACAGATTCCCCGGAGGAAACAGGTGAACCTCAAGCGCAACGGTGCTCTCATGAGTGCAGTGGCCATCAGTGCCATGTTGCTGACCGCATGCGGTAGCGACGCCAACGTCGCCACCACGGACGGCGCATCCGACTCCTCGGCTACCTGCGAGGGCAAATCCCCGCTGACCGGCGAAGGCTCGTCCGCGCAGCAGAACGCAATGTCCAACTTCACCTCGATCTACTCCGGCGTGTGTGCCGGCAAGGCAGTCGAGTACACCACCAGCGGCTCGGGTAACGGCCGCACGCAGTTCGTCGCCGGACTGGTCGACTTCGCCGGCTCCGACTCCGCGATCAAGGACGAGCAGGCAGTCGAGGCGGCCACCCGCTGCGACAGCAACCCGGCGTGGAACCTTCCGCTGGTCTTCGGACCGGTCGCCGTGGCCTACAACCTCGACGGCGTCGACAACATCGCGCTGAACCCGGACGTCATCGCGCGCATGTTCACCGGCCAGATCACCACCTGGAACGATCCTGCCATCGCCGCACTCAACGAGGGCGTCGACCTGCCGGCCACCGCGGTCACCCCCGTCTACCGCTCCGATTCCTCGGGCACCAGCGACAACTTCCAGCGCTTCCTCGCCGCTTCGGCTCCCGAGGCGTGGACCCTGAACCACAGCTCCGACTGGGCCGGCGGCGTCGGCGAAGGTGCCAACGGATCCTCGGGCGTGGCCCAGGCAGTCGCGGCCACCCCCGGCTCGGTCACCTACGTCGAGAAGGGCTTCGCCGATCAGGAGAGCCTCGGCACGGCTGCTGTCGACTTCGGCAACGGACCGGTCGAGCTCACCACCGAGTCGGCTGCCGCAGCCATCGACGCGGCAACGTTCTCCGGCGAGGGCAACGACCTCGTCATCGACATCGACGCGCTGTACGCCAGCAACGAGGCCGAGACCTACCCGCTGGTTCTCGCAACCTACGAGATCGTCTGCTCGGCGGGCTACGACCCCGAGACCTCGGCAGCAGTCAAGTCGTTCCTGCTCAGCGCAGCCAACGAGGGTCAGCAGGGCCTCGAGGAAGCCGGCTACGTGCCGCTCCCCGAGTCCTTCAAGGAGCGTCTGACCACCGCTATCGAAGCAATCGCCTGATTCAATGAGACGTAACCCTGCTTCGGCTCGTGGCAACGCGAGCCGAAGCAGGACCGTCCTCGACCTCCACACGAGACAGTGAGCGGTATGAGCGACACCCACTCGATGACCGGCGTCCCCTCTGCGGCTACCGTGCCCACCGCGGGTGCCGCGCACAAACCGGAAGAACCACAATTGTCAGACAAGAACAAGACGGGGACCGTCACACGTCCCGGTGACAGGATCTTCTCCGGCCTCGCCACGGGCTCGGGCATCTTCATCATCGCCCTGATCGCCGCCGTGGGCATCTTCTTGCTCTGGCGTGCCATCCCTTCACTGTCGAACAACACGGTCAACTTCCTGACCTACAACGGCGCGTGGGACACCTCCAACACCTCGGCCATGGTGTTCGGCGTTCTCGATCTCTTCCTGGTCACCGTCACGGTGTCTCTCTTCGCCCTGATCCTCGCGATGCCTGTCGCACTCGGCATCGCCATCTACCTGACGAACTACGCACCCAAGCGAGTCGCGGGACCGCTCGGTTACGTCATCGATCTCCTGGCCGCAGTTCCGTCGATCGTCTTCGGCCTCTGGGGCCTGTACGTCCTCGCGCCCGCCATCAGCCCGTTCGCAGAGTGGCTGAACGCCAACCTGGGTTGGTTCCCGCTCTTCGGCACCGGCTCGGTGTCCATCGCAGGCGGTGGCACCATCTTCACCGGTGGCATCGTGCTCGCGGTCATGATCCTGCCGATCATCGCAGCCGTGACCCGCGAGGTCTTCATGCAGACGCCGAAGGGGCAGATCGAAGCAGCTCTCGCCCTCGGAGCCACCCGCTGGGAGGTCGTGCGCACCACGGTCATTCCGTTCGGAAAGTCCGGCTACGTCAGCGGCTCCATGCTCGGTCTCGGTCGTGCACTCGGTGAGACCATCGCGCTCTACATCATCATCCGCAGCACTCAGGCAACCTTCGGCGGAACATTGTTCGACGGCGGTTCCACGTTTGCCACGAAGATCGCGCTGGCCGCGGGCGAGTTCAACAACCCGCTCCAAGCCGGTGCCTACATCGCCGCGGGTCTGGTGCTCTTCATCCTCACCTTCGTCGTCAACGCCGGTGCCCGCGCCGCCATCGCCGGAAAGAAGGACTGACCCGTGACCGCAACCATGGACAAGCCCGTCAAGGAACCGACGTTCCAGGGCGTCAGCGCTCGGCGTAAAGCGTCCAACCTCACGGCGACGATCCTCGTCAGCCTCTCGGTTCTCGTCGCACTCGTACCGCTCATCTGGGTGCTCTACACGGTGATCTCGCGCGGACTGTCCGCCGTGGTCTCGCCCACCTGGTGGCAGAACTCGCAGGCCGGCGTCACCCAGTTCATCGCAGGCGGCGGCGCTTACCACGCCATCGTCGGAACCCTTCTGCAAGGACTGTTCTGCGCCATCATCTCCATCCCGATCGGCATCTTCGTCGCCATCTACCTCGTCGAGTACGGGGCCGGTACACGACTGGCTCGAGTGACGACCTTCATGGTCGACATTCTGACCGGTGTTCCGTCGATCGTCGCGGCCCTGTTCATCTACGCACTGTGGATCGCCACCTTCGGATTCCAGCGCTCCGGTGTCGCCGTCGCATTCGCCCTTGTGCTCCTGATGATCCCCGTGATCGTGCGCTCGGCCGAGGAAATGCTGCGCATCGTCCCGCAGGACCTGCGCGAGGCGTCCTACGCCCTTGGCGTCCCGAAGTGGAAGACCATCGCCAAGATCGTCATTCCCACGGCCCTGTCCGGCATCGTCACCGGCATCATGCTCGCCCTGGCCCGAGTCATGGGCGAGACGGCACCGGTGCTGATCCTGGTGGGATCGGCCACCGCCATCAACTTCAACATCTTCTCCGGGCCGCAGACGTCTCTGCCGCTCATGATGGTCGACCTGCAGAAAGCAGGAACCGGCGTGCTCACCGCTGAGCGCATGTGGGGAGCAGCCCTGACGCTGATCCTGATCGTCGCAATACTCAACATCGGCGCGAAGTTGGTCTCGAAGTTCTTCTCGCCCAAGAACTTCTGACCCACCCGACTCCAGCGAATTCTAAGGAACGAAGAACATGGCAAAGCGTCTCGATCTCAAGGACGTCAACATCTACTACGGCAAGTTTCACGCCGTCTCCGACGTCACTCTGGCCGTACCGCCGCGCAGCGTCACCGCGTTCATCGGGCCGTCCGGCTGCGGTAAGTCGACCGTCCTGCGTTCGCTGAACCGTATGCACGAAGTCACCCCGGGTGCGCGCGTCGAGGGTTCGGTGCTGCTCGACGGCGAGGACATCTACGGCAGCGGCGTCGACCCCGTGGGTGTGCGTCGCACCATCGGCATGGTCTTCCAGCGCCCCAACCCGTTCCCGACGATGTCGATCCGGGACAACGTCGTTGCGGGCCTGAAGTTGCAGGGCGGCCGCGGCAAGAAGGAACTCGACGAGATCGCCGAGCGCTCGCTCAAGGGGGCGAACCTCTGGAACGAGGTCAAGGATCGCCTCGACAAGCCCGGTGGTGGCCTCTCCGGCGGTCAGCAGCAGCGTCTGTGCATCGCTCGCGCGATCGCCGTCTCTCCCGACGTCCTGCTGATGGACGAGCCGTGCTCGGCTCTTGACCCCATCTCCACCCTCGCCATCGAGGACCTGATCCAGGAACTCAAGCAGGACTTCACGATCGTGATCGTCACGCACAACATGCAGCAGGCCGCCCGTGTGAGCGACCAGACCGGCTTCTTCAACCTCGAGGCGACCGGCAAGCCCGGCAAGCTCATCGAGATCGACGACACCGAGAAGATCTTCTCCAACCCGACGCAGAAGGCCACCGAGGACTACATCTCCGGCCGCTTCGGATAACCACACACGAACGAAGAAGCCCCCGCTGAGCACAGGCTCGGCGGGGGCTTCTTCGACATCTGCGCTCGTTGTCCCGATGCGAGAGCCGAGTAGCGTTGCAGCGCAGCACTACTCGGTTCTCGACGAGGGCAGGCCTACGAGGTGGGGATGTTGTTGTGGCTCAGGTCGATGGGCAGCTCACCCGTCACCAGGAAGATCACTCGACGGCCGACCTCGACGGCGTGGTCGGCGAACCGCTCGTAGAAGCGGCCGAGCAGGGTCACGTCCACCGCAGCAGCGACCCCGTGGCTCCACTCGCGGTCCATCAACACCGTGAAGAGGTGACGGTGCAGATCGTCCATCGCCTCGTCCTCCTCCTGCAGCTTGGCAGCGCGCTCGGGATCGCGGGTCTCGAGGACCTCACGAGCCGACGCGCCGATCTGGACGGCGAGGCGACCCATCTCGGCGAAGTACCCGTTGACGACCTCGGGGAGGGCGTGGTTCGGGTGCCTGCGGCGGGTGATCTTGGCAACGTGCAGTGCGAGCGCGCCCATACGGTCGATGTCGGCAACGATCTGAATGCCGGCCACCACCGAACGGAGATCGCCTGCGACTGGAGCCTGCAGGGCGAGAAGGGTAAAGGCCTTCTCCTCGCACACCGCGCTGAGTTCGGTGATCCTGTCGTGTTCGGAAATGACCTGCTCGGCGAGCACCAGGTCTGCTTGAAGGAGGGACTGAGTGGCCTTTTCCATGGCCGCACCAGCCAGGCTCGCCATCTCTCCGAGGAGATCGGCAAGCTCGTTCATCTGTTCGTTGTAGGCGACGCGCATGAGCGAAGTTTAGTAGCTCACACCGACCAGTTCCCTGTCCCGAGGGTTAACGGAGCATGAATGAAGTCAGGCGCACGTGTCGTCGGCCGCGTTGGTGTACGAGAGATCCTCCGGAAGGGGCGCACTCTGGGTGGTTCCTTCCACCTGAGTGGGATCGATTTCGGTACCGAACGCCGTCGGGTACTGGGTGTATCCGGGATAGTTCGAGCCGAGCACGACCTCGACGACATTGTTCAGGCTCGGTGCCAACTCGATGGCAGCGCCGGGAATCGCCGACGCGACCGTCGCAGCGGCAGCTTCCTGATCCTGGGAGTAGCGCACCACGGTCTGCGCTGCGGTGCCCGAGAAGTTGCCGACCGTCAGGATCTGGAATCCGTAGACCGCGAGTTCGTCGGACGCCGTCTGAGCCATCCCGGCGATGTCGGATGCGTTGGACACCTGAATCGACACGGTCGACGGGTCAACGGCCAACAGTGGCGCGTCGGGTACGGCGGCAGGTGCGGGTGATTCGGGTGTCACCGGCTCCGCTCGTTCCTCGCCGGGCAACGGAGCGTCGTCGATGATGGCCTGGAAGATCGCACCGATCGCGTCGTCGTTCGGGATCTCGTTGCCGTAGTCGTTGGTGCCGGTGGTGGGGATGGTCAGGAAGGTGACCGCGCCGGCGTCCACGTTCTGCAGCGAGCGTCCCAGCGTCACCAGGTCCTGCGTCTTGACGTTCTCCACGAACGTGTCCGAGGTGAACGCGTTGACGAACCCGTTGAGCTTGCCGGGATCGAGCAGCACGTTGTTCGAGAGCGCGGACCGCAGCAGCGACGACAGGAAACGCTGCTGTCGCTTGATGCGGCCGTAGTCGCCGTTGCCCTCGGACTCGACGTTGCGGGCCCGAACGTAGTTCAGCGCGGTGCGGCCGTCGATACGTTGTGTTCCGACGTTGGGAAGGACATTTCCGAGTTCGTAGTCGAACAGGGGTTGCGCGGTGCAGACCTCGACGCCGCCGACCTCGTCGACCATGGACTCGAACCCGGCGAAGTCCATCCCGACGAAGTGTCCGATGCGTAGGCCCGAGATCTTCTGGATGGTCTTGACCAGACACTTCGGGCCGCCGAGGGCGTAGGTGGCATTGAGCTTGTCGCCGTAGGCCTCGGGGAACATCTCCCCGGTGTAGGTATTGGTGATGTTGTCGAACTGCTCGCACTCCGGCCGCGTCACGTCGAGGTCGCGGGGGAAGGACACCGCGACGACGCGACTGCGGTCGGCAGGGATGTTGACCAACATGACGGTGTCCGAGCGCGATCCCTCGGCGTCGGCGACGGTTCCGGCTCCCACCTCGCCGCTGGCCCCGGCGCGGGTGTCGGTGCCCACGATCAGGTACGTCTCGTCACCGTACTGGCCTGCGGCGTCGACGACGTCGGTCGAATCGGGATCGAGAGCGGCGACCTGGAGAAATCCTTGATCGGTGTTGCGTAGGTATCCCCACACCACTCCGGTCAAGGCCACCGCCAGGATCGCGACGAGGGAGACCAGGCTTCGGCCGATCATCCGTACCCGACGGCGGCGACGCACCCGACTCATCGCCAACCGCGTCAGAGTCGGTCGATCCGCTGCGGGCGCGCCCACCGGTTCCGGTGCGGCATGCGGCGGCGGAGTCGGCGGGACTGCCCGGGCAGGCGAGGGAGTGGAATCGGTGATGGGGGCGATGACCTCGGTCGGCTCTTCGACTTCGGGACGTTCGTCAGGCACCCGCCGCATCGATCCCGAGCGCGACATCTTGTCCACCAACTCGGCGACCGAGACGGTGTCGGCGTTACGCGGTGATCGTTTGCCGAGCCTGCCGCTGTCTCCGGGCTGCGGTGGTTGCTCTGCAGCCGGTGTTGCAGGACGTTCGGAGCGAGGTGGGCGCTGTCCGGAACGTCCGATTGAAGACAGCGGGCGCTCCCATGGGGCGCGACCCTCGGGCACAGAGCCCGACTCTCGATCGTCTCCCACGAATTCGAACCTGGCCTTCCATCACACGCACGCGCCGTCAACTCGGCAATCCCAGCCATAGTACTGACTCGAGCGGCATGGTCCACTCGTGCGAGGTGGGCTGCTGGTCAGCCGCGAATCAGCCGCCGGAATGCATCAGATCGGCACCGGCAGGAACGCAGACGTCCTCCGGGTCGTCGAGCCAACCGTCGGGCAACGCAACCGCGCCCGGCGAGCCCTGCCGACCACGGGGGCCTTCGGCGTCCTTGGGAAACGGAACGGTCGGATCGAGTTGCGCCAGAAGGTCGTCCAGTTCGCCGAGAGTGGACACCAACGCCATCGAGACCCGAAGATCCGACCCCGCCGGGAACCCGCGGAGATACCAGGACACATGCTTGCGCAGCTCGCGCAGACCCTTGCTCTCACCGTGATGCTGAGCGAGCAGCTCGGCATGCCGGGCGATGATGGTGGCCACCTCGCCGAGGGTCGGTGGAGTGGGTTCGGGCCTGCCGTTCAGGCGGGCGCTGAGTTCTGCGAACAGCCAGGGCCGACCCAGGCAACCACGCCCGACGACGACGCCGTCGCACCCGGTCTCCGCCATCATGCGAACCGCATCGGACGCCGAGAAGATGTCGCCGTTGCCCAGTACCGGGATGCCGGAGACGTGTTCCTTCAGTCGCGCGATCTCGTTCCAGTCGGCAGTGCCGGAGTAACGCTGAGAGGCGGTTCTGGCGTGCAGTGCCACTGCCGCCGCGCCCTCGCCTGCGGCGATTCGACCTGCATCGAGATGAGTGTGGTGGTTCTCGTCGATGCCGACGCGGAACTTGACGGTGACGGGAATGTCGGTGCCCTCGGTCGCCTTGACGGCCGCGGCGACGATACGACCGAACAGGTTCCGCTTGTAGGGCAGCGCAGCACCGCCGCCCTTTCGGGTGACCTTCGGAACCGGGCAGCCGAAGTTCATGTCGATGTGGTCGGCCAGATCGTCGTCGACGATCATCTTCGCCGCGTCGTACGTGGTGTCCGGATCGACGGTGTAGAGCTGCAGCGACCGCGGGGTTTCGGTGGGGCCGAAGGTCGTCATGTGCATCGTCGCCGGCTGGCGTTCGACGAGCGCGCGTGCGGTGACCATCTCGCACACGTACAGACCCGAGGTACTGCCCGCCCGCTGCAACTCCTGCTCCCTGCACAGCGTGCGGAACGCCACATTGGTGACGCCGGCCATCGGTGCGAGGACGACGGGGCTGGCCAACTCCAGCGAGCCGATCTGCAGTGTCATGAGAGAAGCCTTTGGAACGGAGGGAACGTGATCATGGTGACGGCGGTGGGCCGAGAGCGACGGCCCGAAAACAGTGGTGCCCGGCACCGAAGTCGGTACCGGGCACACCAGCCGATCTGAGCTTACGACGCGCGTGCTTCGGCCTTCGCGCGTTCGCGGGCGAGGGAGCGGTCGCGCATCTCCTCGAACTTGGTGGCCTGACGCTCGAGGTCTTCGAGGAACGCGGCGAGTTCCTCGCGCTTGTTCTCGCCGCGGCCGGTGAAGTCGTTGCGC
>NZ_NOZC01000005.1:0-43272 GCF_002258545.1 Rhodococcus sp. 05-2255-3B1 | reverse complement strand
TCGCACATCCCTGTCAAACTCCCCCGCGGGGGGGTGCAAAAACAGAAGGAGCAACAAGACCGAATTCTGTCACACAGCCAACCCCGATCACCTGGCCTCGCCCTGCGGCTACGACAAAGGGGGGGGGGGGGTGGGCGGACAAGCCGAGTACGTCATGGCACCGTACGCAGACTTCAACCTGCTGAAGTTCCCCGATCGTGATCAGGCTCTTGAGAAGATTCTCGACCTGACCATGCTCTCGGACATCTTCCCCACCGGCTTCCACGGAGCGGTCACCGCAGGAGTCAAACCCGGTGCGACGGTGTACATCGCGGGCGCGGGACCGGTCGGCCTCGCTGCTGCGGTCGGTGCGCAGTTGCTGGGAGCGTCGGTGGTGATCGTGGGCGACATGAACGCCGACCGGTTGGCCCAGGCGCGAACGTTCGGCTGTGAGACCGTCGACGTGGGCAAGGGTGCACCGCAGGATCAGATCGAACAGATTCTCGGCGTGCCTGAGGTCGACGCCGCGGTGGATGCGGTGGGCTTCGAGGCCCGCGGTCACGGTGGAGATTCGTCGAAGGAGGCCCCGGCCACGGTTCTCAACTCGCTCATGGACATCACCACGGCAGGCGGCGGCATCGGCATCCCGGGGTTGTACGTGACCGGCGATCCCGGCGGCGTGGACGAGGCTGCTCAGCGCGGAGCTCTGTCGCTCAGCCTCGGCACCGGTTGGGCCAAGTCGCTGTCGTTCGCCACCGGGCAGTGCCCGGTGATGAGCTACCACCGCGAGTTGATGAATGCGATTCTGAAGGAACGTGTTTCGATCGCGAAGGCGGTGAACGCGACGGTCATCACCCTCGACGACGCACCGCGGGGCTACCGCGAATTCGACAGCGGAGTCGCCCAGAAATTCGTCATCGATCCACACGGCATGATCGCGAGCTGACACCAACCCTGCCGGCACGGTCACAGTCGAGAAGAACGCGACGGTGACCGTGCTGCGCCGAGTTCGGCAGATGTCCGTGACACCTATGCTGGGGTGATGTTCCTACTCTTCGGTTTCGGCAGCAAGCGCAAACACGTCGGCCCAGGCTCGACGCGGACCTGCCCGCGGTGCCACAACACCACGCAGTGGGCGCGCATGAAGCAATACCAGCAATTCACGCTGTTCTTCGTCCCCGTTGCTCGGTGGAAGCGGGTCGAGTTCGAGGAATGCGGAATCTGCGGTGCAACGGCCTCGATCTGAAGGCCGTTCCTCGACACTGCTGCGCGAACTGCAGGCTCAGTCGGTGAACCGAACAGGATGCAGGCATTCCTTTCTGGCTCCATGAGCGACGGCCCAACCCGAAATTGCGCACAGCTGAGGGCGGTTCGACGGCTCCAACACGATGGCGTGCGAACCGATTCGCAGCAATCCAGAGATGTAGTTCCACATCGCCCTACCTCATTCCACGAGTGTCCTGTGTCACATCATAGGGCCACATCTGCTGCTCGTACCCGTCTCGAGTGCTCAGCCCGTACGCGAGGACTCGCCGACGTCGCCGACCGTCAGGGCCACTGCGATCTCCATCGCGTGGTCGGGGCGTGCCAGATCCATTCCCGTCAACGTCTGAATTCGGCGGAGTCTCTGACCGACCGTGTTGGGGTGGATGTGCAGTGCGCGAGCGGTATCGCCGGACAGCAGTCCGCACGCGAGGTATGCCCGCAACGTTCCCATCAGATCGGTTCCACGTGCACTGTCATGCCTTCGGACAGGTCCGAGTACTCGGTCCGTGTAACGCAAGAGCTGCTCGGTATCGTCCAGCTGGAGCAGCAATCCGACCAGTCCGAGATCGTCCAGCGACAGCGAGGCACCCGTTCTGCGGGTCAACGCGAGCATCTCGAGCGCTCCCACCGCGGACCGGTGTGCGAGGGCGTAGTCCGCGAGGCCGGACCCTACTCCGATTTCTATCGACGTCGCAGCCGCTTTCGGAGTGGTGGGAGATGCGAGTCCTCGGATCTTCTCGGCGATGTCGTCCCGCGCCCGCCGAGTGAGCCCGATGTCGGGTACCAACACGACGATGCGATCGTGGTGCACCGCGGACAACGGCTGGGGCGTCATGGTCTCGGCCCAATCGTCGATTCGGCCGATCGCCCGTTGAAGGGCCGTGTCGACGAGTGCCCGGTCGATTCCGCTCAGCGCGACGACGACCATCCGATGATCGAGTGTCAGGTCATGGCCCAGTCGGCCGGCACGTTCGACAACGGTGCCCATCGCTTCGGTCTCGCCGCTGAGCAGATCGCTCAGAAGATCCCCGTGCAACCTCCACCTCACTTCGTCCGCTGTTCTGGTGCGCAGAAGTTCCAGTGACGTGACCAGAGCGGCGTGTTCCACTGCGCGTTCTTCGATGGACGACAGTGGGGACCGTCCCGGCGCAATCCAAATTCGCGCCACCTCCATCTCGGCGAGACGGACCGAGTGGCAACGAAATTCGCTGCCATCGAGGTTGTCGGACGTCGTTCGGACTCGATCGTCGGGGAACGGCTCGGTTCGGCTGGACCGGCCGAGTACCGCCCCGTGCGTGTCCTCGATCAGAATCGCGCGGGAGATCAGTATCGACAGTGCCGTCGTGATGCCAGGAACCCCGCCGCCACGCAGCGTGATCTCGGTGAGTCTGCGGTGGATGTCCTCCGATTTCTGTAGCAGGTCTCGCTGCTGGTGGAGCTCGTCGTTGAGGACCACCAACTCGTCCATCCGCTTCGATTCCTCGGACCGCAAGCGTGAGGTCGTGAGTGCGATTGCGGCATGGTCGGCCAACATGGTGAGCAGGGCGATCTCTTCTCCGGCGAAGTCATAGATGGATCGCCGGTAGCAGTTGAGAGTTCCGATGGCCACACCCTCGGATTCCATCAGCGGCACCGAGATCATGGAGCGGTAGCCCTGCTCGCGTGCCACTCCACCCCATGGGGCGAACTGCGGTGTCGCTTCGATGTCCGAGATCGCCACCGGCGATCCGGTCCGGAACGCTGTACTCGACGGTGCCTCGACTGTCTCGGCTTGATCCAGGCGCACCGGCCGGTCGGCGTTGACCTGCGCTATGTAGTGAGCGGACAGCCCGCTGGACCCTTCGATCACGAGCGTTCGCCGTGTCGGGTCCGGAATGAGAACTCCGCAGAACTCGTATCCCATCAGTTCGGCGGCGGTGTCGGCGATCAGATCCAGCACTTCCGTCAGCGGACGACCGGTAGCCACGGTCTTGGTGATCCGCTGAACGCTCGCGAGCCACCGGCGTAATTCCGGAAGCTCTCGAACGCCGAGGGAGGCGGTAGGCGCACTGGACGTGTGAATGGGGTCGGTCGGCATGTGTGTCCTGCTTCTCGATGGGCCGATGCACATTGCAGTCGTTCTTTTATGTTTGCACACACATAGTCACGCTGTGATGTGGATCGCACAATAGACGCAGACGGCAGCAGCACAGACGAAACGAGACTCACATGACCAAGCACTCGATGTACATCGCAGGCAAAAGTGTTCCGGCCGAAAGCGGCCGCGAACTCACCATCGTCAACCCGGCTACGGGATCCTCGATCGCAACCGTGCCCGACGGTGTCGGCGTCGATGTCGACAATGCGGTGGCGGTCGCCAAAGCAGCGTTCGAGTCGGGACCGTGGCCGCGGATGAGCCGGACGGCACGAGCCAAGGCGCTCCTGCGTGCGGCCGACGCGTTGGAAGCGGCGAGCGACACGCTGTACACACTGGAGACCCAGAACAACGGTCGACCGATCACCGAGACGCGTGCTCAACTCTCCCGAGTGCCGGAATGGTTCCGCTACAACGCGGGACTGCTTGCCGCGCAGCGTGATGCGGTGCTGCCCAGCGACGGGCCGTACCTTACCTACCAGAAGCGGGCACCTCTCGGTGTCTGCGGCATCATCACCCCCTTCAATCACCCCGCCATGATTTTGGCTCGCAGTCTGTCGGCCGCTCTGGCGACCGGAAACACTGTGGTGGTCAAGCCGTCCGAACTCACGCCGCTGACGACCCTCGCCATCGCTCGCATCGTGACCGATTCCGGCATCCCCGAAGGTGTGATCAACGTGGTCACCGGTGGCAGGGACGCAGGCGTCAGGCTCACCGAGCACGAGGACATCGCCAAGATCACCCTGACCGGCGGTACCGAGGCCGGACGTTCGGCCGCGGGTGCCACGTCGAAGCGATTCGCCCGTATCACCGCCGAGCTCGGCGGCAAGACGCCCGTCATCGTCTTCGACGACTACGACCCCACCCGCGCAGCCGAGGGCGCTGCCTTCGCCGCATTCGTGGCTTCCGGTCAATCCTGCGTTGCCGGCGCACGATTCCTCGTCCAGCGTGGACGGTACGACGAGTTCGTCACCGCACTCGTCGCGCGGGCCGAGAAGATTCGCCTCGGCGACCCGGCCGATGCGTCCACTCAGATGGGCCCGATGATCAGCGACCGTCAACGCCGAAAGGTGCTCGAGTACATCGAGATCGGACGCGGCGAAGGTGCCCGGATCGCTGCGGGCGGCAGTGTTCCCGAACTTTCCGGAGAGCTGAACGACGGATTCTTCGTGCAGCCGACCGTGCTGGCCGACGCCACCAACTCCATGCGCGTCTCGCAGGAGGAAATCTTCGGGCCCGTGGCCGTCGTCGTCCCCTTCGACACCGAGGAGGACGCGATCGAGATGGCCAACGACAACCGCTTCGGACTCGGTGCCGGCGTCTGGACCCGCGACATCGGACGCGCTCACCGCGTCGCCGAAGCGATCGAGTCCGGAATGGTCTGGGTCAACGACCACCACCGACTCGAACCGTCCCTTCCGTGGGGTGGCGTCAAGGAGTCCGGTGCCGGAAAAGACGCCGGCACAGAGTCGTTCGACGACTTCACCTGGATCAAGACCATCGTGGTGCGGACCGCCGACGACGACGTCGACTGGTACGGCTCCGACGAGCCCGGTCGCCTGAACTGATCATCCCCTTCCCTCGAAACCCAAGGACTTCATCGTGACAACGAACCGAACGAGCGCGGCCGAACCCGGCTGGCGCCAACAGATAACTCGAGTGCAATGGCTGGTGCTGTTCGGCACCACCATGGGCTGGGCTCTCGACGGTTTCGCAGGCAGCCTCTACGCCCTGGTGCTCGGACCGGCCATGACCGACCTGCTTCCGAACTCGGGGATCGACGTCGACGCGGCGCACATCGGACTCTACGGCGGCATGACCGTCGCACTCTTCCTGGCGGGATGGGCAACCGGCGGAATCCTTTTCGGAGTCCTCGCCGACTATTTCGGACGAGTGCGCGTGCTGTCGATCGGCATCCTCACCTATGCACTGTTCACCGCCCTGGCAGCGTTCGCGGACACCTGGTGGCAGCTCGGAATTCTCCGATTCATCGCCGGTCTCGGATCGGGAGTGGAAGCTCCCGTGGGTGCCGCCCTGGTCGCCGAGGTGTGGCGTAACAAGTACCGCGCTCGTGCCTGTGGCGTGATGATGTCCGGGTACGCAGGCGGATTCTTCATCGCCGCACTCGCGTACAGCATGCTCAGCAGCCAGGGCTGGCGCTTCATGCTGGTCCTCGCCGTCGTCCCCGCGTTCCTGGTCTGGTTCCTTCGCCGCTACGTCCCGGAGCCCGAGGAGATCAAGACTGTCATCGCAAGGCGAAAGCAACGCAAGGACAAGGGCATCGAGCGACCGGAGGATCAGTTCGTTCTCCGCCGCCTGCTTTCTCCACCGAATCTGCGTGCCACCCTGATCTGCACCGCCCTTGCCACCGGATCGTTGCTCGCCTTCTGGAGTGTGTCCACCTGGTACCCGCAGATCATTCGCACCATGGCCGGCGCCGAATCGCTCTCCACCGAGATCGCGAATCATCGAGTGGCCATCTCGTCCATGCTCTTCAACGCCGGCGGCATTCTCGGGTACGCCACGTGGGGGTTCCTCGCCGACGCGATCGGCCGACGCAAGGCCTTTCTCGTCAGCTTCGTGATCTCCGGAGTGAGCATCGCCTATCTGTTCCCCTTCCAGCATTCGTACACCACGTACCTGATCGTCATCCCCATCGTCGGGTTCGGGCTCTTCGGGGCACTGTCCGGCAACTTCGTCTACGGCCCGGAGATGTTCTCCCCGAGTATGAGAGCCAGCGGAATCGCGTTGGCCAACAGCATCGGTCGCTACATCACCGCCGCGGGGCCGCTCGTGGCCGGCGTCATCGCCACGTCGTGGTTCGGCGGCAACCTCGGCATCGCCACCGCGGTACTCGCGTCCACCGGCGTGATCGCCCTCGTCGGGCTGGCGTTCGCCCCGGAGACCAAGGACGCAGCGCTGCCCACCGACGCGCCCTCTCCCACCGATGCAGTACACCCACACACCGCCGACACCACGCCGGCACCTTCCGCAGTGAAAGGAACGTCGGCATGAGCGTCTACGCAGGATCACGAGCAGTCGTCATCGGAGGGTCCATCGGTGGATTGACCTCCGCACTCCTCCTCCGAGACCTCGGGTTCGAGGTCGACGTCTACGAACGCACACCGTCGGACCTCGACGGTCGAGGCGGCGGCATCGTGCTGCAGCCCGACACCCTCCGGTGGTTCCGCGAGCGCAGCTCGCAACGCCCCGAGGACGTCAGCACGACGACGGATTGGGTCCAGTACATCGAGGCCGGTAATCGTGTCGTCGATCGGGACGCCCGCTCGTGGTCGCACACATCGTGGGGAACGTTCTACCGCGCGCTGCTCGCCGACTTCGGACGCGATCACTACCACCTCGGCGAATTCGCTTGCGGCTTCGACCAAGACGCGGACTCCGTGACCGTCCGATTCGTCAGCGGTCGCGTCGAGACGGCAGACCTCGTCGTCGTTGCCGACGGCGTGACGTCGGCGAACCGGGCTCGCATCGATCCCGACGTGGAGCTGACCTACTCGGGCTACATCGGGTGGCGCGGAACCGTGGACGAGGCAGTGCTCACCCCCGAAACCGCCGAGCTGCTGCACAATTCGATCACCTACAACATCGTCCCGAACTCGCAGATCACCATGTACCCGATCCCCGGCGAACGGGGCACGGCCGTCGGGGACCGCCTGATGAACTACGTCTGGTATCGCAACGTCGCGGAGGGTCCGGACCTGAACGAGATGCTCACCGACAAGCGAGGTTTCCAGGGCAAAGTGTCGGTTCATCCGCACCAGGTACAGGACCGCTACATCGACGAAATGCGCGACGCTGCGACGCGTTTGCTCGCCCCGGCGGCCGCAGAGGTGGTCACCTCGACCGAAGCGCCGTTCATTCAGGTGGTCTGGGACTCACGAGCGACGAAGATGGCCAGCGGACGCGTTGCCCTCATCGGAGACGCCGCGTGCGGAGCTCGCCCGCACGCAGCCGCAGGAACCGCCAAAGCCGCGGCAGACGCCTGGGCCTTGAGCGACGCGCTCACGTCGTCGGTCGGCAACATCGCCGAAGCGCTGGAGAAATGGGAACCCGGCCAGCTGGAACTGAGCAGCAACCTGTTGGCGCGCGTCAAGGCGATGGGGGAACGTTCGCAGTTCACCAACACCTGGACCCCGGGTGACAAGGACCTGAGATTCGGTTTGTACGGGCCCGGTCGCTAGAGACACGACGCCGAGACACCACGAGAGGAAACACGATGACCACGAACAGCTTTCTCAGCGATCTACCACTGGCGGGAAAACTCGTCGGCGAGAACTTCGAGGGATGGTCCGACGATCTCCGAGCGGAGTTCGACGCCCACGCCCACGACGGCGAGGTGGGATCGAGGCTCCTCAGCGAGAACGATCGCGTCCGGGTATGGGAGATCCGCTTGGCACCGGGTGAGCGGTGGCATGCCCACCGCCACGTTCTGGACTACTTCTGGACCGCGGTGAACGCCGGCACCTCCCGCCAACACACCTTCGACGGAACTACCCGCGACGTCTCCTACTCCGCGGGCGAAACCCGCCACTTCCGCTTCGGTGCAGGCGAATACCTTCTGCACGACATCGAGAACGTCGGCTCCTCCGACCTGGTGTTCACCACCGTCGAACACCTCGACTCGGCCAACGACCCACTGCCACTGGCGGCGTCGTGAGCACCGATCTGGTCGACGTCCACGCCCACTGGCTCCCCACCGAGCTGTTCGGTCTACCACCGAACTCTCCGTTCGGTGCCATGCGCGATCGGGACGGTCATCTTTTCCTGGGCGACGTGCCGTTGTCCATCCGGACGGAGGCGATGAGCGATGTCGATGCGATCGTCGCGGACATGGACGCCTCCGGCATCGGTCTCCGCGCGTTGTCTGCCCCGCCCTTCGCGTTCGCGGTCGACGCCGAGGTTCCGGCGGGGGAGTACACCGACGCGTTCAACGACGCACTCGCCCGCGTCGTGACGGACTCGGCCGGACGCCTGGCCGGCCTCGGGTCGGTGCGGTTGGACGACGCGGATGCAGCCGACCGACAGATCCGAGACATCGCCCGGCGCGGAACGCTTGTCGGCGTTGCCGTTCCACCGGTTCTCCGCGGCGGGTCACTCGACGTCGGTGTGCTGCGCTCGGTCCTACGATCGGCCTCGGCGCATCGGTTGGCCGTTCTGGTCCACCCGATGCAGTTGCCCCGGCCCGAGTGGTCGAAGTACTACCTTGCCAACCTGGTCGGCAACCCGGTGGAGACGGCCACGGCGGTGGCGTCGAGCATTCTCGGTGGTGTCCTGGAAGAGTTGCCCGATCTGCGGATCTGTTTCGTGCACGGCGGCGGATGTGCGCCCGATCTGTTGGGTCGATGGGCGCACGCCTGGGACGCACGTCCCGACGTTCGGGCGGGCAGCACGGCCTCGCCACGAGAGTTGTTTCGCGCGGCCTACTTCGACACGGTGACGCACGATCACGCAGCGCTCGAGCTCCTGCGTGTCCACGCGGGCGAGAACAAGGTCCTGTGCGGTACGGACTACCCGTTCGACATGGCCGAGTCCGACGTCGCACCGTTCGTCGACGACGCCGGGCTCGACCGAGCGGCACTGGCCGACGCCGGGCGAGACTTCCTCGGCCTCGAGATTCTGTCGGAGGTGTCGGGATGAGCGCACTGTTCGAGCCGTTGACGCTGCGCGCGTCGACGATCCGGAATCGTGTCTGGATGTCACCGATGATGCAGTTCGCCTCCGACGCAACGGGTGTGGCGACGGACTGGCACTTCCAGCACTTCGCCGCTCGCGCGCTCGGTGGGGTGGGGTTGGCCATGGTGGAAGCCACATCGGTCATGCCGGACGGACGAGCCAGCGACTTCGATCTCGGATTGTGGAACGACGACCAAGCCGAATCGCACCGTCGCATCATCGACTTCCTGCACGGTCAGGGCACCGCTGCCGGAATTCAACTGGTGCACGGCGGGCGCAAGGCGTCCACCGGCCGGCCGTGGTCGACGGAGCCGGACCGGACGTGGCAGACGGTGGCACCGTCGGCCGTGGCGTTCGGTGACTCGCCGCCGCCCGTTGCTCTGTCCGTCGACGAGATCGCCGAGGTGGTGCGGGCTTTCGCGTCGAGCGCGGGACTGGCGCGCGACGCCGGCTTCGACGTCCTGGAAATCCATGGCGCACACGGCTATCTGATCCACCAGTTCCTGTCACCGGCTGCCAACTACCGCACCGACGAGTACGGCGGGACCCTCGCCAACCGGATGCGATTCGCCGTCGAGGTCGTCGACGCGGTCCGACGGCAATGGCCCGAGGACCGGCCGTTGTTCTTCCGCGTCTCGGCCACGGACTGGCTCGCCGGTGACACCCACGACCCACGGCCGGGCTGGACGCTCGACGACACCGTCGCGCTCGCCTCGACACTGTCCGACCACGGAGTGGACCTGTTCGACGTCTCCACCGGCGGCATCGTTCCCGACGCACGTATCCCGGTGGAACCGGGATACCAGGTACGTTTCGCAGCCGAGGTGCGTCGCCGTGCCGGAATACCGACCGCTGCAGTGGGCTTGATCACCGAGCCGGACCAGGCCGAACGAATCGTCGACTCGGGTGATGCCGACGCGGTGTTCCTGGCACGGGAGATCTTGCGCAACCCGAACTGGGCGCAGCACGCGGCGCGTGCGCTCGGCGAGCCACTCCGGTTCCCGCCCAACTATTCTCGTGCATTCGCCCGAACATCGGCGGCATCGAGTATTCGGAGCTGAGCCCGAATCGAATGGTTCGGGTGTCCGACCGCCCGTGACCGTACGGGCGGCCGGACTCTCGAGCACCACTCACGCCGGTGCCAGCACCACCACCGAGTTGTGTCCGCCCATTCCCAGGGACGATTTGACGGTCAAGCCGGGCTCCGCAGCGGTGAAACCGTCGAGCAGCAACGGGTGCGCATCGGATACCTGCGGGGCTGCGGGCACGAGTCCACGCTCGAATCCCATCACCGCAGAGATGGTTTCGATCGCCGACGCCGCGCCTTGGCAATGTCCGGTCAACGGCTTCACCGAATACACCTGCGCGTGGGAGTCCAGCACCGTCTCCAACATGGTGGTTTCCGCTGCATCGCACTGCGCGGTGCCGGGTCCGTGGGCGTTGAGATACCGCACCTGCTCGGCAGTGACGTCGGCGTCGGCCAAGGCCTGCTCGAAGCAGTCCCGCACCTGGGTGAGCGCAGGGTCGATCGAGGTGGCGTGAAACGCGTCATGTGTCATCGAACCGCCCAGCACCCGTGCGTACGACGCCGAACTGCGCGTCGACAGTACGAATGCCGTTGCGGCCTCGCCCATTCCGAAACCGCGGCTACCTTCTTGGAACGGCCGGCAGCCTTCCTGCGGCTCCACGTCCACGACACCGACGCCGAGCTTGACGAAGTGGTCGATGTTCTCCGGAGTCAGGGACAGATCCGTGGCGACGAACACCACGTCGTCGACGAATGCCGTATCGAGCCACATCTTGGCGGTGAGCAGACCGGCGTTGCCCGACGCGCACATCGCCGAGACGTTCATCGCCGGGCCGTGAAAGCCGTATTCCTGCATCAACAGCGACACCGGGGTAGACGGCATCAGCGTCAGGTAGTCCCGAACACGGCGTTCTCCGCCGTCGCGCAGATAGAAGTTGCGCCACTCGTCCACTTCACCCAGGACGACGGCATGGATCAGACCCACCCGTCGACCCGGCTGCCAGCCACGCGCCAACGCATCTTCGACGGCTTCGCGTGCGGCCCCGCGAAGTGCACGCCCGAATCGACTCGATCCGTCGTTCTCGTCCCCGCCGTCGGGAACTTTCGCGAGCCACACCGGATTGTGCCCGGGTCTGGTCTGGTCGTGGTGCAGGGTGGCCGCCGCCTTGCCGGTGAAGAGGCCGTCCCACAGTGCGGATGCGCCCCAGCCGTAGCCGGACAGTGCGCCGATCCCGGTGATGTCGATGCCATGAGAGCTCATCGTCGAAATCCATTTCTTTTCGAGGTACGCGAACCGGATTCGGCTCACTCCTCGATTTAGCCCGGTAAACCGGCACCGGGTCCAGCCGAGAAAGAGGCATAGCGCCCGAATCGGGCGGTACACTCCAGAGGTGCCTCGGTAGGTGGTTCAATCGGGTGTTGACCGTCCGTCTACGAACGCGAGGACCGAGCATGGAATCAGGGGAGCGCAACAGCGTCGGCGACCCTGATTCACGTGCCGCGTCGCCAGGACTGGCGGATCGATATCGGGTTCTCGTCGAACATTCACCGGATGCGATCGGAGTCCACCGACGAGGCGTGATGGTCTACCTCAACCCCGCCGGACTGAAGTATCTCCGTGCCCGGAGTGCCGCCGACGTCATCGGCCGCCCGATCACGGCGTTCATCGCCCCCGAGTCCGTTGGGCCCATGCTCGAACGGATCGCCGCCCTCGACAGGCACGGCGCCGCCAGTGCAGCGTCGGAGGCGACGGTACTGGCCCTGGACGGGACGGTCCTGACAATGGAAGCGGTGTCGGTTCGCACGGTCTGGAACGGCGAGCCGGCGTACCAGGTGATACTTCGGGATCTCACCGAGCACAAGGCTGCGCAGAGGGCGCTGCAGAAGCAAGCTGCACTGGTCGAGCACGTCAGCGACGCCATCATCGGGGTATCCGCCGACGGTCTGGTGTCGAGTTGGAATCCCGCCGCCGAGTCGGTCTACGGACGACCGGCCGCGGACGTACTCGGGCGTAGCGTCTCGCATGCGGTGGGGGTGCCGTGCGATCCGGCGGCCATTCTCGGTCTCGGTGGTCGGCTGTGCGAGTCGCATCGGCACGCGGACGGATCGGCGCTGGCCGTGATGGTCTCCGCAGCCCAGATGCCCGACGGTTACGTGTTGGTCTGTGCCGACCAGAGCGCGGTGCGCAGAGTCGAGGAACACTTCACCGCCGTCGTGGAATCGCTGGAGGCGGGGGTGGTGGTCCTCGATCACTCCGGCCGCATCGAATCGGCGAACCTCGCAGCGAAGACGATTCTCGACATTCAGGTCGGAATGGCGACGGCAGGACAGGCGTCGGTCCTTCCGTTTCGCGTGTACGGCACCGACGAGGGGCCGATCGAGCCGCACGAGCATCCTGTCGCCGTCACCAGCAAGACCGGACAACCCTGCCAGGCCGTGATCGGAATCGAACGGCGCCGGGACGGCCGACACTTCTGGTTGTCCTTGACGGCGACGATGCTCAACGCATCCGACCCGACCCCCTCGGTCGTCGCGACGTTCGTCGACATCACCGACACCTATCGGATGAGCATGAAGCTCGAGCATGCGGCCACACACGACGACCTGACCGGCCTGCCGAACAGGCCGTTGATCCTGGCTCGTCTGGACGAGCAGTTGGCCGAGTCCGATCGCGAGGACTCGATGGCCGTGCTGTTCATCGACCTCGACAACTTCAAGACCATCAACGATCTGTACGGTCACACCGTCGGCGACGCCGTTCTGGGTGTGGTCGCAGACCGTCTGACGCGAGCCCTTCCGGCCGAGGCCTTCGTGGGGCGTATCGGAGGCGACGAGTTCGTGGCCGTCGTTTCGCACTGTGTGGGGACCGAGGCCGACGACGTACGCGCCGAACTCGCCACACCGATCACGGTCGCGGGGCGGGTGTTGACGGTGACTGCGAGCATCGGCGGCGTGACCGTCGACCGCGACGACACCCGAAGTGCCCTGGACATACTCGACGATGCCGATCACGAGATGTACCAGGCCAAGCCGATCACGCAGTACATTTCGCATTCATAACAACATCGGTAGCAATCTGTTGTTTCTGTTACCGAAGGTACGCATGGTGCGTGCGACTCGGACATACTTCGTCGGTGATATCGACCGCGCGCAGGTTCCTTCTCGTCGTACCCATGGTGATCCTGGCGGTCGCCGGGTTGCTGTTCTCTGCTGCAGGAACCGGTGCCGCTGCGCCCTCTGTGTGGCGCTACACGATGGTGGCGTTCGGTAACGACAGCGATCGAGACATGGATGTCTACGAATCCGGCGACGGCACCGATTTCACAGCGCTGCAGACAGCGGCGTACCGACCCCCGTCCGGAGTCGTGCGTGACGCGAGCATATTCCGGCACACCGACGGTATGTACTACGTGACGTACACGACCGGCGGCGGTGCGAACATCGGCTTCGCGCGCAGCAGTGACCGCGTGAACTGGACGTTCCTGCAGAACTTCCCGATTCCGTTCTGCTGCGCTTTCCTCCCGGGCACCGGAGCCGGTACCGGCTCGGCCAGCCCATCCGGGTTCAGCGGATCGGCCGGCTTCTCGGACGGACCGTCGTTGTCTCCGTTCACCACGAAGGCGTGGGCACCGGAGTGGTTCGTCGAGGGAGACCGTGTCAGCGTCATCGTGTCGCTGTCCACCGGCGGTGGGTTCGTGCCGTATCTGATGACGGCCCTGGATCCGGGCCTGAGGATGTGGAGCTTTCCGGTTCCGTTCGTCGGCATCGGAGCCGACCACATCGACACCACTGTGGTGAAAGTGGGGCCGACCTATCACGCGTTCACCAAGAACGAGACCCACAAGGTCATCGAACACTGGACGGCGCCGTCGTCGATCGGTCCGTACACCCTCGTCCCCAGCCGCGATTTCGGGCCACTGAAAGAAGGTCCGACCGTCATCGAATTACCCGACGGTACATGGCGGTTGTACTACGACGACTACACCAACCGAAAGTACTTCTACTCCGACAGCACCGACGGGTTGAACACCTGGTCCGAGCCTCGGGAACTCCCGGGTGTGTCGGACACCGTCCGTCACGTCGGTGTGATGAGAGAGCCCGCCTGACAGTGGTTTTCGCGTCAGTCGGTGGCTCCTGCGAGTGCCCGTAGCCCGGCCGCGATGAACTCCCCGGTGGCCTCCGCGGCATTGCCTGCACCGGCCCCGGTGTCGGAGCCCGACAGCGCGCGGTGGGTGATTCCCTCACCGATCACTCCGAGCTTGAAATTGGCCAGGGCGAGGTAGAAGCCCCAATCATGAAGTTCTCGACCGGATTCCACTGCGTAGTGTTGTGCGAGGTCCGCCGCGGACGGGTATCGATCGCTCGTCCATGCAGCGTCTGCGCCGAGGACCGCATCGAAGACCGGTTGGCGGTAGATGCACATCAGTGCGACGTCGGTCAGGGGATCACCGAGCGTCGACATCTCCCAGTCCACCACCGCAGCAACGGAACCGACGTCATCGGCGTCGAGAATGGTGTTGTCGACACGATAGTCGCCGTGCACGATGGACGACGCAGATCCCGCCGGTACCGCCGCTTCGAGCGCGCGATGCAATCGGTCGACATCGGGCAGGTCGCGAGTCTTGACTCGGTCCCACTGCCGAGCCCACGTGGCGACCTGCCGCGCGACGAAACCGTCGGGTCGGCCGAAGGTACCCAGGCCGACGGCGTCCGGATCCACCGCATGCAGTCGCGCGAGAACTCGAACCAGCTCCGCGGCGTTGGCAGTGACCTGCTCGTCCGTCAGATCGTCGAGATCTTCCCGCGTGCGGACCACTCGGCCGGGGACGAACTCCACGACGGTCATGGGCGCACCCAACGTGGAACCGTCTCGGTCGAACGCGACGGTTCGAGCGACCGGTACATCGGTGCCCGCCAGCGCCTCGGTGACGGCCCATTCCCGGGCCATGTCGTGCGCGGAGGGCGTCAGCCCACTGGTTGGAGGTCGACGGACGACCCAGGTCGAGGTGTCGTCGTACGCCCGGTAGGTGAGATTGGACCGACCGCCGCTGATCATCTCGACCGACAATGCGCCGTCGACGTCGATTCCGTGTTCTCGAAGAAACCTCTCCAGCGCAACGAGATTCATACCGGGCAGTTCGCTCACGCCTGTGCCTCCCGCGCTGCGCGCTTGGCAGCACCGATCGTCCGCTTGGCGATGGCCCACCGGTGTACCTCGGACGGGCCGTCGTAGACCCGGAACGGGCGTACTTCGCGGGAGAGCCTGGCCAACGGAAGATCGTCGGAAACCCCGAGACCGCCGCACATCTGGATACTGCGGTCGACGATACGGAAGATGGCCTCGGCAGCGAACGTCTTCGCGATCGACGTCTCGTTGGCCGCGTGCCCACCTCGATCCAACTCGAAGCACGCCACCGTCAGCAGCGCCCTGGTGGCCGCGATGTCGATCTCGTTGTCCGCGACCATCTTCTGCACCATGCCGAGGTCTCCGAGCTTTCCGCCGAATCCCTCGCGCCGGGCAACCTGCGCGACGGCGATGTCGTGCGCACGGCGGGAGGCTCCGAGCCAGCGCATCACGTGCGTCATCCGGGCAGGGCCCAATCGAACCTGGGCGTACGCGAATCCCTCGTCGACGGCACCGAGCACGTTCTCGTCGGGCACGAACGCGTTCTCGAAGAACACCTCGCAGTGACCGCCGATCATCGCTTTGTCCAAAGTACCGATGTGTCGGCCGACCCTGATTCCCGCGGTGTCGGCGGGTGCCAGGAACATCGTGGCCCCGCCGCGATCGCCGGGCGCGCCCGAGGTGCGGGCCATGATGATGAAGAAGCCTGCGCCGTCGGCTCCGGTGATGAACCACTTGTGCCCGTTGATCTTCCAGCCACCCTCGACTCGCTCGGCGGCGGTGGTGAGTGCCGCGGGATCGGAACCGGCACCCGGCGCGGGTTCGGTCATCGCGAAAGCCGACCGCACGTCGCCGCGCGCGAGCGGAGCGAGAAACTGCTCTTTCTGCGCTGCCGACGCGATGTGAGCGAGCATGTGCACGTTGCCTTCGTCGGGGGCTCCGAGGTTGAGGGCGATCGGACCGAACAGCGAGTATCCGGCTTCCTCGAACACCGGTGCCCGGTCGCTCATCGACAGCCCGTGGCCGCCGTACTCGACCGGCGCGTGCGGCGCGAACACGCCTGCGTCCTTGGCGGCCGCCTGCATCTCGATGCGTAGATCGTCACCTCCGGCGTCGGCGACGTTGCCCAGGAATCGGTCTTCGATGGGAAGCACATGATTGCGGGTGAACGTGCGTGTCCGATCGATCAGCTTCTCGATGTCGGGGTCGTACGTCAGATCGATGGCCACGATGCGCTCCCATTCCGATACCGACCGAACACTCGCTCGGTCACTGGAAGATTGGCACAATCGGTCGGTCGGGTCAAGGATCCCCGGGTAGCTATCGGTGCCCGCCGGTCGTGGCACCCACCGTGCGACGGGCGATGTCGAGATAGACCGCCACCAGCTCGCTCGGAGTCGACGGCCCGTCCGGTCGATACCACGTCGCTACGCCGACACACATCGTCGTCACGGCTCGACTGGCGTCCCTCGGGTGCGGTGTGTCGAACAGGCCCGCATCGACACCGGCGGCGACGATCGCGTCGAGCAGTCGTTGCTCCTCGTCCCGTTTGGCAATGTAGGCGGAGCGGTTCCCGGGATCCAGGCTGCGGATTTCCGTCGAGCACACGAATGCGGCGTCGCGCCTGTGAATGTGGAACAGCAGTAGCGATTCGACGACGGCGTCGAAACGGTCACTCGGCGACGTACCGGCACCGGCCTCTGCCGATCGAGTTCGCTCCAACAGCTCGTCCATCGCCGCGTCCATGATGCCCACCAGAAGAGCCTGCTTCGACGGAAAGTGGTGGTAGAGCCCGGGAACCGACAGTCCGGCTTCTGCTGCGATCTGCCGCACCGATGTTCCGTGGTAGCCCTGTTCCACGAACGTCTTCAACGCCGACGACAAGGCAGGGGAGAGGTTCGAGCCCTCGTACGTTCGCCAGGTGGATGTCGCGGTCATGCGCCCACCGTAGATGGCCGGGCGGCGGGTGTGGTCCCGGAAGCACCCGGTTGACACTTCTGTTGTGATCCGTAACACTACCGAGTATCGACCGAGCGAGTGTTCGGTCGGTCGATCTCGGTCAGGCCAACGTTCGATGGAAAGAGTCCTCGATGCCCCTCACCATCCTCGATGCCTGGCGCGCCCGGGTGTTCCGGTCGCCCGACCGGCCTGCATTGGCGTACTTCGATGCCGTTCTCACCGCCCGCGAGGTCGACGAGGCCTCCGACGCTCTCGCTGCCGCGTTCGCGGACCGCGGAGTGAATCCCGGTGACCGCGTCGGCATCTACCTGCAGAACGTTCCGCACTACGCACTGACGTTCTTGGCGCTGTGGAAGATCGGTGCCGTAGCTCTGATCCTGAATCCGATGTACCGCAACCGAGAACTGCGACACCTGCTCGACGACGCGGAGCCCGTAGCGCTCGTGTGCGACGAGTCGGATCTCGGCTAGCTCGAAACCTCGTTGCAAGGCAGTACGATTCGGTTCTTCGTGAGCACCAGCGGACTGGATCTGCAGACTCGCAACGATCCGCGAGTGTTCGCCGCGACGACGCGGGTCACGCCCACACCCGAGAACGACATGCTCGGCCTCGTCGAGGCCTACCGCGGTCGAATGCCGGAGGACACCGCACCGCAGCCGGACGATCTTGCGCTGTTGGCATACACCTCCGGAACCACGGGGCCGCCCAAGGGGGCCCGGATCTCGCACGCCAACGCGTTCGCGACGGCCTCGGACTTCGGTGAGCGTGCGGGTACGGAGGACGGCGACGTCGTCTTCGCCGTCGCGCCCCTGTTCCACATCACCGGGGCCATGCTCGATGCTGCTGTGGCTCTGGTGCGCGACTGCGTGCTCGTGTTCGCTCACCGCTTCCACGCAGGCGTCACACTGGACGCTTTCGTCGAGCATCGAGTCACCTACACCATCGGATCCATCACCGTGTTCAACGCGATCTCCGAGAGCCCCGGCGCGGACCGCAGACATTTCGCCTCCGTCAAGGCGCTGTACTCCGGCGGCGCACCCATTCCGCCGGCCACCGTCTCCGCGTTCGAGGCGAAGTTCGGGTGCTACATCCACAACGCGTACGGAATGACCGAGACCACCGCAGGCGTGATCGCGGTACCGCCAGGACTCCGGGCACCGGTGGACGCGTCGAGTGGATCGTTGTCCGTCGGACTGCCCCTCCCTCGCGTGCGGTTGCGCACACTCGATCCCACCGGGCTACCCACCGAAACGGGAGTAGCCGGCGAGTTGGAAGTGTCCGGGCCGCAGGTGGTCTCGGGGTACTGGCAGAACCCGGAGGCGTCGGCGTCGACGATGCCCGAAGGTCGCCTGCACACCGGGGACGTAGCGATCGTCGACGAACAGGGCTGGGTCTATCTCGTCGACCGACTCAAGGACCAGATCAACGTCTCCGGATACAAGGTCTGGCCCCGAGAAGTCGAGGACGCCCTCTACGAACACCCGATGGTGTTCGAGGCAGCCGTGGTCGGTCGTCCCGACACCTATCAAGGGGAATCGGTGGTCGCGTACGTGTCGGTCCGCAGTGGTCCGGCCGTGACCACGGACGAGCTGATGGCCTTCGCGCGCGATCGGCTAGCTGCCTACAAACGTCCGAAAGAAATCCACATCATCGACGAGCTGCCCAAGACGCAGACCGGGAAGATTCGTCGCGCAGCACTCAAACCTGTTTCAGCACAGACTCACTCGAGCGAAAGTGGCACCCCATGACCGTCGGATCACCCCGCGACACCCGCTCGACACCGGACATCTCCTCGCGGAAGAAGTCGTTGTTCGCCAGCACGATCGGCAACGTACTCGAATGGTACGAGTGGAGCGCCTACGCAGTGTTCGCGCCGTTCATCGCCGCGGCGATGTTCAGCCAGAGCGATCCGGTCTCGGCCCTGCTGTCGACGTTGGCGGTGTTCGCCGTCGGATTCCTGATGCGGCCGCTCGGCGGCATCGTGTTCGGCCGGATCGCAGACAAGAAGGGGCGCAAGTTCGTTCTCGTCACCACCATGCTGATGATGGCCGCCGGAAGCCTGCTGATCGGCATCATGCCCACCTACGGAGCGATCGGGGCCTGGGCATCGGTACTGCTGCTGCTCGCCCGCGTCATGCAGGGTTTCGCGCACGGCGGCGAGTCGGCGACGGCCTACTCCTACGTCGGCGAGATCGCGCCACCGAACCGTCGAGGCATGTGGGGAAGCGTCGCGTTCGTCGCGATCTTCGGTGGCTCGGCACTGGCATACACGGTCGGTGGCGTCATCACCTCGACCCTGTCCGAATCTGCTGTCGGTCAATGGGGTTGGCGCATCCCGTTCCTGCTGGGTGCACTCCTGGCGCTGTTCGCTCTGTACCTGCGCAAGAACATGGACGAGAGCGACGTCTTCGATTCGGAACAGAACAAGGTGAAGCAGGCCCCGATCGCACGCAAGACCGTCGTGAAGGCGATCGTGTTGATGATCGGAATGACGTCGGGAATCACGGCGGCGCACTACACCTGGACCTCCTACGTCTCGACGTTCGCCATCACGCAGCGTGGGATGAACCCCGACACCGCGTACTGGATGCTGGTCATCGCTCAGTTGATCGCGTTGGTGTCGCTGCCGTTCTTCGGTCGTCTCTCGGATTCGATCGGTCGTCGGCCGATGCTGGCCGCCTTCGCCGTGCTGATGTTCGTTCTGCAGATCCCGCTGACGATGATGATCTCGACGCAGTGGTGGACGTTGCTGCTCCCGTCGACGGTTGCACTGCTCGTCATCGCCGTTCCGGCTTCGATCCTGTCGTCGACACTGTCGGAGAGCTTTCCCACCCGACTCCGCACGCAGGCAATCGGATTCGCCTATTCGTTCTCGGTGGCGGTATTCGGCGGAACTGCGCCCTATCTCAACCAACTCTTCCTCGGCCTCGATCTGGGCTGGGTGTTCGGCGTGTACATCATGTTCCTGGCCGCGATGACCGGTGTCGCGTGCTTCTTCATGAAGGAAACCAAGGGAATTCGACTCGAAGATGTCTGAACCGACTTCGGTCGAGCTTGCTCCTGACGTGACGTGAGGTTCTACCGTCTGATTCATGAACAACAACGGTCCGATCACCTGGGGAATCGGTGACGTCGCGCGTCGAACCGGCGTCACCGAACGTACGTTGCGGTACTACGAGGAACTGGGTTTGCTCGCCCCCGACCGAGACGGCGGGGGCAGGCGTCGGTACGGCGGGGGAGACCTCGATCGGCTGTACCGAATTCGGTTGCTCCGAGAATTGGGTACACCGCTTGCCGATGTCGATCCGGAAGCGATGGACCTCCAGCACCTGACGCGGCAGCATCTGACCGACCTGGACCACCGGATGACACAGCTAGCCCGGGTGCGCGAACGGGTTCGGGCAGTCGAGGACCGGCTTCTGCAGGGCGCTCAGCCGGGAGACGACGCCCTGTTGGACCTGCTGTCGGGCCTGTCGACCGACGAGCCGGCGGTGACCAGGCGTACCACTTTGCTCGTCTATCGAGACATCGCGGCAGCCCATTCCTACCTCGTCGACGTGCTGGGACTCGCACCGGGACCGATCGAATACGACGGCGACCGAGCAGTCCACGGCGAGGTTCACGCCGGTGACGGTGTTGTCTGGTTGCACCGCGAGGCTCCTGAACATCGGATGGTGTCGCCCCTGACCAACGGCATGGTCACCGCCTCGCTCGCTGTCCTGATCGACGACGTGGACACCCATCATGGACGGGTGTCCGCAACCGGCGCAGCAATCGACTACGCGCCCACCGACATGCCCTACGGCGTCAGGGAGTACGGCGTTCGTGATCTCGAGGGTCACCTGTGGTCCTTCCAGACGCCGATCTCGGAACCGGTGGCGTCCTGAATCCGTTTGCCCCTCAGCGGATTCGTCGGTGATCGAGCAATGAGGTCGATGCAGTATCGGCGAGGTCACTGCTTCCCAGAAGACGCATGAGCAGAAGGCCGTCGAGCATCGCCACGGCAGCTGCCGCTTCCGTTCGTCGATGGTGCGCGTCGCCGACCACGAAGCCCCCGAGCCATTCGATCCAGCCCTCGACCAAGTGCGAGGCCACAGATCTGTAGGGCTCGAGTCCTGCTGTTGCTTGTCCGATCGCCTCGAAGTACAGACCGAACAGCGGATCGTACTCAGGCTGTGCCACAACCGGCCACGCCGTCGCGACCAGCGCGCGGTGATCCCTCATCGGCGTCGAGAACGCCGCGGCCAACACGGTTTGCAATCGATCTCCGACTACCGACAGCACAGACGTGACGAGGTCGTCCTTCGTCGGGAAGTAGTAGACGACCGTGCGATCGCTGATCTTCAAGCGCGCTGCGAGTCTGCCGAAGGTCAAGCGGCTCAGGCCCCCTTCCAGGGCGGCCTCCAGTGCCACGGACAGCATCTCCTCGCGTGAATGTCTCTTGACCACTCCTTGATTGTAGTGGCCGCTACAGGTAGCTTGAGTTGTAGTGACCACTACAACTCAAGGGAGACGTCATGCGTACACGTTCGACTCCATTGCTCGCACTGTCGGTTCTGCGATCGACCGCCGGAGTGGTCTCGTGGGTGAGTCCAGCGCACTCGTGGCGTGCCTTCGGTCTCGGACCCATGCGTCAAGCCGGAAGTGCGGGGGTGGCGACGCGTCTGTTCGGAGTTCGCGATCTCGCGCTGGGAATGGCACTGCACCACCCATCCGCAGACGTTCGCAGAGCAGCCGTGGAGGCCGGGATCGCGATCGATGTTCTCGACGTCGCGGCAAGTGTGATCGGACGTCGTGCGGGCGCGCCTGCGGCGAGTCTGGCCGGAGTGGCCGCCGGCGCAACGCTGTTCGTCGTGCTGGGCGTGACGATCATCGCGGACTCGGATTCCTGGTGATCATCCGGTCAGCGCGTCGGTATCGGTCGCCGCCTGTCGTACACCCTCGGTCGGGGTGACGTATTTCGTGAAGCACGGCTAGCTTGGACGGCATGCGTCGGCTGGGCGCGGTGGATATCCGACAGAAGGGCGAACTCCCATGACCGATGACACGCTGGCCGACTTCGAGCGAACCGAGTTCACCGCGGACGGGCGGACCGCGCCGGTATATCGCATCGGAACCGGACCGGCCGTGATCGTGATGTCGGAAATGCCGGGCATCACTCCGAGGGTCGCGGACTTCGCGAGAACCGTTGCCGGAATCGGCTGTACGGCCGTTGTTCCGCACCTGTTCGGAGTCGACGGCAAGGATCCGCTGGCCGCCCCGCTGGGACCGCTCGGCACCGTGGCCACCATGTCCCGCGCCATGGTGCCGGCATGCATCAGCCGCGAATTCACCATCCTGGCCACCGGCAGATCGTCGCGCATCGTGGTGTGGTTGCGCGCTCTGGCAGCGCAGGAGCACGAGCGCTGCGGCGGACCGGGCGTCGGTGCCATCGGAATGTGCTTCACCGGCGGATTCGCTCTTGCGATGGCAGCGGACGATCGACTGATCGCACCGGTGCTCTCGCAGCCCTCACTTCCGTTCGCGGCATCGAAGTCTCGCGGTAGGTCCATCGACATCACCCCCGGCGACCTCGACAAGGTGAAGAGTCGTTGTGCAGCAGGCGAGCTCACGGTCCTGGGGATGCGTTTCGAAGGCGACAAGATGTGCCCGCCCGCGCGATTCCAATGGTTGCGCGAGCAGCTCGGCGACGCGTTCGTCTCGGTGGAACTGCCCGACTCCGCCTTCAACCCGGAAGCATTCGGACCGCCGCATTCGGTCGTCACCGAAGGACTGATCGATGCTCCGGGGGAGCCGACACGGCAGGCGTTGGATCAGGTGCTCGACCTGTTCCGTAGTCGGTTGCTCCCGACAGAGTGAGTAGATCGCTGTCTCGCCCCTGCCGAGTACCGAGCAACTCGGTCAGCGAGCCACGAATTCACGACCACGGAACGGTGGCCTGTAGAACCGCCTCCTTCAACGCGCCGGTCCGCAGTGCCGTCACCGCCTGGTAATCGGGATCGGCCACCATGTCGCTGAACGCCTTGCGCGAGGGGTACTGCACCAGCAGAACCGCATCCCAGGCCTGACCGTCGTCGGCTACCAATGCCGTCGAGCCGTCGCCCGCATACAGCACCGTCGCGCCGTAGCGCGGGAGGAACGTCTCGTCCAGTGCTTTCGCATACTCTGCGTACGAATCGCGGCCACCGTCGGCGAACCGCAGCAGTTTGAGCATCACCACAGGCCCACCGGGGTCTTCTTCCAGATAGCGCCTGAGGTCTCTTCCGCGGGGATCGACAGCCATCGATCGAGTATGCGTCAGCCGACGATCCGATGGAGAGGAAATTGCCACCGACGGCACCACGCATCGAAAATCCAGCACGGACGGCGGCGAAGGGCCTCCGAATGCAGATGCAACCGACAGTATCGGTGACACCGCCGGGCAGTTGGCCATGGCGGTTGTCATGGGAGCGCGCTCGATTTCGTTGCCCGGGTGACAGGTCCTCGGGACAGTCGACCGCTCGTTCAGCGAGTCGATCCGCTGTTCGATGCCGAGACGGTGGTTCCATGGTCAGCGGTAGAACTTGTAGAGCGGGAAACCAGTGACTCGATGAATGGGAAGTGTGTCGTCCATGGCCGATGTTGAGAAAGTGACCGTATTCGGAACTGGAGTGCTCGGTTCGCAGATCATGATGCAGGCGGCGTACCATGGGAAAACCGTTGTGGGATACGATATTTCAGACGAATTGTTGGCCAAACTGCCGGATCGCTGGGGATGGATGCGCGGATACTACAAGCGCGACCTGAAGACCTTCGACGAGGCACGTTTCGACGAGGCCATCGAATCCATCACGACCACCACCAGCGTCGCGGAAGCCGTTTCGGACGCCGACCTGGTGATCGAAGCGGTTCCGGAGGATCTCGAGCTGAAGAAACGTGTCTGGTCGGATATCGGCGCGTCCGCCCCGCCGAGAACTATCTTCGTGACCAACTCGTCGTCGCTACTGCCCAGCAGCTTTGCGGAGGCCACCGGGCGGCCGGAGAAATTTCTCGCACTGCACTTCGCCAATCTCGTGTGGCGGTACAACACAGGTGAGGTGATGGCAACTGCTGCAACAGATCCCGCTCACTTCGACACCGTACTGAACTTCGCTTCCGAGATCGGTCTCGTTCCCGTTCCGGTCCGAAAGGAAGTACCGGGATACGTGTTGAACAGTCTGTTGATTCCGCTGCTGCAAGCAGGAGCCAACCTCTACGTCGGCGGTGTTGCCAATCCTGCCGACATCGACAATGTGTGGCGAATAGCCACCGGGGCGCCCGCCGGCCCGTTCCAGATATACGACACGGTCGGCTTCAACGTCGCAGCACACATCGCGCGCGCAAGCGGTGGCGAGGATCAAGTGAAATTCGCCGATATGCTTCAAAAGGGCATAGACGCGGGAAAGACAGGCCTCGGGGACGGAGAGGGTTTCTACACGTACGATTCCGACGGCCGGCGACTCGATGCTGTCGAGTCGTGGAACATCAACTGAAAGCGCTCGATCACTGTCTCGTTCCGATGGAAGAGACTGTTGTCGAGGTATGGCCGGACAGCTTCCCGTCGTAGCCCGTCGCGCACCGCAGCGATGGCCGCCGAGCCGGATCAACCGAGTTGCCGCAGTTGAATCGCGGTGTCGAGCGCCAGCCGATGCCACGCCGATCGCGGATCTCGGCCGGTCAGTTCCTGGGCTCGGCGCAGTCGATAACGCAGCGTTTGCGGATGCACATGCAACTGTGCCGCTGCGGCCGTGGCGGTGCCGGTGGCGATGAAGGCCGAAAGGCCCTCGAGGATATGCGCATTCGCGGCCTCGATGAGCGAGCCGAGTACGGTGCGCACCACCTCGCTCGTGTCCGCGGTGGGCCGCGCGGTCAACAGTGCCAGCAGCTGCCCGTCGCCGGTGTCGAGCACGGCACGATCGTCGAACGCATGCTCCGGTGCCGTGTCCAGAGCATCGGAAGCGAGCCTCCACGCGCCGCTGACACCGGCAATGGTCGACAGCTCCACGAGGCATCCACGCACACCGGTCGCTCGGGACGCGCCGTCGGCACGGTCTCGACCGATCGAGGACGGCAGCAGCAGGATCGCCCGCTGCTCGCGTCGGGTGCACAGGTGACTGCGCGTCGTCGACGGCGCGGTGCGATCGGGCGGCGCGAGTCCCAGTGCGAGAACCAGAGATTCGATGGTGTCATCGGTCAGTGCTCTGCCCGCGCTTGTCATTTCCACCACCAGTAGATTCGGGTGACCGGACAGTTCGAGGTCGAGTTCGCGGGCGCGATCGGCCACCGCTCCGGGCGAGTTGTGTCTGTTCGCCAGCAGGTCGTCGAGCAAGAGGGCGTGAGCCTGCGCCCGATTGGATGTGAGTTGTTCGCGCGCAACGATGTACGCGCCGATGATCTCCTCGGATATCGCGTCGATGGCGTCGAGCACGCCCAGGCTGAGATCGGCGATGTCCGGTGGGTCGAGCGCATCGAGGTACTCGGTCGCCACGTGCCGAACGAACACGCTCGATGCAACTCGATAGGCTCTGAGCACGTCGGCCAACGGTCGGCCGTCGGCGGCGCGAGCCGCACCGATCGCGCGAAATCGACTGTGATCACGTCCGTCGAGAGCCGGATCGCCGCCTGCCCACAGCGTCATCAGGCGACGCAGCGACCAGTAGGCGATCGCCTCGACATCGGCCGACTGCGGACCGTCCAGGGTGCGGTAGACCGGAATTGCATCCCGCACGGCCTGCACTGCCGACGCCACCACAGCCACCAGTTCCGCTTCGATCTCGGCGACCACCGCGGCCCGGGCTCGGTACATCGCGGCATCGTCTCATATTTGTCGGTGGCTGATGAACCGTATTGTCAACGAAGCCGATTTCCTTGAGTTCCGGCACCCACGACAGCACAGTCGAGGGAGACAGTCGGGTCGAGCAGAAGAGTGGGGCAATGGACGCAGACGTGATCGTGGTGGGTGCAGGCTTGGCCGGACTGGTGGCGACCGCCGAACTGGCCGACGCCGGAAAACGGGTGCTCCTCCTCGACCAGGAGCCCGAGCAGAACCTGGGCGGTCAAGCGTTCTGGTCCCTGGGCGGTCTGTTCATGGTCGACACCCCGGAGCAGCGACGCATGGGTATCAAGGATTCCGCGGAGCTTGCGTGGCAGGACTGGCTCGGCACCGCTACCTTCGATCGCGGCGTCGACGATCCGGCCGGCGAGGACTACTGGGGACACCAGTGGGCGCGCGCGTACCTCGACTTCGCGGCCGGGGAGAAGCGCTCCTGGCTGCACGCGCAGGGCGTGCGGTGGGTACCCATAGTCGGGTGGGCCGAACGTGGTGGCTACCTCGCCGAGGGACACGGGAATTCGGTTCCGCGGTTCCACCTGACCTGGGGTACCGGGCCCGGGGTTGTCGCACCGTTCGAGCGGCGCGTGCGGGAGGCCGCCGACAAGGGATTGGTGCGCTTCGGTTTTCGTCACCGCGTCGACGAGTTCATCGTCAGTGCAGGCACAGTTGAGGGAGTTCGCGGCGTAGTTCTCGAACCCAGTGCCGCGGAACGAGGTTCGGGTAGTACCCGCGTCGAGGTGGGCGAGTTCGAGCTGCGTGCCGGAGCCGTGCTCGTCACCGCGGGCGGCATCGGAGCCAACCACGACATGGTGCGGGAGAACTGGCCGGCACGGTTGGGAACGGCTCCGAAGTCTCTGATCTCCGGAGTCCCCGAACACGTCGACGGCCGCATGCTCGGCATCACCGAAAAAGTCGGTGGACGTCTGGTCAACAAGGACCGCATGTGGCATTACACCGAGGGCATCAAGAACTGGAATCCGATCTGGAAGAATCACGGAATCAGAATCATTCCCGGCCCGTCGTCCATGTGGTTCGACGCGCGTGGTCGACGGTTCCCGGTGCCCAATTTTCCCGGTTTCGATACCCTCGGAACGTTGAAAGCCATCCAGGACAGTGGATTCGACTACTCCTGGTTCGTTCTGACGCAGAAGATCATCGAGAAGGAGTTCGCGCTCTCGGGATCGGAGCAGAATCCGGACATCACCGGAAAGAACCTCAAGCTCGTCCTCGGTCGAGTGCTGCCCGGTGCCAGCGGACCGGTCGAGGCGTTCAAGAAGAACGGAGAGGATTTCGTCGTCGCCGACACCCTCGCCGAACTCGTCCAGGGCATGAACAGGATCTCCGGCGAAAATCTGATCGACTTCGTCGATCTGAAGCGGCAGATCGAGGCCCGCGACCGTGAGGTCGACAACCCGTTCACCAAGGACCTGCAAATCTCCGCAATCCACAACTCGCGTCGTTCGCGCGGAGAACGCATCGCGCGTACCGCCTCGCCGCACAAGATTCTCGATCCCAAGTCGGGTCCGTTGATTGCCGTGCGTCTGAATATCATCACGCGGAAAACGTTGGGCGGCATCCAAACCGACCTGCAGGGCCGGGTTCTCGATGGCGACGGACACGCGATCGACGGGCTGTGGGCGGCCGGTGAGATCGCAGGATTCGGCGGCGGCGGTGTGCACGGGTATCGCTCACTGGAGGGAACCTTCCTCGGTGGGTGCATCTTCGGCGGCCGTCAGGCGGGACGCGCGATCGCCGCGCAGGCGTGACGGTGGCCCTCAGAATCGGTCGTCCCGCGCTGCCGGGTCCGGCGGAGATCGCCACCACTGAGTCGGCGGGTCCCCATTCGCCGGTGACAGTGTCGTTTCTCGGTGTCAGCACCGTGCTCTTCGACGACGGCCGATCGGCGATCCTCACCGACGGCTTCTTCTCGCGACCGTCGCTTCCGAAAACCCTCGTACGACCGCTGCGGTCGGACATGGGGCGCATCGATGCAGCCCTGCGCAGAGCGGGGATCACCACGCTCGACGCGGTGCTGTGTGCCCACTCGCACTACGATCACGCACTCGACTCGGCGGCGGTAGCGCTGCGTACCGATGCAGTTCTGGTCGGCGGTTCCTCGACCGGGTTCATCGGGCAGGGTTCCGGGCTCCCGGACGACCGGATCGTCGTGGTCGCGAACGACGAGACAACGGTGCAGGGCAACTTCGCCGTCTCGTTCGTCGAATCGGTTCACTCGTATCCGGATCGGGCGCACGGCAGGATCGAGCGGCCACTGACCCAGCCGGCTCGGGTGCGCGAGTACCGATGCGGGGAGGCATGGTCGATGCACATCGAACACGTTCCCAGCGGCCGTACGGCACTGGTGCACAGCAGCGCCGGTTTTCGTTCCGGCATGCTCGAAGGCCGCCGTGCCGACGTGGTCTACCTCTCGATAGGGCAACTCGGTCGACGGCCGCGCGTGTTCATCGAGCAGTACTGGCAGGAGACGGTCGTGGCCGTCGGTGCCCGACGCGTGGTGTTGACGCACTGGGACAACTTCTTTCGGTCCCTGGACGAACCACTGCAAGCGCTCGCGTACGTCTTCGACGACATGTCTGCCTCCGTCGATGTGCTGAACGCCTGCGCGCGGAGAGACGACATCGACCTCGAATTGCCGACCCTGTGGCGACGCGCGGACCCGTGGGCGGAACGAGCCTGACACCGACCCTGCACGCGGGCTGACGATCACAGATCGTCGAGGGTGACCAAGCCGTCCTGCAGCGCCCGGGCCACGAGCGACGCTTTGGTCGGTGCCGCACGACCGACGGTGGCGTACTTCGCGCGAATTCGAGACAGGTGGGTATTCACCGTGCCGAGTGCGATGTGCAGAACCGCACACACTTCTTGTTTGGAGTCGCAGCGCAACCACGCACCCAGGACCGCGATCTCGCGGGCGGTGAGTCCGGGATCGGCGAACCTCGTCGCTTCCTGCCGTGACCTGGGAGTCTCGGTACCGGGATTTGCGACGGTCCTGGCGCGCACGGTCGATGCACTGCGGCGCGGCGCGAATCGCTGCGCCGGATGGATCGCGGTACCGGACGCGACCTGAATCGTCGTGGTCGACAGACCTGTACTCGTCACTCGCATTGCATCCGACCCCTGCTGTCCGACTTGGGTGTTTCGGACATCCGACCACGCCGGAGGATATGAAACAACACCAGCGGGTTCGAGACAGAACACGGCATTGGAGGCTTCTGTCGATCCAGGTTTATCGGATTGTAAAGTCGGGTCTTCACGGGGCCATTGTTATAGTTCACTGTCCACCGGATCGAATACCGTAGGCGGTCGTCGTTGAGCCCGAAATCCACACCCCGCGAACAACTGCTGCGGGCGGGCTCACGATTGCTGACCGATCTCGATATGTCGGTGCTCGCACGATCGCTGTCTATCGCCTCGGTCGTCGAAGAAGCCGGGTTGTCGCACCAGACTTTCCACAATGCGTACCCCGGGTCCTCCCGTGCCGGGGAGCGTGGTGGCAAGGAAGCGTTCGTCGAGGACTTGCTCGCGCACGTGACTCTGCAGTACACGAAGCCCGGCGATGCAGAGCATGCCTCGTCGGATCTCGCGTCCTACTTCGAGCAACTGACCTCCGGTCTGCTGCGCAGGAGAATGATCGGCGCGATGATCGCCTCCGACCACGCCGGAGCGAGATCGTCGTTGGCACCCGAATTCGATGCCATGGACGCCGCAGTCGAGGATGCCGTCCGGCACAAGCTCCGTGCAATCGGGGGTTCGGTGAGAACGCCGCTGACGGTGACCGGACTGTCCAATGTCCTCGTCGCCCTGCTCGACGGTCTTGCTTTCCGTGAGACCCTCAGCCCGGGAACGGTGCCCACGTCTCGTGCGTCCACGGCTGTCGAATCGCTGCTGGAATGGGCGGTGGACCCAGTTCACTCGGATCGTCGTGAACGCACAGCGGGACCCGCGGACGTGCCCGCTTCTCTCGACGGTTTCGATCATTCGAGGGCCGACATCGAATCCGACGTCATCGCGGCGACCGAGAGGTTGTTCGCGGCACACGGATACTTCTCGGTCACCCTCGCCGACATCGCCACTGCTTCCTCGCTCACCGTTGCCGATCTCAAGC
The DNA here is from genome assembly GCF_002258545.1 of Rhodococcus sp. 05-2255-3B1. Classification (NCBI taxonomy): domain Bacteria; kingdom Bacillati; phylum Actinomycetota; class Actinomycetes; order Mycobacteriales; family Nocardiaceae; genus Rhodococcus; species Rhodococcus sp. 05-2255-3B1. Next base: position 13,111 of record NZ_NOZC01000005.1, on the reverse strand, counting down.
GCCTGTTCCCGAGCAAGGTCGACATCATCGTTGCCGCACTGACGCCCGAGTTCGAGCGCGTCCTCCGGCTGGGTCGTGCGGACGCCCGACTGGAGGTGGAACCCATTGCGGCTCTGGAACGTTCGGTCGGTCGGCTTGCGGAGTTCGTGGCGCGCAACCGCTCTATGAGCTCGGGGATGCTGCTGGCACTGAGCTTCGAGCAGTTTCACGAGCCGAGCACTGTCACCACCATTCGGGAGCAACTCCCGCTGCCCTCGGCGCTCACCCCGATCCTCGAACGTGGCCAGCGTCGAGGCGACTTCGGTACCGAGGCGTCGGCAAGCGAACTTGCGACGATACTCGCCAACAACGTGGTGATCAGATCCGTCTCACGGTCCGAGGAAGGTCCGGAACAAGTCTCCGACTACGTCCTGCGGGTGTTCCTGTCGGGAATACGCGCACGTTGAGCGAGCCTGCGGGCCTGAACAGCTACGCGTCGGCGTCGACCCGGGGTACCTCGAAGGCGAGCAGTGCTACGTCGTCCTGCAGACCGTCTCCGAAGGAAGCCAGAAGTGACGTGAGATCGTCGACGATCTTCGGTGCAGTCGTCGGACCTCTTTCGGCAGCAAAAGATTCGAGGCCACCGTCGTCGTCGAAGCGTGTTCGCCCCGGTCCGACGATCGCCTCGGTCAACCCATCGGTGTAGAAGGCCATGACGTCGCCGGGTCGCAGTGTCACCGATGCCGACGCGAAGTGCGGCTCGGCCAATGCTCCGACCAACTGACCACCGGTGGTGTCGACGAAGTCCACGACGGCGTCGTGACCGATACGCAGTGCCGGCGGATGTCCTCCGCTGGCGAGGTCGACCACCGCACCGTCCGGGCCCGGAGTGATGGTGCCGAAAACCACTGTGCAGAAACGTGGGTCGTCGCCGTGGAACTCGTGGTGCAGAACGGTGTTGAGGTTCTCGAGTACCGAGATCGGGTCGCGGTCGAACACCGCCGCGGCGCGCAGGGTGTATCGGGTCAGCGAGGTGACGGCGGCGGCTCCGGCACCCTTCCCGCTGACGTCACCGAGAAAGAATCCCCATGTCCGATTGTCGAGGGGGAACACATCGTAGAAATCGCCACCGACCTCGTCGATGGATGCGGGGTGATAGTGAGCCGCCACATTCATACCCGCCGGAGCGGACAGGATCGGGGGGAGCAGGGTGCGTTGCAGGGTTGACGCCAGAATCTGCACTTGCGTTCTCTCTGCCTCGGCCTGCTTGCGCGCTTCCTCCGAGGCGCCCAGTGCATCCTGTGATCTGTCCAGAGCGGCCTCGGCGCTGTCCTGCGCCGCCTCGGCGTTGTCGCGGGCGTCGATCAGATCTCTTTCGCGGACGTTCCGCTCGGTCTCGTTGTGCAGCGTCATCGTCACAGTCATGGGACCTGTGGGCGTGCGCAGGGCGTTGGCGAGTATCGACACGGCGATTGCATCGCTCCTGTCGGGTGCGACGGTCAGCTTCGCGGAGGCTCCGATCGGGGAGTCGGCCCGTGAATTCGACGCGACGTCGATCAGCGCCGTCAGTACGGGCTCGAACTCGATCGTGAACAGGTCGGTGACCGAAGTTCCCACGAGAGCGTCACGACTGCGTGCGGTGATGCGGGCGGCGGCAGCATTGGCGTAGAGGATCCGTGCCGTGGCCACATCGACGGAGAACACCCCGCACGGTGCACTGTCGAGCAATTCAGCAGCGGTGGCAGACATGGGCACTCCCTTCGTTCATGACGAGCGGGTGGCAGAACTGGAGCGGCTTGCCGAGACCGGATCGGTCCACACCGCAGTCACGATGGTCCCGAACCCCGGCCGGTGATCGACGAGGAGGTCGTCCGACACTGCGGCAGCGAGTTGCAACCCATGGCTGCGATTGGTCGTCGGCGTCGGTGGCCGCCACGTTCCGGTGTCGGAAATCGTGACAGTCAGGGTTCGATGTTCGTATGCGGCGGTGACCGTCATCGTTCCGGGCTCGGGCACTGCGTGGTAGGCATGCTCGACCACGTTCGCGAGCGCTTCGTAGACCCCGAGGACGATGTCGTCCACCAATGAGTTGCTCACTCCCAGGTCGAGAATCCAGTTATGCAGCCGACGTCGAAGCGCGGTCGCCACGGCCGATTCGGCCGGTGCGGTGTGGCTCCAACGCTGTGGAGTGGGTCCGGGACTGCTCTCGGTCATCGTCGCTGTCCGAACCGGTACCGGCCGGTCATCGGTCGACTTCCGAGTCGAGAGCTGCCGACCGCACGTGAGCCACCGCGTCGGGAACGGTCGTGAAAGTGGCCATCACCCGATCGATTCCGCTGAGCTGCACGGGCCGAACCACGACACCATCGACTGCCACGAGCGCCATGAGCGAGGCATCGGGCAGTCGATCGCAGACTCGCACCAGTACGGTGATGGCGCTCGACGACAGGAAGCTCACATCCGTCAGATCCACCACGAGTCCGGCCCGGGCTGTGTCTGCCGCCGGGAACGCAGCAGCCGACAGCTCCGGTATGGTGTCGAGATCGAGTTCGCCTCGAACGGTGAGCACGGTCGTCGCGTCGTGGTCCGCTGCCACGATCTCGAAGGCTGCTCCGGTCGGCTCGTCTGGCATGGGTTCGACGTTACCTGTTGTCGAGTCGAACTCACGACCGAAACGCGTCGACGAACAGGTCGCCTGCGCCCAGTACCTCCAGGACCATACGCACCGATCGTGCAGGCGCGAGCACGGCGATCTTGCCCGGATGCACGTAGGTGGCATCGATGATTGCGTTGGCAACGCCGGAGTACATGAACGACACCGCCGACAGATCGACACAGACCCGATCGGAGGCGGCGGCCAGGCGGTCCAGGCTGTGCACGAACTCGGCTCTGGTCGACATGTCGAGTTCGCCCGACGCTCGCAGAATGTTGTGTCCGTCCGGTCGAACTACGGTCTCGACCCGAAACACGCCCTCGTCGTCGCGAATGGAGCGTTCCATCGTTGCAGTGCTGGTCAACATATCTTTACCTCTTCCCCGAAGCGTTCGTCCCGGTCGGTCTGCCCGCGCGGTGCACAACGCTGAGTTGTTGTGCTTTCAACCATGCCAGTGCCTGATTGCAGGAGACTCCGCCGCACATCTCGAACGAGTAACGAAAGATCTCGTTTCGATAACGCCGTCACCGGGTCAACACGTCGATGAGCGAACCGGTGATTTTCTTCTTCATCCAGCCGTGTACACCTCGCTGGCCCAGCGCTGCCCGGGCAGCGTTGAGGCCGGCGGCTCCGTGCACTCCTCCACCGGGGTGCGCCGATGCCGACCCGAGAAACAGTCCTTCCACCGGCGTTTCCGCCCGCCCCAGCCCCGGCGTCGGTCGAAATATCAACTGCTGCTGCAGCTGCGCGGTTCCGCCGTTCACCGCACCACCGTGCAGATTGGCATCGGCACCGTACAGATCGCTCGGTCGTTGGACGACCCGCCCGACGACCGAATCGGCAAATCCCGGTGCATGGGCGTCGAGGACTTCGTCGACCCGATCCGCCACGGTGTCGGCGGCCGCGTCGTCGACGACGCCCCTCGGCAGATGTGTGTAGGCCCAAGCGCTTTCCGTGCCCTCCGGTGACCTGCTCCGATCGGCAGTGGTCATCTGGCCGAACAGCATGAACGGGCTCTGGGGAAGAACTCCGGTGGTGAGATCTGCCGCCCAGTGCACGAGGCCGTTGTCGTCCGCACCGAGATGGACGGTGCCGGCGTCGGCCAAAGACGGTGAGTTCCAGGGTATTCGACGATCGAGTGCGTAGTTCACCTTGACCACCGGGGTGTCCCACTCGAAGGTGCGCAAGTCGTCGTGCACTCGGCGCGGCACGGCGTCGAACGGAAGCAGTGAACCGTACAGAGCCGGTGCGGACACGTCGGCCACGATCGCCCGACGCGCTCGAAACGTGTCTCCGGAAGCGGTGTGCACCCCGCGAGCGCGGCCGCCGCGTACCTCGATGTGCTCGACCGCCTGACCGCACTCGAGCGCCGCACCCGACGCGGCACCACGACGAATCAACGCGGTCGTCAGCGCAGACGATCCGCCCACAGGGGCCGGAAACCCGACGTCCTGAGCCAGCATCGTGAGCAGCCAGCCCATCATGCCGCTCACCGGGGCATCGGTCGGGACGTCACCGTGCATGGCGTTGCCCAGCAGCAGGCAGCGAGCAGCCTCGCTGTGAAAGAGCTCGTGAGCCATCACCCGGGCGGGAAGGGCCGCGAATCGCGCGAAGCGCAGTGTCTCGGGCACCCCCAAGGTGTGGACGAGTCGAGCCGCTGGGACGACGGGTGGAAACGGTCCGAACAGCGAATTCATGAAGGGCTCGCGAATGCGCTCCCACTGCTCGAAGAGCCGCAGCCAGGTTCGGCCGTCTCGCGCGTCGTGTTCCGACAGACGCGCAGCGGTGGTCTCGACGTCGTGGTGAACGACCGGAGCGTCGGTGTCCTGCGGTGACCGCGCATGGCCGTACACCGCGGGGGAGTGCGACCACTGCAGCCCGTGGCTTTCCAAGTCGAGTGCAGTCATGGCAGGCGAGGCGAGCGCCAGCGGATAGAAGGCGCTGAAGAGGTCACTGGTGAAACCGGGAACGAGCTCGGCGCTGCGCACAGCGCCGCCGGGATGTTCGGCAGCCTCGAGGACCACGACGTCCCAGCCGGCGTCGGCCATCGCTGCCGCCGCAACCAAGCCGTTGTGGCCACTGCCGATCACGATCGCGTCGACCTCGGTGGTGGTCATGAGACTGCACTCCTCCGGTCGGTATCGGTCTTGTTGGTCAGCAGGTTACCGACGAAGTACAGCGCTACTCCCACGGCGAGGAGCAATCCGGCGCGCAGCCACGTTGCCGCGGACTGCTGGGTCAGTAGAACTGCGCACGTGATCAGTGCCAGCACGGGGAGTGCGGTCGGCGTCCGGAAATGACCGGAGTCGGCCCGATCGCTGCGAAGCACCAGTACCGCCACGTTGGTGCTGATGAAGACGAACAGCAGGAGCAGCACGACCGTCTCCGCAAGCGCAGCGACGGAACCGGTGCTGCACAACACCATCGCGACGACGGTGGTGGCCACGATCGCTGCCCACGGAGTTCTGCGGCCCGGCAGAACCTTGGCCAATGCGCCGGGAAGCAGACCGTCACGAGCCATGCCGAAGGTCAGTCGCGAGGCCATGATCATGGTCAGCAGTGCGCCGTTGGCCACGGCGACCAGTGCGACGAGGCCGAAGACCCACGGCGGAATGCCCGCATCGGCAGCTGCGACGACCTCGAGCAGCGGACCGGTCGATTGCGCCAGGGTGTCGGCGGGCACGACGGTGGACACTGCGAGACCGACGAGCACGTACACCACCCCGGCGACGGTGACAGCACCGAGAAGAGCCCGTGGGTAGACCCGGCGCACGTCCTCGACTTCTTCGGCGATGTTCGCCGACGTCTCGAATCCGACGAACGAATAGAACGCGAGCAGAGCCGCGCCGAGCACCGCGAGCGTCGGAGTCGTCGCGTCGGTGAATTCGAGGACCCTGGACGGCGTGCCGTTACCCCGGCTCAGCACGAGACCGGCGAGGGCGACGATCAGCACCAGACCCGATACCTCGACGACCGTCATAGCGAGGTTCGCCCGCAACGATTCGGTGATCCCGCGAGCGTTGAGCAGCCCGACCAGAAGCAGGAAGACCACTGCGGCGGGGACGGCTGGCACGTCGAGGAACACGCCCAGGTAGTCGCCCGAGAAGGCAAGCGCCAGGCCGGCGGCGCTGGTGACACCTGCGGCGAGCATCGAGAATCCCACCAGAAACGACACGAGCGGTTTTTTGTACGCCCGCTGCGCGAACACGGCTGCGCCGCCTGCTCGTGGGTACTTGGTGACGAGTTCTGCGTACGACGCAGCGGTCAGCAGTGCCATCAGCAGGGCGACGAGCATGGGCAGCCAGATCGCTCCGCCGACCTCGCCCGCTATCTCGCCGACGAGAGCGTAGATTCCGGCACCGAGCACATCGCCGAGAATGAAGACGAACAGCATTTTCCCCGAGACTGCCTGTCGCAGTGGGGACTTGCTCACGGAGCTGTGGACCGCTCTGCGAGCAGGGCGAGCCGACGGAGCGCCTCGGCGTTGCGTGGATGCGCCAACAGATGCTGTATCCGATTCGGCACCAGGGCGAACGGCGCAGTGATCGCGTGCTCGATGATCTCGATGCGGCAACCGGTGGCAATCGGGTGTAGCCGCACCGTGATCGACGCTTTGCCGAACGGCAGGGCGCGCGCTTCGAGTCGTATCTCTCGTTCGGCGTGAATTCCCACCGAACGAGTCACGTCGCTCAGCACCGCGGGCCAGGTGCCGACGGAATGGTGAATCGTGGAACCCGGTGCGGGCCAGGTGTTGTCGACGGCGCGAATTCGGGATGCACCGACCACCCAGGTTGCGTACGTCCAACCGTCCGCGAGGACTCTCCAGACGTCCTCACAGCTGGCTGTGGTTTCTCTGCTCGTGGGCACGATTCGGCCTCCGGAATCTCTCGTCGTTTTGTGTGAGCACGTGATCCGCGCTCGCCGACACTCCGGGACTGGAAGTGGGGCACTCTGGGTGCTGCGATCGCACGGTAGAACGATCCGACACTGCCGTATGCCCCGAAACGGGCCGGTTCAATCGGTGCGGCAGATCGAGGAGAAGTCATGTCCCACCGCAGCGCTCTGGCCTCGCGAGATCGAATCGGTCAGGCCAAGGGGATCATCATGGAGCGCTTCGACGTCGACGCCATCCGCGCGTTCGACATGCTCGGTGCGCTGTCACAGGAAATGAACGTGCCGGTATCGATGTTGGCGGCGCAGCTGATCAGCCGTGAACACCCGACCGAGCCCGATCTGCCGAGCTGACGTTCGCCCCACCAGGTGCGCGACCACCTGATTTCGGGTCGAAAGGCACTTGTCATACTGAGCTCATGTCGACAATCGCGTACGTGATCGCAGGTTCGGAAGCCACCGGTGGAGCCGGTCTGCAGGCAGACCTCAAGACATTCGAGCGGCTCGGGGTCTACGGAGTCGGCACAATCACGTGCATCGTCTCGTTCGATCCGAAGTCCGACTGGGGCCACCGCTTCGTTCCCATCGACAGCTCGGTCATCGCCGATCAGATCGAAGTCGCCACTGCCGCACACGATCTCAATGTCGTCAAGATCGGCATGCTCGGCACACCCGCTACCGTCGAGACCGTGGCGAGCTCACTGCGTCTGCAGCCGTGGCGGCACGTGGTGGTCGATCCGGTGTTGATCTGCAAGGGTCAGGAGCCGGGCGCGGCGCTCGACACCGACAATGCGCTTCGGCGCGACATTCTTCCGCTGGCCACCGTGATCACCCCCAATCTGTTCGAGGCACAGACATTGTCCGGAATGGACGCCATCACCACCGTCGACGATCTGGGCGAGGCGGCCAAGCGAATTGCCGAACTCGGACCGCGGTACGTGGTGGTCAAGGGGGGTGCGGGGTTGCCCGGCGACGAGGCCGTAGACGTCGTCTGGGACGGTTCCGAACTGACCGTGCTGCGCGCCCCCAAGGTGGGCGAGGAGCGGGTATCGGGTGCCGGATGCGTGTTCGCCGCGGCCATCACGGCCGAGCTCGCGAAAGGCGTGGACGTGCTCGACGCGGTCGCCACCGCCAAGAACTTCGCACACGCAGGCATCGTCGGACGGCTGACGAGCCACGCCCCGTTCGCCGCAGTGAGTTGGCACGACTGAACCATCGGCCCGATGTTTGTCGACGGCGCTTTACGGGAACCGCGCTGTGAAGGCGGTGAACGCTCCTCAGGACCGGTCTGCGGTCAGTGGCCGTCACTCATTCATCTCGAGAGGTTCACATGGCGCACCAGAACACGAGCGATTCCGACGCCGGCGCACGCGACGACGATCGGACGACCCGCGGCCACGCGGGTGAGGCGATCGTCGACACGCGAAACTGGCCCGGATACATCTTCATCGGAATTGCATTGGTGAGCCTGGGTCTCACCCTTACCGCCGCAGGCTACGGGTTCTCCGGATGGGTGTGGATCGGTGCGATCGCCGCGCCGGTTCTTCTCGCGGCCGGAATTGCACTGGTTCTACTGGAGCGCAAACGTGTCAAGGCTCGGGAAGGCAAGTCGCTGACCGACCCGGCGGGACACTGATCGTCGCCGGGTGGGCCGGTACAGCCGGCCGACGCATTGGTCGACCGGCTCAGCGGTGTGCGCGAAGAGACTCACGATCCTTCTTGCCCTGCGACTTGTCGGCCCGCCGTTGTGCGAATCGACCGGCCGACTTCAGGCCTCTGGACACGACATTGTCCTTGCCCGTTCGCTTTTCGAGGCTCTGGCCGGCGAAGGCCAACAACCGAGCGAGGACGGGAAGCCCGATCGCAACGATGAGGTAGCGGTACAGGTACTTGCGCGCGAGCAGGGGGATCATCGGACTGCGCGTCGAACCTTGAGCGCAGCGGTGGCGGTCAACGTGATGACGGCTCCGACGACAGCGGCACCGAGCAAGGAGACGCCCTGGCCGAGATCGAAGTTCCAGCCCAGGAAGTTGATGGTGGTGTGCACGGTGTTCTGCAGCACGAAGATCACCAGTGCTGCGACCAGGACGAGCGTGACGAGGAGGGCGAACTTCGAGGCGAATCCGCCGCGACGCTTGGTGGTCTCGGTGTTGCCGGTGGATGTGGTCATGAGGAATCCGTTCTGTGAGGTGGAAGGGGTGAAAGGCGAGTGCCGCCGATCATCGAGATCGGCGGCACTCGATGCGATTGCGGTGTTACTTGAAGGTGTCCTTGATGTTCTCGCCGACCTTCTTCACGCCTGCCGAACCCTGATCCTTCTTGCCCTCGGCCTCGAGGTCCTTGTTGTCGGTGGCGTCGCCGACAACTTCCTTCGCCTTGCCGATGGCGTCTTCCGCGGCGTTCTTGGCCTTGTCGATGAAGCTCATGAGAGTCCTTCCGGGTGGCTGTGATTGTTGGTAACGGATACTTAGTCGGTTTTCGTCACCGAAAGCAAACGCCGGTGTGATACAGATCACAGTGGGGGGCGTCCGGACGGAGATCAGGTGAGGGAGACCAGTTCGGTGATGTCGTCCTCGGGGAGCTCGCCGTCGACCACTGCCGTGACCACGGAACTGTTCAGCGTGATGGCACCCTTGTGGTTGTCCAGGAATGCGGTGTCGGCGGCGTCGCGACCGACCGAGATGCGCACCAGCGTCGAGCGCGGGGCGAGGCAGGTGGCATCCACGACGCGCCACTGGCCGCCCACGAAGGCTTCGGCGACGGCGTGGAAGTCCATCGGGTCGCAGCCGGGTGCGTACACCGCCACCAGGCGGGCCGGAACGTTGACCGCCCGCAGCATGGCCACCACGAGGTGCGAGTAGTCCCGGCAGACGCCCTGTCCGGCGAGCAGTGTGTCGACAGCACCGTCGATCGGATCACTGCTCCCCGGAACGTAACTCAGGCGAGCGCCGACCCACGCGGAGATCTTGGCCAGCAGTTCCTCGGAGTCCGCGTAGTCGCCGAATTCGGTTGCGGCGAAACCGTAGAACTTGTCGGCCTCGGCGTACCGGCTCGGTCGGAGGTAGAGCGACATGTCGTAGTCGGTGACCGGTGCCGGGGTGGTGTTGCCCAAGATGGTGGCGTCGTACGAGACCTGCAGGTTGCCAACGTCGGCGGGCATGACGTGAATTCGGTTGCCGTGCGGCCCGCTCACTTCCTTCGCCTCGATGGGGTTGCCGTCGAGAACGAAGGACAGTGATTCGGTGACCGTCGTGCCCGGATGCGGCGCGATTGCGATCTGGAATTCGAGCGTGGTGGCTGCGGTGATGTCTACATCGAGGCGCGCGGATACGTCGCGTTTGAGCATGGGAACTCCTGGCAGGCGAGGGCGGGTGAACGAGCTGCCAGTACCCGTATCCGCCGATACCAATCCCCTCCCACTCTGCGAGTGGTCAGCGCCACCCCAACGCGGGAGCGACGTCGCGCAACACAGTGTCGAGGACGTGGGCGCAGTAGTCGACGCCCAACTGGTTGGGGACGGTGAGCAGCAGCGTATCGGCGGCTGCGATAGCTTCGTCCGCGGCGAGCTCTTCGATCAGTCGATCGGGCTCGCCTGCGTACGTCTTGCCGAATCGGGCCTTGCCGCCGTCGATGTAGCCGACCTGATCGTCGCCGCTGCCCTCTCGGCCGAAGTAGGCGCGATCGAGATCGTTCACGATCGGAAAAATGCTGCGACTCACCGAAGTTCGCGGCGCGAAGTCGTGTCCGGCGTCGCTCCACGTCTTGTGGAATCGTTCGATCTGCTCGGCCTGCAATCGATGGAACGGCACTCCGGTGTCTTCGCTCAATAGCGTCGAGCTCATCAGGTTCATGCCCTGTCGCGCGGTCCACTCGGCGGTGTCGCGGGTGCCTGCACCCCACCAGATGCGCTGCCGCAAACCGGGGGAGTGTGGTTCGAGGCGCAGGAGTCCGGGCGGATTGGGAAACATCGGCCGCGGATTGGGCTGTGCGAAACCCTTGCCTTCGAGAAGATCGAGGTAGATGCGGGTGTGTTCACGGGCCATGTCGGCGTGATCGGAGCCCTCGGCCGGTGTGTAGCCGAAGTAGCGGTAGCCCTCGACGACCTGTTCGGGCGATCCTCGGCTGACTCCGAGCTGCAGCCGCCCGCCCGAGATGAGATCGGCGGAACCCGAGTCCTCGGCCATGTAGAACGGATTCTCGTATCGCATGTCGATGACACCGGTTCCGATCTCGATGGTGCTCGTCTTGGCACCGACGGCGGCGAGGAGTGGGAACGGTGACGCGAGCTGGTTGGCGAAGTGATGGACGCGGTAGTACGCGCCGTCGGCACCCAGTTCTTCGGCGGCGACCGCGAGGTCGATGGACTGCAGCAGTACGTCCGACGCGGACCGCGTCTGCGACTGTGGGGACGCCGACCAGTGTCCGAAGGACAGAAATCCGATCTTCTTCATCACGCGCTCTTTCGTTGAAGGATCAACTGTATTCGTTGGGTGTCAGCGCATACCGAGGTCGATTCATTCCCTGCTCCGCGGCTACGCGCCGATGCCCGCCGTCAGCAATTTCGCCAGTTCGAGGTAAGCGTCGCCGTCGCTCAGTCCGGTCAGTCGAAACACCTCGCGAGTCTGAATGCGAACCATGACCGAGGAGGCCACGTCCCCGACGAAGGCCGCGTGCACGTCGCGCACTTCGCCGCTGGCCACGCCCTCGCTGATCAACTCCTGGACGCGGCGCGCGGCGATGGCGGTGTTTCGTTCGTATACCGAGCGGGCCGCCTCCAGTGACGCCAGGTCGGTCATGAACTGTTCGGACGCGGACTCGAGAGCTGCCCCCACCGCGGTGAGATAGGTGGTGATGCGATTGCGGGTGCCGTCCACCTCGGCGACCGCGTTCTCCACATGCGTGGTCATGGACTTGAAATAGTGCACCGTTGCGCCGCCGACCAGCTGATCCTTGCTCGACGCCAGGGTGTACAGCGTGGACTTGGAGCACCGAAGCCGGGCCGCGATGGTGTCGAGGGTCAGGTGTGCGAAGCCCTCTGCCAGAAACAAGCTCACGAGCTGGTCGAAGAGTTCGGAACGGCGTGCCGTGGCATGCGAGGTCACGGGTGCGTTCACATCAGGGATGGTACTGCATCGGCTTGTGCAGTACTGTGCATCAGTACTGCGGATCGTCCGGCAGTACTGATTCGATAGCCCCGGAGGTTTTCACGTGCCCGTCGACCGTCTGTTGCCCACGTCCGAAGCGCGTGATCTGATCGCCCTGACCCGGGACGTGGCAGACAAGGTCCTCGACCCGATCGTCGACGACCACGAACGGCGTGAGACCTACCCGGAGGGAGTGTTCGCCACCCTCGGCGAGGCAGGCCTGTTGAGCCTGCCGTACGCGGAGGAATGGGGAGGTGGTGGCCAACCGTACGAGGTGTACCTCCAGGTCCTCGAAGAACTGGCGTCGCGCTGGGCGGCGGTTGCAGTCGCAGTGAGCGTGCACGGTCTGGCTTGCTATCCCGTGATGGCGTTCGGTACCGAACAGCAGAAGGCCGACAAACTCCCCGACATGCTCGGTGGGGCGCAGATCGGCGCCTACTCACTGTCCGAAGCACAGGCCGGCTCGGACGCTGCCGCACTGAGCTGCAAGGCCACCCCGACCGAGGGTGGCTACACCGTGAACGGTTCGAAGGCGTGGATCACACACGGCGGAGTGGCCGACTTCTACAACCTGTTCGCTCGTACCGGCGAAGGGTCGAAAGGTATCTCGTGCTTCCTCGTTCCGGACGGAACCGACGGCCTGAGCTTCGGCAAGCCCGAGGAGAAGATGGGACTGCATGCGATTCCGACGACCGCCGCGCACTACGACAACGTCCACGTACCCACCGAGTGGCGAATCGGCGCGGAGGGGCAGGGACTGCAGATCGCCTTCAGTGCCCTCGATGCAGGCAGGCTCGGAATTGCCGCTGTAGCCGTGGGAATCGCGCAGGCGGCGCTCGACGACGCGGTGAAGTACGCCCAGGAACGTACGGCGTTCGGCAAGAAGATCATCGACCATCAGGGCCTCGGTTTCGTGTTGGCGGACATGGCAGCGGCAGTGGACTCGGCCCGCGCCACCTACCTCGATGCTGCGCGTCGGCGTGACGCCGGACTTCCCTACTCGCGCAACGCTTCCGTGGCCAAGTTGATCGCTACCGATGCGGCCATGAAGGTGACCACCGACGCGGTACAGGTGTTCGGTGGCTACGGGTACACCCGCGACTTCCGCGTCGAGCGATACATGCGCGACGCCAAGATCACTCAGATCTTCGAGGGCACCAACCAGATTCAGCGTCTGGTGATCGCGCGCTCGCTCGCCACGAACTGACGATCTCCGTTTGCCATTCCACACAACGTAGGGGACATCTGCATGACCACAACCGAACCCGATATCCATACCACTGCGGGTAAATTGGCCGATCTTCGTAAACGTCTCGCGGTTGCGGAGATTCCGTCCGGTGAGGCGGCGGTGGACAAGGTCCACGCCAAAGGCAAGCTGACCGCCCGTGAGCGGATCACCGCCCTGCTCGACGAGGGCTCGTTCGTCGAACTCGACGCCCTCGCC
>NZ_NOZC01000002.1:0-45512 GCF_002258545.1 Rhodococcus sp. 05-2255-3B1 | reverse complement strand
GCTGTCGACGAAGGCCACACCGTCGAGGCCGGGGACCTCATCGCCGTCCTGGAAGCGATGAAGATGGAAAACCCCGTCAACGCCCACAAAGCAGGCACCATCACCGGCCTGACCGTCACCGCAGGCGACGCCATCACCCAAGGCACCGTCCTCGCAGAAATCAAATAACGACATATCGGTAGCGATGCGAATTTTGGCTCGAATCCGGGCCTTGGATAGCGTTACCCTGTAGCAATGTCCGAGCTTCCGGAAATTCGTATCGGTACAGCTGATCGGGAAAAGGCGCTCGACGCGCTGAGCCTGCACTTCAGCGAGGGTCGCCTCACGGTTCCCGAGTTCGACGAGCGCAGTGCCACTATCGCTTCGGCCACGACGCGTGGGGAGCTCGACACAGTATTCGTCGATCTCCCCGCGACGCCGGGTACGGCCCAGGCACCTGCTCGGACCGGGGCGTCGCCCGTTCCGGCAACGGCCGGAACCGGTATCGACTGGCGTGCAGTGGTGATGCCGGTGGTGATATTCGGTTCCCTGGCATTGTTCTTCCTCACCGACTTCGATCAGAACTGGCTCTTCTTCCTTCTCATTCCGTTGGCGGGTGCGGTGCTGTCGGCAGGTGGCCATTCCAAGAACGAGAAAAGGAAGAAGAAGAGGGATCGTTGAAGGCGCTTCTGTTCGATGTGTTCGGCACGGTGGTCGATTGGCGCACCAGTGTGGCCCGTGAGGTCGAATCTCTGTGTGGTTCCGACGTGGACAGTCATGCATTCGCCGACCGCTGGCGCAGCCTGTATCAACCGGCGATGGAACAGGTCAGGTCGGGTAGTCGACCGTTCACGCGGCTCGACGTACTTCATCTCGAGTCTCTTCGAGTCGTGCTGTCGGAGTTCGACGTTCAGCTCGACGACGCCGACGTCGCATCCTTGAACAACGTGTGGCACCGATTGGATCCGTGGCCGGACTCGGTGCCCGGTCTCACGAGACTGCGGACCGATTTCATCATCGCCCCGCTCTCCAACGGCAATATCTCGTTGCTTCTCGACATGGCCAAGAACGCTGGACTGCCGTGGGACGCGATCCTCGGTGCAGAACCGGTCCAGGCGTACAAGCCCATGCCCGACGCGTATCTCCGCACCGCGGAGATTCTGGGTCTGGAGCCGAGCGAATGCATGATGGTCGCTGCCCACAACAGTGATCTCGTGGCAGCAGCCGACTGCGGGTTCGCTACGGCGTTCGTCGCCCGTCCACTCGAACACGGGCCGAGCCAGACCGCCGACCTCGCCGCGGAGTCGGACTGGACCCACAGCGTCGACTCGATCGAGTCTCTGGCAACACAATTGGGCTGCTGACCGCACCTGCCGCTCAGTGACGCGCGAGAGGAATGAGCTGGCGCGCAATCCACGCGTCCACGTCCCGATGCGACCGGAAGCGGACAATCGTCAGCTCTGGGCGGCGCGCACTCAGTTGCCGCACCCGCTCGGTGGTCGACCGATCGGTGTTCCACGCCCATCGAATGATGTGTTCACGGTCGAGGAAGATGCGGTGCAGTGGCGGCTCGATGTTCCCGTTCCACAGCTCACGCCTACCGAACCTGCGGCGTAGCGTCCGAATTGTCACCTGCCGCATAACTGTTCGACGGGGTAGGTCGAGCCACAGGAACAGCTCGGCTCGGTCGGCGAGACGGTCTCGGACATACTGCCATTCGGTGACCCAAGAAGAACGTGCAACGAACTCGTCGACGTCGTGCTCGAAGGTCGGACGCGGTGTCCAGTTCGGTCCGTGGAACAGGCTGTCGATCTCGATGTGTTCGATGCCGAGCAGGCACCCGAGGCGCGCGGCCAGCGTGGTCTTGCCGGAACCGGATGTTCCCGCGACGACGATTCGCGCAGGGCGATGTGGCAGCGCAGCATCCGGTCCGAAAATCACGACCGCGTCGCTCGTGTGCGGGCCAACAGATACGCCTGAGGCGTGGGTTCGTGCCCCATCGGGGCTCGATGCACGCGCACGTCCACCTCGAAGTCCGCGTCGACGAGCATGCCCGCGACTGCGTCGGGGTCGAGTCGATAGGCGTCGTAGGAGACCGAGTGCCCGTAGACGTGTTCGAGCCGCACTCGCTGGTCGCCGGACTGAAATGCCAAGAGCAGTGGACCGTTGGGCATGAGCACTCGATGCAGTTCGGCGAACACGGCAGGCAGGTGCGCCGGAGGGGTGTGGATGATCGAGTACCAGGCAACGATCCCGGCAACGGAGCTGTCCCCCTCGTCCAATGCCTCCATGGATCCGACACCGAATCGCAGGTGCGGATGTTCGCGCCGAGCGACCTCGATCATGTTGGGCGACAGATCCATTCCCGCTACGTCGAGGCCGAGGCGGTGCAGCTCCGCGGTGATGCGGCCGGATCCGCAGCCCACCTCCAGAACGGACCCGCTCGGTACCCGGGCCGCGAATGTCGCCAACAATCCGTGCTCGAGATGTCGGCCGTCGAGCTCGTCGCGGACGAGGTCGGCGTAGCTTTCGGCGACGGTGTCGTAGGCAGATCTCGTCATCGAAACATGCTGGTGCTCGGCCACGGTGGCTACGGTACCGGCTCACCCGGCGTCGGCAGGTACGAGTGCGTCAGCATCTCGAAGAAGTGACCGGTCGGGTCGCGGAAGTACACTCCGCGGCCACCGTGACCGGTGTTGACGGTGCCGGGTTCGGTCATCCGAGGATCGGCCCAGTGCTCGATGCCCTGGTCGACAAGCCTGGCGTAGGCCGCATCGAACAGATCGTCGCTGACTCGAAAGGCGTAGTGCTGGAACTGAATATCGTCGAAGGGAGGCTCGGCGAATTGAACGAGCGTGCCGTCGGTGAGTTGCACGTTGACGAACGGCCCCCACGACGGTGCCTCCGGCAGAGCGAACAGCGTGCGAAAGAACGCCGCAGAGTCGGAACTGTTCTTCGCCACGATGATGGTGTGATCGAACGAAATGGACATGCGCTGCCTCCTGGGCAGTACGACGCCTCCATGCCTGACGCAGTCCGTCATCGACACGCGACGCTGCCGCCGATGCTCGCACGGACCCCGAATCCGAGTCAACCGGTGAATTCACGGCCGCAGTTCGGTCATCTCCGATGACAGCATTGCCGAGGAAAGGACCACAGCATGGTCGGCCGACTTCTGTTCGTTCACGGTGCCGGCGGATTCGTCGACGACGCACCGCTGGCCAACGGGCTTGCGCAGGCTCTGCGCCTCGACCCTCGGATGCCGGAGCTGCCCGACACCGCGATGGGTTTCGAGGACTGGGCCGAACCGGTTCGGCAGCACCTGGACCGGCTCGGACCCGACGATGCGGTGATTGCGCATTCTTTCGGCGCATCGATCCTCGTCAGGGTCTTGGCAGAACATCGCCGGGAGCTACCCCTGCGAGCCACTCTGTTGGCAATGCCGGACTGGACGCCGCGTGGGTGGGACGTCGCCGACTACGCGTTCACCACCCAGGAGCCCGAGACCGGCCTGACACTCCTCCACTGCCGGGACGACGACGTGGTTCCCATTTCTCACCTGGCGCTGAACTCGAAGGCTCTTCCGTCGGCGACGGTGGTCGAGTTCCCGACCGGTGGTCATCAGTTCGACGGCATGATCGACGCCGTTGCCGCTCGAATCCTCCGACCGGGCGCTCACCGATAGTCGTGATCGATTCCCGTTGCCCAGTGCGAACATTCGACGGCAACGACGTCGTCTCTTCCCCTCAGGAAGTCTCGGGCACCTGAGTCTCCCGATGCCGATGCCACGGCTGCGTCCACGTGTCGACGCGCCAGAACGACAGGATGGCCGGGACGGCCGTCGAACACGGCCCTGGCGAGACCGGTTTCCCGCGCTGCACCGAGTACTGCCCGAACCACCTCGGATCCGACGTCCGGGGTGTCGACCACGTGCACAACCGCGTACTCCGCGTCCGCCGTCGCCGCCAAACCGGCGGTGAAGGAGGCGCTCATGCCCTGGTTCCACTGGGGCGTGTGCACCGCGATCACGCCGTCGGGCATGGGCGCATCTGCTGCGCCGAGAACCACGACCACGCGATCACAGCCACCGTCGCGCAGCGCCTGCACCGCCGTCCGCAACCACAGCCCGTCGTGGGCGAGAACCTTGGGCGATCCGTATCGCGTTCCGGCACCGGCGGCCAGTAGCACTCCGACGGCCAGGTCCGACACGATCGCTCCCTTCTCCGTTCGGTGGAGTCTTGGATGTTCGCACAACGTCCACGTCGAGTACGCCCCGAAGTTTGTGCGCGCTCGACTAGCGAGGATAGGCGTGATGGCTGATTCTTAGTGCACTTCTCCTGCAGCGTCGCAGGAATCCTGCCCTGTTGCTTCCGCGAGGTGCCCACCCATGTCCGTCAAGCCCACCACACGCAAACGTGTCCATCCTGTCGACGAAGTGCTTCCCGTTCCGAAACTTGCCGCCTACGGGTTCCAACATGTCGTCGCGTTCTACGCAGGCGCTGTCCTGGTACCGATCATCATCGGCAGCGCGATCGGACTGACCAACGAACAGTTGATCCACCTGATCAATGCGGATCTGTTCACCTGCGGCATCGCATCGATCATTCAATCGGTCGGATTCTGGAAGGTCGGCGTTCGACTCCCGCTGCTGCAGGGTGTGACGTTCGCCGGTGTCTCTCCGGTAATCGCGATCGCGATGGCGAACGGCGGCGGCACCGAGGGGTTGCTGTACGTCTACGGCGCCGTCATCGTCGCCGGACTCGTCACCTTCTTCATGGCTCCGTACTTCAGCAAGCTGCTGCGGTTCTTCCCGCCGGTGGTGACCGGTACCGTCATCACGATCATCGGTGTCGCGCTGCTCCCGGTGGCCGTCAACGATGCGGTGACCAATCCCGCTACGCACGAGCAGGATCCGACGAACGGCCGGTGGATGGCGTACGCGATCGGCACGCTGCTGATCATCGTGCTGATCCAACGTTTCTTCAAGGGCTTCATGGCCACCATCGCCGTGCTGCTCGGCCTCGTGATCGGAAGCGCCGTGGCATTCGTGCTGGGAGACATGAACTTCGACGGCACCTCGGATGCATCGTGGGTCGGCTTCACCCAACCCTTCCTGTTCGGAGTACCCAAATTCAGTGTCATCGCGATCATTTCGATGATCGTCGTCATGCTCATCATCGCCGTCGAAACCACCGGCAGTGTGTATGCGACGGGTGAGATCGTCGGCAAGCGCATCAAGAAGGACGACATCGCAGCGACTCTGCGGGCGGACGGAGTGGCCACCGTCATCGGCGGTACGTTCAACTCGTTCCCGTATACGGCGTTCTCGGAGAATGTGGGCCTGGTGCGCCTGACCGGTGTGCGCAGCCGGTGGGTCGTCGCCGCGGCCGGCGGCATCATGATCCTGCTCGGCCTGCTGCCCAAGACCGCGGCGGTCGTCGCGTCCATCCCGCCACCGGTACTCGGTGGTGCCGCGCTGGCGCTGTTCGCGACCGTCGCCGTCGTCGGAATCCAGACGCTGTCGAAGGTGGACTTCACCGATCATCGCAACCTGATCATCGTGGCCACCAGTCTCGGACTGGCGATGCTGGTGACCATTCAACCGTCGGTCTCCGAGGGCGTGCCGGATTGGCTCGAGATGTTGTTCGGCAGCGGCATCGTTCTCGGCGCGGTGTCCGCGATCGTGCTCAACGTGTTGTTCTTCCACATCGGCAACCGCGGCCAGGCGGTTGCAGGCGGTCCGGGTAAAGGCATCACCCTCGACAAGGTCAACGAGATGTCCGCCGAGGACTTCGCCGCCACGTTCGGCGGCCTGGTGCAGGGCACTCCGTGGGTGGTCGAACGCGCCTACCAGCAGCGCCCTTTCGCCGATGCGCACGGTCTGCGCGAGGCCTTCCAGGAGGCACTGTTGGCCGGCACCACCGAGGAACAGATCGAGCTGATCAACAGCTACCCCGATCTCGGCAGCGAGGACGCCACCGGCACCCTCAACGCGGCCGATCACGTCGGCCTGTCCAACCTCGAGGAGGACGAACACAACAACATCGTCCAACTCGCCGCCGAGTACAGGGAACACTTCGGCTTCCCGCTGGTGATCTGCGCGCGGGAGACCGAACGCTACGATCGAGTCCTGGCCAACGGCTGGTCTCGCGTCGAGAACGCACCGTCGGCCGAGCGGTCGTTCGCGATGATCGAGATTGCCAAGATCGCCAACTACCGGTTCGACGATCTCGTGGCCGATGCCAACCCGATCGCGGCCGCGCGGTTCGGTCGCATCAACGATTTCAGATAGAGAGCGCGAGTTGCTACACGAATGGATAGGGCTCGACGGGTTCAATCGGCTCAGTGACAGGCAGGCGATGCATGCGCTCTACGAGTGCTGCGCGTCGTCGATCTGGGCCCGTCGAGTCGCCCACGGTCGCCCCTTCGACAGCCGAGACATGCTGTTGGACAGAGCAGATCGGGTGTTGGCCGAACTACCCGAGGCGGAGATCGACCATGCGCTCGACGGTCATCCTCGGATCGGAGGCAAGGCCGACAACCCGTCGTCGAAACGTGAGCAGGCCGCGGTGACGAGCGCGGGCACCGAGGTGCTCGACAAGCTGGCGGCGGGAAATCGTTCCTACGAGGAGAAGTTCGGTCACGTCTACCTGGTGTGCGCCACCGGCAGATCCGCGGAGGAACTGCTCGCTATCCTCGAGGAGAGGCTCGACAACGATGCCGAAACCGAAAGACGGGTGCTGCGCGTGGAACTGGCCAAGATCAATCGAATTCGCCTCGGCCGCATGCTGGGCCCCGAGCAGTGACGGGATTGTCGACGCACGTCCTCGACGCGACGTCGGGGACACCTGCGGTAGGGATGAGGGTGCGGTTGTTCCATCCCGAGGAAGGCGAGATCTCCACGGCCACCACCGATGGCGACGGCCGCATCGGCGAGGTCGTGCCCGGTCCGATCGATCCGGGCGTGTACCGCCTGTCGTTCGACACCGGCGACTACTTCGAGGCGACGAGAACACCGAGCTTCTATCCCGAGGTGTCCATCTCGTTCACCGTCACCGATCCCGACGCCCACTACCACGTCCCATTGCTGTTGTCCCCCTTCGCTTATTCGACCTATCGCGGGAGCTGACATGACCGACCTGACCGGCAAGATCGTCCTCGGATCCAATCAGTACGGCAAGGCCGAGAACCGCGTGGTGCGGATCTATCGGGACTCGCCTCGGCACGAGATCCACGACATCAACGTCTCGAGCGCTCTGCGTGGTGACTTCTCCCCAGCTCACCTGGTGGGCGATCAGTCCAATGTCCTTCCCACCGATACTCAGAAGCAGACCGCGTACGCGTACGCGAAGACCAAGGGATTGCTCCACCTGGAGAGTTACGGCCTCGATCTGGCCCGCCACTTCGTCGACGATGTGGAGCCGGTGGAGGGTGCGCGCATCGAACTCGAGGAGTACGCGTGGGCCCGCGCGGTGATCGACGGCGTCGAGCACGATCACACGTGGACCCGCAAGGGCGAGGAGATCCGTACGTCGGCGGTGACCGTCGAGGGCAAGGGTGACGCGCAGCGGACGTGGGTGATCAGCGGCTTCAAGGAAATGGTGATTCTCAAGTCGACAGGTTCGGAGTTCCACGGATTCCTCGAGGACGACCTGACGATTCTCGAGCCCACGACCGACCGGGTGATGGCGACATCGTTGACAGCGCAGTGGCGATACACCACCACCGACGTCGAGTGGGACGGCGTCTACGCGGGCGTGAAGGCGGCGATGATCGAACGGTTCGCCAATTTGCAGTCACTGGCCCTCCAGCAGACCCTCTACGCCATGGGCGAGGCGGTGCTGGAGAAGTATCCGTTCATCGCCGAGATCACCATGTCCGCACCCAACAAGCATCACTTCGTCTACGACCTGGGCAAGTTCGGCATCGAGAACAATCTCGAGGTGTTCAACGCGGACGATCGGCCGTACGGTCTGATTCAGGCAACCGTCGAACGCGAGGATGCCCCGGACGCCGGAAGTGCCTGGCGGACATACTCTGTCGTCGGGTAGTGCGCTGAGTTCACGTGTGCAGTGCCGCAGTCCACTCCACCAACGGTGCGAGAGCTCGCCAGGCATCGCGCACCTTCGTCGCGGCCTTGGGTGTCTCGAGCCACGCGGGTGAGCCGAAATGCTTGCCCGCGGTGAGTGACTTGTGGCGCAGGAGGTCGATGCGCGGGTGGTCGAGCTCGTATCCCCGCGGCTTGGTCTTGAGCTTGTCGCCGCCGATCTCGTAGCCGGCCTTGGTCAGCGTCGCCAGTATCCGCTCGAGTTCGGCTCCGCGGACGTCGTCGTCGACGGTGCGGCGGTAGCGGGCAACGCCCTCGGACGAGGAGTTGTAGAAGCCGCCTGCAACGAACAATCCGGCGGGATCTATCTGCACGTAGAAGCCGAGACTGTCACCGCGAGCGACGAAGCCGCCCTGGTGGGTCTTGTACGGGGTCTTGTCCTTGGAGAAGCGAACGTCGCGGTAGGGGCGGAAGACCTTTGCGGTACCGAACTCCGATTCGAGTGTCGCGAGCAACGCCGTCATCGGACCCTTGACCGCGTTGTCGTAGACGTCCTTGTGCTCGTTCCACCAGAGCTTGCTGTTGTCGGCTTCGAGGTCCTCGTAGAAGTCCAGAGCCGCGAAGGGTATTCCGGTGAAGCCAGTCATCGTTCGATCCTATGCGGCCCCGGTAGCCGACGAACGAGGGATGGATTGAAGCGCGAGATAGACATCGAGCCGATCCGAGGTGGAACTCATATCGCGGCCCAGCAACTCCTCGACTCGCTTGATTCGGTACCGCACGGTGTTCAGGTGTACGTGCAACGATTCGGCCGTTCGGTTCCACGATCCGCCGGTGGCCAGGAACTCGCGGAGGGTATCGGTCAGACCGGCATCGGTTCGCCTGTCGTAGTCGAGCAGCGGCGCCAGAACGTGTTCGACGAACGACCGACGCACGTCGTCGGGCAGAGCCGAGAGCATCGTCACCGCCGATGTCGGCTGCGCACCCGCGGTGATGGTCACCGGGCTCGACCCTTGCCTGCTCATTTCCAGTGCGTGGCGGGCCGATCGCAGCGCGCCGTCGATGGTGATCCCGGTCGCTTCGGAACTGACGCCCACGAGCAGACGGCTGTGTCCGATGCCGGAGCCCAAGCGGCTCAATCGGGTTCGCAGTGTGTGCGTGAAGCTCGGATCGTCGGTGTTCACGACGGCGACGATGTCGCCGTGCGTGCTGCATCCGACGCACCCGCCGCCGAAGGAGGTCAGGGTGTCGCTCAGAACCGTGCGCAGCATCTCGCGCAGGTCGATCCGTCCGCTGTGGACGACCCTGACGACGACCAGCGAGCGGTCCGGGTCGACTCCTGCCTGGCGCAGCCGCGTCATGGCTTCGGGTCTGGTGCTGTCGGTTTCGATCAACGCCACTGCCTGGTCGGCGATTTCACGACGGACCAGCCGCCCCTCCTCGCGTCGAGCACGATCGAGCGCGGCGATCGCCGCGAGCTGACCGAACGCGTCGGAGATGGCGGGTGGGAACGTCGCCATGTCTCCGGCCACTGCGAGGAACCATCGCGTGGTCCGCTGCACGAGCGACGGTCCGATGCCGAAGATGCTGTACACATCGCCGTCACCGAGAGTGGTTGTCGTGGGGAGCCTTTCGGAGGACAGCGCGGCGTGCGTCAGCGTGTCCACGTCGGCATCGGTGAACGCCGAGACCTCGGCGACCAGCCGACGTCCGGTCGCGGTGAAGATCAGACACGCCATCCCGGTCTCCCTGGAGGTGTGCAACGCCAACTCGTCGAGCGCCCTGCCGTCCGCGATCGCCGTGAGCAGCTGACGTTGCCGGACGAGCGAGGTGTTCAGCATGGCTATGCGGTCTCCGGTGACACGGCCGACGAGGAACTCGGTCACCTCCCCGAACGACACGGCCTCGGGTATTGCGAGCAGCGGTAGACCGTGCCGCTCGCAGGCCTCGATCAGATCGGGTGGGACGTGGCCGAGAAGCCCTTCACCGGCGGCCAGTGCCGACGCTCCCGATTCGGTGACGGCCCGGACGAACATCTCACTGTCCGCGCGCGTTCGATGCCATACGAGACCGGTGATGACCAGCTCACCACCCGCGATGTAGCGCGACGGGTCGGGCAGATCCGTCGTGTACGTCCATCGCAACGTCCGACCCAGTGCGTCGGTATCGGAGGTGAGCAATCGAATGCCGAGCTGCGCGGCGTCCAGCAAGTCCTTGACCTGCACTGCGGTTCCTCCCCCGGCCCTCGCTGAGCGTGCCCGAAACAGCCGAGCGCGTAGGAAGAAACAGTATGTGTGGGTTGTTTCCACCGGGTTTCGGGCGTATCGCCGAACGACCGAAGATCGGTAACAGATACTCACTACAGTTCGAGAGAACACATCGGCTGGTGGATCTGCCGGCGTGGAGGATCCGCCGGCGAGGACGAGGGGTGAACGACGACCATGGATCTCGGTACTGTCGACGACATCGTGCTTCCCGGCTCCCGCGCGGACCTTCCGCCAGGACGTGTGGACACTGCGGTCCTCGCGGGAGGTACCTGGCTGTTCTCGGAGAAGCAGGACCATCTGGCCACCCTCGTCGACATCACCGCCTTGGGCTGGGAGCCGTTGACCGTCACCGAGACCGGGCTTTCTATCGCCGCGACGTGCACCATCGAGACGCTGGCGCGCTACACCTCTCCGTGGCCGGCCACCGCGCTGTTTCCCCGCTGCGCAGCAGCATTGTTGGCCTCGTTCAAGATCTGGAAGACCGCCACCGTCGGCGGCAACATCGCGCTGGCCCTTCCTGCCGGAGCGATGATCTCGTTGACCGCAGCCCTCGACGGCGTCGGGCAGGTGTGGTCGGGCGATGGCCCCGATCACGACTACCGCATCGCGATCGCAGACCTGGTCACGGGCCCGCACGCCAACGCCCTGCGACCGGGAGACGTGCTGCGCAGTATCGATGTCCCACTGCACGCTCTCCAGTCGCGAACGGCGATGCGCAAGCTCGCGCTGTCACCGCTCGGCCGATCGGCGGCCGTGGTGATCGGGCGGGTCGACGAGGGCGGCGAGTTCGTTCTGACCGTCAGCGCGTCGACCGTCCGTCCGTTCGTTCTGCGCTTCCCGGCCCTGCCGACGGCGGGCGAACTCGACGACGCGCTCGCCGCCACCATCGGTCCCCAGCACTGGTACGACGACCCCCACGGGGCTCCGGACTGGCGGCGTCACATCAGTTGCACTGCAGCGCAGCAGATTCGCGAGGAGTTGTCATGATCGTAGACATCAACGGTGTACCGACCGATGTCACTCCACGGCCAGGTCAGTGTCTGCGCACCATGCTCCGTGAACACGACCACTTCGAGGTGAAGAAGGGGTGCGACGCGGGCGACTGCGGCGCATGTTCGGTTCTCGTCGACGGTGAACCGGTGCATTCGTGCATCTTCCCCGCGTTCCGTGCAGCGAACCGGTCCGTCACCACCGTTGCGGGGCTCGGTACACCGGACGATCTCCATCCGATGCAGAGCCGGTTCGTCGAAGCCGCCGGATTCCAGTGTGGGTTCTGCACTGCGGGAATGATCGTCACGGCCTCGACGCTGACCGAGGGCGATCTGGACGAGCTTCCCGAACGGCTGAAGGGAAACCTGTGTCGCTGCACCGGGTATCGCGCCGTGTCCGACGCCGTCTGCGGAGTGGTCAACACCGAGAAGTCCGTCGACGGTCCGGCGTGTGGACGGTCCCTCGCGGCACCGGCAAGTACCCGCATCGTCACCGGAACCGAGCCGTACACACTCGACCACACCCCTCCCGGATTGCTGCACGCCAGTGTTCTCGGAAGTCCACACGCACATGCCCGGATCGTGTCCATCGATACCAGCGCGGCCGAGCAGGTGCCGGGCGTCCAGTTGATCCTGACTGCGAAAGACAGTCCGAGAACCGCGTTCTCGACGGCCCGACACGACCGCCGCGTCGACGATCCGGACGATACCCACGTTCTCGATACCGTCGTGCGCTTCATCGGCCAGCGAGTGGCGATCGTGGTAGCAGAATCGGTCGCGGCAGCCGAGGAAGGGTGCCGCGCTCTCGTCGTCGAGTACGACGTGCTGCCCGCAGTGTTCGATCCGGAGTCCGCGCTTGCCCACGATGCGCCGAAGATCCACGGCGACAAGGACGCGACGGCTCGGATCGCGGATCCGTCGCGCAATCTGGTGGCCGAGCTGCACGGCAGTACCGGGGACGTCGACGCGGGCGTCCGCGACGCAGCTGCGGTGGTCACCGGCCGCTGGACCACTCAGCGGATTCAGCACGTGCACCTGGAAACCCACGGCACCATCGGCTGGTTGGACGAGACCGGAAAGCTGAATCTGCGCACCAGCACTCAGGTTCCGTTTCTGGTGCGAGACGAGATCTGCGAGATCTTCGGCTTGGCACGCGATCGCGTCCGCGTGTTCACCGCGCGCGTCGGCGGCGGATTCGGCGGCAAGCAGGAGTTGCTCACCGAGGACGTGGTGGCGCTGGCGGTACTGCGTACCGGTAGACCGGTGCAGTTCGAGTTCACGCGCACGGACGAGTTCACCGTGTCGCCGTGTCGTCATCCGTTCCGTGTCGACGTCACCGCCGCCGCGAGCGCCGACGGTATCCTGACGGCCCTGGCGATCGACGTCCTCACCGACGCCGGTGCCTACGGGAACCACAGTGCCGGAGTGATGTTCCACGGCTGCGGCGAGTCGGTGGCGATCTACCGGTGCGCCAACAAGCGGGTCGACGCAAAAACCGTGTACACCAACAACATTCCGTCCGGAGCCTTCCGCGGTTACGGATTGGGGCAGGTGATGTTCGCGATCGAATCGGCGATGGACGATCTCGCCCGAGAGATCGACATCGATCCGTTCGAGTTCCGCAGGCGCAACGTGATCGTCCCCGGCGACGACATCGTCGCCGCACACCACGAGGCGGACGATCTGCAGTTCGGCAGCTACGGCCTCGACCAGTGCATCGATCTGGCCGAAGCCGCTCTGCGACGCGGCAACGGCGAGCACGCACCGGCGGGATGGAAGGTCGGCGAAGGGATGGCGGTGGCCATGATCGCGACCATTCCGCCGCGCGGTCACCGCGCCGAGACCTCGGTGGCATTGCTGCCCGAGGGTCGGTACGAGATACGGGTCGGGACTGCAGAATTCGGCAACGGCACCACCACCGTCCACACTCAGATCGCGGCGAGTGAGCTGGGCACGTCCGTCGACCGCATCGGAGTCGATCAATCCGACACCGACTCGGTCACGTACGACACGGGCGCATTCGGTTCGGCGGGCACCGTGGTGGCGGGCAAGGCCCTGTACGCGGCGGTTCGCGCGATGTCGACTCGGATCCTGGAGTTGGCCGCCGCCGCGACCGGACACCGGAATTCGGACTGCACACTCGGACCGGAGGGGGTGCGCTGCGGAGATCGCTTCGTCACCCTCGACGACGTTCTGACGATGGCAGGAGGCACCCTCGTGACCGCGGGCAACAGTGGTGGGCTGCCGCGTTCGCTCGCGTTCAACGTGCACGCGTTCCGGGTGGCGGTGCACGAGGACACCGGTACCGTGAAAATACTGCAGTCG
Source organism: Rhodococcus sp. 05-2255-3B1 (assembly GCF_002258545.1). NCBI lineage: Bacteria > Bacillati > Actinomycetota > Actinomycetes > Mycobacteriales > Nocardiaceae > Rhodococcus > Rhodococcus sp. 05-2255-3B1. The sequence continues at coordinate 31,905 of NZ_NOZC01000002.1, read as the reverse complement.
GTGCAGAGCGCGGACGCAGGAACCGTGATGAACCCGCAGCAGTGCCGTGGACAGGTCGAGGGTGGCGTCGCCCAAGCGATCGGGAGCGCACTGTACGAGGAGATTCGTACCGACGGTGCCGGTCTGGTCACCACCGATTCGATTCGCAGCTATCACGTTCCGCAGTTCGCGGACATTCCCCGCACCGAGGTTCTGTTCGCCGACACCTACGACCGTCTGGGTCCGTTCGGTGCCAAGTCGATGAGCGAGTCTCCGTACAACCCCGTGGCACCGGCTCTGGCCAACGCGATCCGTGACGCCGTCGGTGCCCGACTGTACGACCTGCCCATGTCGTCGGACCGGGTGTGGCGTGCGGTCAGCGGTCGTAGAAGGTCTGCAGAATGATCGTGCTGCGTGTCCGCACGTTGGCGGTTGCTCGGATCTCCTGCAGCAGACGCTCGAGCGCCCTCGGCGACTCGACGCGTACCAGCAGGACGTAGCTTTCCTCACCGGCAACCGAGTGGCACGACTCGATGGCCGACAGATGCTTCAACCTGGCGGGGGCATCGTCCGGTTGCGCGGGATCGATCGGAGTGATGGCCACGAACGCCGACAGCGGCCGACCGAGGGCCTCCGGGTCGACCTGCGCCGTGTACCCACGGATCACGCGTCGGGACTCCAGCCGCCTGACTCTGGATTGAACGGCCGAGACGGACAGCGAAGCCTTCTCCGCCAACGTCGCCAGAGTGGCGCGTCCGTCGGAGACAAGCTCGTCGATGATCAAACGATCGACGCGATCGAGATTTTCACTCACCTGCGCAATGTAGCCCAGATCCCGAACGAATCAGCGGCCAGATCCGTTATCGCTGGTCGAATCGGTGCTTGTGCCTCTTTTCGATCGTCCGGCAGAGGTCACACGAAGAGCGGCGGTAGGGCGAGAACCATGACCGCCGACCAACTGACGTGCGTCAGGATCGGCGCCAGAATTCCGCCGGACGCACGCCGCTGCAGTCCCATCACGTACCCCAGAAGTACCGCGGCGAAGCCGAGCATCGGGTTGCCCGAGGCGAGGGTGGCGATCGCGTAGACGACCGTCGAGATGATGACCGGATGCCTGACGCCGATGGCCGCGTACAACGCTCCTCGGAAGAAGATCTCCTCGGCGACGCCGTTGAGCAGCGCGATGAACACGATGAGCACCAGCGAACCCACCCGAGCGTGCGCCAGTACGTTCTCGGTGAAGTCGGCGAGCGGCGGTATCTGCCGAACGACGAGTCCGCCGAGCATGAACACCCCACCGACGGCGAGGCCGATCAGGATGGGTGTGACGATCGGTCGCCTGATCGATCCCCCGACCTGAATGCGTCCGAGATGCAATGGGCCCGAAAGGAATCCACCTACCGTCCACACCGCAGCCAACACCAGGGTCAGTGCGTAGAACGCCGGATCGCCCGGCTCGACCTTGAGCGAGAAATAGAGCACCGTCGCACCGATCACCAGTGTGATCAGCACGATGATTCTCCGCTTGCGGAACGCTGCGTCGGACTCCTTGTGATCGCGCTCGACCGGGTCGACCAGAGCGGACTTCATCACGTTGAGCGCGGTCGTGGACCACGTTCCCATCACGCCTCCTCGGTATCGGTCAGTCGGCGCACGACCGACCTCGCGCGTCGATTCACGTCGGCCATCACGTCGAGATTGGTCCGCACCGCCGCCGCAACGGGCTTCGAGTACAGCAGTCGACGCCCACCGAGGGCTTCGATCAACCCCCACGTGCGGTCCGACGACGCCGCGACACCGCGACGCCTGATCCCCAGGGCGTCACCGCCGCTCCACGCCGCGTCGGTGTTCGCCAGCCGAAGCGGATCCTTCAGGGAGCACACACCGGGAGGGTCACCGACCATTCCCCGCACACTACGGGCCATGGCGTCGGCAATCGTGGTGAGACCTCGGGGAGGGTCGGGAACGAGCTCGCGAATCCGACTCTCGGACGTCGTCATCGTGTTGTGCAATGATCCGACGAGATCCTCGGCGAGTCCGGCGGGAATCGGAATGATCTTTCCGATCACCTTTCCTGCGAGCGAGGTCGGCACCAGCGGCACCGGAACGCCGATGCGCTGGAGACCGGCAGCCTCGACGTACGCGAACACCAGATCTCGATACGGCACCACATCCGGCCCACCGATGTCGTAGGAGCCCGCCGGGACCGTCTCGGCGTCGGCGGACGCCACCAGGTAGTGCAGCACGTCGTCGACGGCGATGGGCTGCACGGGCTCGGCCAGCCAACTCGGCAGCGGCAGCACCGGCAAGCGGTCCGCGAGGTAACGCAACATCTCGTACGACGTCGAGCCGGCACCGAGGACGATGGCCGCTCTGAGCCAGACCAGCTCGACGCCGTCCACCGTCAGTGCCTCGCCGACGTCCGCCCGGCTCGCGAGGTGCTCCGACAGATGGTCGTCGTCGGGTACGAAACCGCCGAGGTAGACGATTCGGCCCACTCCCGCACGGGCGGCCGCGGCTGCGAACTGCTCGGCGGATCGTCGGTCCTGCGCGCGGTAATCCGACTCGCCGATGGCGTGAACGAGGTAGTAGGCGACATCGATGTCACCGGATTCCGCGAACGCGGCCGCGCAGGACCGTTCGTCGGTGACGTCGAGCGAGACTGCGGTGACGGAGTCGAAGAAGTCGAAGGTCCGCAGGTTGTCCGGCGTTCGGGAGCCGACGACGACGTCGGCATCGTCGGCCAGCAGCGCTGCCACCAACCGCGACCCGATGTATCCGCTGGCACCGGTGACGAGAGCTCTCATGCGTCGAGGCTAACGGCACTCGGGGCGTGGTGTCGGTGTGGCATTGTCGCTCCTATGGCTCTGGTCTTGGCAGGTGTGGTTCTCCCCGATCCCCTCGGTACCGAAACGGTGCTCCGGCGCGGAGTCGCGGTAGCGCGGGCCGGAGCGGGCTGGATGCTCACCACGACCGCTTTCGCGCTTACCCTCCCCGGCCGAATCGAAGCACTGCTGACGCGTATTGAGATGTTGATGACACGCATCGATCACGTGATCGACTCCGCCGACGCCGTGGTCGCCAGCGTGCAGCGGACAACCGGTGCCGCGGACGACGTGGTCGCCTCGGCATCGGTCGCCTCGCACACCGCGCTCGAACTGATCGAGTTGTTCGATCCCATCGCCAAGAAATCCGAACCCATGGCCCGCAAGTTCGTCGACAACCTCTCGGAGGAGGAAGTCGACGCAGCGATCGCCATGGTCGATCAGCTGCCTGGACTCCTCGCTCACATGGAAGCGCTGCTTCCCATCCTCGCCACCCTCGACACGGTGTCCCCCGAGATTCACGAGCTGCTCGGAGTCACCAAGGACGTCCGGCGCGCGGTCATCGGAATCCCCGGATTCAAGTTCTTCCGAAACCGCGGCGAGGACAAGCTGGCCGACGAAGAGCGATTCGAGGACTGACCCCTACTTGACGAAGGCGAACTCTTCGCCTGCGTGGAACCGGGCGAGGGTCTCCGAGATCGATCGCCGTGACGGCGGATGAAAAGCAAAGGCGTGCAATGCCGCTGCGACATAAGCGATTTCGGGTGACTTGATGAAGCCGATCCCGCCCAACGATTCGACCGCAGCGGAACTGCCCCGCACCAGAGCGTCGCGAACGGCGATGCGGTTGAACAACAACCTCACCGAGATGTCCTGCCCGCGTTCACCTTCGTCGAAGGCGCGGGCCACGTTCTCGATCGCCGCCATCGACGTCTCCAGTTCGGCCGCCGCGCGAGCGTATCCCTCGTAGTCGCCTTTGTCCTGCTCGATCATGCGCTCGAGCAGAGACGTCGCTGCACCGATGTAGTTGGCCGAGATCAGCATGCCGAACCAGAGGTATCCGGTCATCTCGTGCACGCCGTCGGGGTCGTCGTCCTTGTTCGGCAGAACCAGACTGGCAGGCACTTCGACGTCCTCGAGCAGGACCTCTTCGCTCTGCGCGCCGGCCAGGATGTCGGTGGTCCAGAACGGCTTCACGCTCATTCCCGGGAGACTTGCCGGGATCAGGGCGACGGCACGGTCGCCGGAGTCGATCTCCACGCTGCAGGTCAGCAGATCCATCGATCGTGCCAGGCTGCACGGCTTCTTGCTGCCGTTGACGATGTAGTTCTCGCCCTTCTTCACCGCGGTCATCGTCGGGATGAACACACTCCCGCCGGTCACGCCCTCCGAGAATCCGGAGGCGACGATCGCCTTCTGTTCGACCAGTCCCTTGATCAAGGCACGGTCGTCCTCGGTGGCACCGCGAGCGAATTCCGTCAGCGAGGCGACCGAGAGATGGTGCATCGTGGTTCCCGCACCCAGAGAGGGCGACCGCGACCCGATGGCCCGCTGCGCCCGGACCGCGTCGATGGCCGGAGCACCGAGACCCCCGAGTTCGGTCGGAACCACCAAACCGGTGCCACCGAATTCTCGAAACTTGTCGATCGCGTCCGACTCACGCGACTCGAGTCGATCCAGCGGGGTTGTGTCCAGATAGTGCATCAAACCCGGCATGTACTTCTCGAGGGTTTCCCTTTCGCGCACCATTAATCCAGTCACAGTTCTTCTCCTTGTGTCACTAATCGATTGTGTGCCACTGATTGATTGCGTCTACGCCGTTTTTGTGCCATCACTTGATCGCGACAAATCGGTCGTAATCCATAATCACAGCGGTGGAGCAGGTGAATTCGCGCTGACCATCGACGATACCCTGTGACCTGCACAGATAAACTAAAGATATCGTAAAATCTTGGCGATCAAAAAATACCGAGATCATTTTTTCGGGCCGTTTTACCGACTGATTTCCGTTGCGAAAGCGTCTATCGAAACATCGAATATTCTTTCGTCGAATACCGATCGATGTCGCCGCCGGCTCCGAATCAACTCATGAATTCGCGACGAACCACAATCGACTCTGTGAGGAGTTCTGGTACACGATGGTTGTCAACAGATTGATGAAACGACTCGGCGGCGACGAACGCGTGGATTTGCTGCGGGCCGTCCGAGAAGCCGATGTGGTCCCCTACTTCCGCAAGATGGAATCGGCTGTCGCTCCCGTCGTTCGCGTCGAGGGCGAAGACAAGATCATGCTCGGTTCCAACAACTACCTCGGCATCGCCGACCACCCGAAGGTGGTCGAGGGTGCTCAGCACGCACTCGACACGTTCGGCAGTGCCGTCACCGGAAGTCGCCTGCTCAACGGCACCCTGGACCTCCACCTCGAACTCGAACACGAGATCGCCCAGTGGCACGGAACCGACGACGCACTCGTCTTCACCACCGGCTACCAGACGAATCTCGGAACGATCAGCGCGATCGTCGGCCCCGGTGACACGGTGATCGTCGATTCTGCAGCCCACGCCTCGATCCGCGACGGCAGCGCGCTCTCCGGAGCGTCGGTGGTCAAGTTCAAGCACAACGACATGGCCGATCTCGAGGCCCGACTCCAGCAGCCCGTCGTCGACGACGGGGCCGTGCTGGTCATCGTCGACGGCCTCTACTCCATGGAGGGCGACCTCGCACCGCTCGATGCCGTCTCCGAGCTGTGTATCCGTTATCACGCGGCACTGATGGTCGACGAAGCCCACAGCCTCGGCATCTACGGGCCCCAACTCACCGGAGCCGCCGAGCTGTTCGGCATCACCAGGGACGTCGACGTCACGATGGCGTCACTGTCGAAGAGCCCCAGCTCCACCGGCGGGTTCGTCACCGGATCGAGTGATCTGATCGACACCCTGCGAGTCAAGGCCCGCGCCTTCCTTTTCACGACTTCCGGCGTGCCTGCTGCGGTGGGAGCCGCGCTGGCTTCGGTCAAGCTGATCCGCAGCGACGATGGCAAGGATCGGGCTCGGCGCGTCCTCGACAACGCCGAGATGCTGCGCGGCGGATTGCAGTCGGCCGGGCTCGACGTAGCCGGTAGATCAGCGACCCCGCACGGAGACACGGCCTCACCGATCGTCTCACTCCACGTCGGCGACGATCTGGTGGCCATGAGTCTGTGGAAGAACCTCTACGACCGCGGCATCTTCACCAGCGCCGCCTTGCACCCCGCGGTGCCGAAATCCGGTGCGATACTGCGCCTGTGTGTGATGGCAACACACACCGAACAACAGCTGTCGACCGCAACGGACCACATCGTCGAGGCCGTGGCCGGACTACCCGGATGAGTGAGCACACCCGCGGTCTCCGTATTGCGGTCACCGGTGCCACCAGCGATTTCGCAGCCGCGATCCTGCCCAGATTGTTCGACGACCCCGAGGTGGACACGGTCGTCGGCATCGCCCGTCGGCCTGCGCGAATACAACACCCCAAGTTCACCTCCGTCCGATCGGACATCCGGTCGCCGGAACTCGAGACGCTGTTCGACGGCTGCGATGCCGTCCTGCATCTGGCGTTCGTCGTCGAGGAGCTCAGGGACAAGACCGAAACTCACGACATCAACCTGCGCGGCTCACGCAACGTGATCGACTCGGCGTACCGAGCGGGCGTCGCGCGGGTGGTGATCGCGTCGAGCATCAACGCGTACGGTGCCGACATCGCACCGGAACCGCTCACCGAGAACACCTATCCCACAGGTGACCCGGGCCGCTACTACTTCTACGACAAGGCCGAGGTGGAGCACTACGCGGAGTGGTGGCTGCGCAGACACCCCGAGGAGATGGCCATCTCCATGCTGCGGTGCACCTACATCGTCGGACCCGACTTCTCCAACGACGGAATCGATCAGTTCACCGGCCCGGTGGGAGCCTTTCCCGACGCGGATCGCGCGTCGTATCAATTCCTGTATCAGGACGACATGGCCGACGCGTTCCACCGAGCCGCGAAGACCGACCTCGTCGGCCCGTACAACCTCGGTCCGGTGGACTGGGTCGGTGTACGCGAACTCGCCGCGATGCAGGGGCAGGTGATGTTCGACGTTCCCCAGAAAGCCGCGACCCACGTCGCGAACGTGGCGTTCCGGCTGGGCCTGACGCCCTTCTCCGGGCAGTGGGTGACACCGGGCGAACCGATCGTCGACTCCTCTGCCCTCGGCCGCGCCACCGGCTGGGCACCGACTCTCACGGCACACGAGAGCGCGGCGGTGATGATTCTGTTACAAGGCAAGCCGCTGCTTCGGCGCGGTGACGCCCTCGCACGCGGCATCGCCTGCGAAGCCGCCCTACGCCCGGCCTCCGAGGCGGTGGAGCTGAGCCGCGCGGACCTCGCGGCCCTGCAGATCGACCATCGACAGCTCGATACCGGTCACGGAAGCGTGCACGTCGAGATCCATCGGTCGTCCACGGGATCCGATCGTTCCGTCGTTCTTCTGGCGGACACCGGTACGCACGGGCGGTATCTGACGACGTTGGCGTCGGACATCGCGGCCGGAGGCGTCGATGTCGTCGTGCTCGATCTCCCCGGGCACGGCTTGAGTACGGGTCGGCGCGGTCGATCGTCGGCGGCGCAGACCACCGCCGCCGTGGATGCGGCGTCACGGTTCGCTCGGGTGGAACTCGACACCGCGCCGATCACGGTGCGCAGCGGTGTTCGCCACGCAGCGGACACGCTGATCGGCGGTATCGTCCGGCGGGCAACCGGCTGGACGACGATGGACGAGCCCAGCCGATCCGACGGCCTGCTGCCGGACCGGACTCGCGTCGACGGGACCTCGAGCATTCCGTTCGTGTCGACCGCCGCCGATGCACTGGCCCTGTGCGCGACGACACCGGGCCTCAGCGCCGCCGGATGAACCTGCTGCCGATACGCGTCCACCACGACGGTCGGCCGACGCCCGTCGTCGTGGCACCGGTTGTCCGGGCCGCCTGAGCGGCGTGCTCGCGCGCGAGTCGGTCGACCTCGGCGCGGTTGATCCGCCAACTCTCCATCCAGGTCTCGACGTCCACCGGGCCGAGCGGCACGACCGGCGGCGTCGGGAACCGAATCCAGTCGACGATGCGAGCATTCAACTCGTCCAGCACATCTCGCGCCGAGTCCTCGCGCCGGATGGCGATGAGCGTCGACGGCAGCCGCTCGATCTCCTTGCGCAGCTGCAATGCGGTCGGCAGCAGTGCGTCGGCGGGCAGGTTCTCCCTCTTCAGAAAGCCTCGCACCCACCACAACTCGTCACCGGGATCCCCCATCGGGATCGGCTTGCCGGTCCCTTCCAGATTCTCGAACGCGCCGCTTTCCTGCGCCTGACGTATCTGTTTGTCCACCCAGGACTCGAACGTGACTCCTGGTTCCTTGCGCTCGGTCACCCCACCGACTGTAGATCCGTGGCTGCGCCGTTCGCCAGATCCGAACACGACGAAGCCCCAGACCGGTGTGCGGGCCGGGGCCGGGGTCGCGGCGGTGTCGGGGGTCAGCCGTACTCGGCGACCAATCGATCGAATTCGTCACGGTCGATGACCTGTGGCTCGTTGATCGCGAGCGCCTGCGCGTACTTGCTCGCCAGGTGGTAGTCACGACCGAGCGGCCCCTGCTCGGCATCGTCATCGTCGGATTGGATGCTTGCGCCCGGAGGCACCTCGTTCTGCAGTCCGTTGGTCTTGCTGCCGAGCAGAGCGTCGAGTTTCGCGGAAATCTTCTGCATGATCTCTTGGTCGTCGGTCATGGGAGGGGTGTACCCGAATCGCTCGAATCGACACCGCTGCGCGATCGGAGAACCGCGTGAGGATTATCTGTCGGTGCCCGGGGGCATGATGATGGGATGGCCAGGCACAGTACGGGCACCGACGTAGCGGGCGAGCTGTCGGTGATGGAGAAGTTGTCGCGGCCGACCCGGGAGTGGTTCTCCGGCGCTTTTCCTGCTCCCACGTCCGCGCAGTTGGGCGCGTGGTCGTCGATCTCGAGTGGTTCGCACACTCTCGTGGTGGCGCCGACGGGTTCGGGCAAGACGCTCTCGGCCTTCCTGTGGGCCTTGGACGAGCTGGCGCAACTGGGTGCGGACAGCACTCGCAAGACCAAGGTTCTCTACATCTCGCCACTCAAGGCCCTTGCCGTCGACGTCGAACGCAACCTGCGTGCGCCACTGGTCGGCATCACCCAGACCGCCAAGCGGCTCGGCCTGAACCCACCCGAGATCTCGGTCGGCGTGCGGTCCGGCGACACCAGCGCCGCCGACCGCAGAAACATGATCAAGACTCCGCCGGACATTCTGATCACCACCCCGGAATCGCTGTTCCTCATGCTCACCTCGGCCGCCCGCGACATCCTCGCCGAGGTCGACACCGTGATCGTCGACGAGGTTCACGCCGTGGCAGGCACCAAACGCGGCGCGCATCTGGCGGTGTCCCTGGAACGGCTCGACGCGATGCTGGACAAGCCCGCCCAGCGCATCGGCCTGTCCGCGACGGTGCGACCGCACGAGGAGGTGGGCCGTTTCCTGGCCGGTGCGGCCCCCATCGAGATCGTCGCACCACCCGCTCCGAAAACCTTCGATCTGACGGTCCAGGTGCCGGTGGAGGACATGACCGAACTGGGCGTCACCGATCCGAACGCCGACACCTCCGCCGCTCCCCCGGCGCAGGGCTCGATCTGGCCGCACGTCGAGGAGAAGATGGTCGATCTCATCCTCGAGCACAAATCGTGCATCGTCTTCGCCAATTCCCGTCGCCTCGCCGAACGGCTCACCGCGCGGCTCAACGAGGTGTACGCCGAACGGATCGGCGACGGCGTGGAAACACAACACAAGCCGCCCTCGCAGGTCGGCACTCCGAACGACGTCAACCACGGTGCCGATCCGTTGCTGGCCCGGGCCCACCACGGCAGCGTCAGCAAGGACCAACGCGCACTGATCGAGGACGACCTCAAGACCGGCAGGCTGCGCTGCGTCGTGGCCACCAGCAGCCTCGAGCTCGGAATCGACATGGGCGCAGTCGATCTGGTCGTTCAGGTCGAAGCACCGCCATCGGTGGCCAGCGGTCTGCAGCGCGTCGGACGCGCAGGCCACCAGGTCGGCGAGATCTCCAAGGGCGTGTTGTTCCCCAAGCATCGAACCGACCTGATCCACTGCGCGGTCACGGTCGAACGCATGACGTCGGGCAAGATCGAGGCGTTGTTCGTTCCCGCCAACCCTCTCGACGTCCTGGCGCAGCAGACCGTGGCAGCCTGCGCCCTCGAACCGATCGACGCCGAGGACTGGTTCGACTCGGTCCGTCGCACAGGCAGCTTCGCCACGCTGCCCCGATCCGCCTACGAGTCGACTCTCGACCTGCTCTCGGGCCGCTACCCCTCCGACGAGTTCGCAGAACTGCGGCCGCGGTTGGTGTGGGACCGCGACGCCAACACTCTCACCGGCCGCCCCGGGTCGCAGCGACTGGCCGTCACCTCCGGCGGCACCATCCCGGACCGCGGACTCTTCACCGTCTACATGGTCGGCGAAAAGCAGTCCAGGGTAGGCGAACTCGACGAGGAGATGGTCTACGAATCGCGAGTGGGTGATGTGTTCGCACTCGGTGCCACCAGCTGGCGCATCGAGGAGATCACCCACGACCGGGTGCTCGTGAGCCCCGCGTACGGCCAACCCGGCCGGCTCCCCTTCTGGCACGGCGACGGTCTCGGTCGACCGGCCGAACTGGGCCAGGCGCTGGGCGAATTCCTGCGAAGCACCACCGATCGCAGCAACCTCGCCGAGCGACTGAGCTCCGACGGCCTCGACGCCAACGCCGTCAACAACCTCATCGCCTTGCTCGACGAGCAACTCGAGGCCACCGGTCAGCTCCCCACCGACAAGACGATGATCGTCGAGCGGTTCCGCGACGAACTGGGCGACTGGCGGCTGGTGCTGCATTCCACCTACGGCCAGCAGGTACACGCGCCGTGGGCCCTCGCAGTCGGCGCGAGACTGATCGAGCGCTACGGCATCGACGCCGCCCCCACCGCATCCGACGACGGCATCATCGTCCGGCTCCCCGACACCGACGACCAGCCGCCGGGCGCAGAACTGTTCGTGTTCGAGCGCGACGAGATCGCCGACATCGTCACAGAGCAGGTCGGCGGGTCGGCGTTGTTCGCATCGAGATTTCGCGAATGTGCCGCGCGCGCACTGCTTCTCCCCCGCCGAAACCCGGGCAAACGCGCGCCGTTGTGGCAGCAGCGCCAGCGTTCGGCTCAGCTGCTCGACGTGGCACGCAAGTACCCGACGTTCCCGATCCTGCTCGAAACCGTCCGCGAGTGCCTGCAGGACGTCTACGACCTTCCTGCCCTCGAGGACATCCTGGCCCGCATCGGCCGACGCCAGATCAGAATCGTCGATGTCGAAACGCCGTCACCGTCACCGTTCGCCAATTCGCTGTTGTTCAACTACGTCGGCGCATTCATGTACGAGGGCGACAGCCCGTTGGCCGAACGCCGTGCCGCCGCACTGTCACTCGACTCGGCGCTCCTCGCCGAACTGCTCGGACGCGTCGAGCTGCGAGAGCTGCTCGACGACAGCGTCATCACCACCACCGAACTCGAACTGCAGCGTCTTCCCGAGGACCGTCACGCCAAGGACATCGAAGGCGTGGCCGACCTGCTACGCCTGCTCGGACCGTTGACCGTGGACGAAGTCGGCCTGCGCACCGACGGCGACGAATATCCGCAGTGGCTCGCCGAACTCGCCGACGCCAAACGGGCGATGGAGGTCTCGTTCGCCGGCCGGAACTGGTGGACGGCCATCGAGGACGCCGCTCGATTGCGCGATGCGTTGGGCGTCCCGCTTCCCATCGGTACTCCGGCCGCCTTCATCGAACCCGTCGACGATCCGCTGGTGGACCTGATCAGCCGGTATGCCCGAACCCACGGACCGTTCACCCTCGACGACGCAGCGGCGCGCTTCGGGGTCGGCACCGCCGTGGTACGCGACGTCCTACGCAGACTCGCCGTCGACAAGCGCGTCGTCGAGGGCGAATTCCGGCCCGGTGCCACGGGTAGCGAATGGTGCGACGCCGAGGTACTTCGGCGACTGCGGCGGCGGTCGCTGGCTGCGGCCCGGCAGGAGGTCGAACCCGTCTCCACCGCCACCCTGGGCCGCTTCCTGCCCGCGTGGCAGCACGTGGACAGCCGACGCCTGAGCGGGATCGACGGCGTCGCGACCGTCATCGAACAGCTTGCGGGCGTTCCTGTTCCGGCATCGGCGTGGGAATCTCTCGTGCTCTCGTCGCGGGTGACCGACTACAGTCCGGCGATGCTCGACGAGCTCACCTCGACCGGCGAGGTGCTGTGGTCCGGACACGGCGCGATCTCGTCGAAGGACGGCTGGGTGAGCCTGCACATGGCCGACACCGCACCACTGACCCTGGTGCCTGCAGCCGAGTCCGATCTGTCGGAACTGCAGATTCGCATTCAGGACGCCGTCGCGGGGGGCGGTGCGTACTTCTTCCGGCAGCTGTCCGACACCGTCGGCAGTACCGACGACACCGCACTGCAGGCTGCACTGTGGGAGCTGGTGTGGGCTGGTCGTCTGAGCAACGACACATTCGCTCCGCTTCGGGCGCTGCTGAACTCCACGACCACCCGCTCGGCCCCGAGTCATCGTGCACCTCGCCGTACACCGCGGTTGCGCTCGTACCGACAATTCGAGCGTCCCTCGCTCCCGACCCGAACCGGACCGCCGACGGCGGGTGGGCGATGGTCACGATTGCCCGAGCTCGAACCCGACCTCACCGTCCGTGCGCACGCTACCGCCGACGTCCTGCTCGAACGCTACGGCGTGGTGACCCGCGGTTCGGTGATGAACGAAGGTGTGCCCGGCGGCTTCGCCACGATGTACAAGGTGCTCACCGGATTCGAGGATTCCGGTCGATGCCGTCGGGGCTACTTCGTCGACTCACTCGGCGGTGCGCAGTTCTCCACCTCCGACGTGGTCGACCGATTACGCAGCTACGACGAACCGAAGAAGAACGCCAGCGCCGTCGTACTCGCGTCGTGCGATCCGGCCAATCCCTACGGCGGAGCACTGCCCTGGCCGAAAGCCGGCAGCGGCGAGGCCGGTGTCGGCGAGAAGCCGGACGAGACGACGAAGCATCGGCCGGGCCGAAAGGCCGGTGCACTGGTCGTCCTCGTTCGGGGCGAGTTGACGATGTTCGTCGAACGCGGCGGGAAGTCGGTGCTCACGTTCGGTGAGAACGCCGACGACATCGGCGCTGCAGCAACCGCATTGGCGGCCACCGTTCGCCGCGGCGGAGTCGACAAGCTACTCGTCGAGCGGATCAACGGTCACGACATCCACGGCACCGACTTCGCCAAGACCTTGACCGAAGCAGGTTTCTCGGCGACCCCACGCGGACTTCGCCTGCGTCGCTGATCGCCCACTGCCTGCGAGACCACCGGAGAGGACACGAACACCGATGCCCGAGGGCGATACCGTCTGGCGCGCCGCCAACACCCTGCGCGCCGCACTCGAGGGCCGACAGCTCACCACCTGCGACATTCGCGTACCGCGCTACGCCACAGTCGACTTCACCGGCGAGACCGTCGATTCCGTCGCCTCACGCGGTAAGCATCTGCTGATTCGAGTCGGCGGATACTCCATTCATTCGCATCTCAAGATGGAGGGCACCTGGCACGTCTACGCACCCGGTGCTCGCTGGCGCCGCCCTGCGTTCCAGGCGCGGATCATCTTGAACACCGCCGACGCGCAGGCCATCGGTTTCGAGCTCGGAGTGCTCGAAATCCTCGAGGACGAGGACGATGCCGTCGGATATCTCGGACCGGATCTGCTCGGTCCCGACTGGGATCCCGACGTGGCGCTGTCCAGGCTCGCAGCGGATCCGGCCCGGCCGATCGGGCTCGCGCTTCTCGATCAGCGCAACATTGCCGGCCTGGGCAACGTCTACCGCAACGAGATCTGCTTTCTCCGGGGCGTCGACCCGCGCACCCCGGTCGGCGAAGCCGGTGACCTGAGCAAGACGATCGACCTGTCCTACCGATTGATCATGGCCAACAAGGATCGCAACCAACGCGTCACCACCGGAGATCGACGTCCGGGCCGACACTTCTGGGTGTACGGGCGCGAGAACAAGCCGTGCAGACGCTGCGGAACCACCATCGAATTCGGTCTGATCGGAGATAATCCCCTGGAGGAACGCCAGATCTACCACTGCCCACACTGCCAGAAACGAGGTGTGGCGAGATAGTTCGGTCGGTGGTGTCCTTTTCGACGAACCCCGTTCGTCCTTCGTGTGTAGGTCGGCAAACGGTGCCGATCGCGACGAACCCGAGGAGTCTTCATGACCACGTACGCAGCCATCGTCTATACCCATGATGCCGACTGGACCTCGCCCGAGGTCGCCGACGAGATGGCCGAATACGGTGCATTCAGTGCCGCGGCCGGATCCGCGATCACCGGCGGAGCGGTCCTGCATCCCACGTCGACCGCCACCACGGTGCGTGTGTCGGGAGGGAAGGGCGGCGACGTCCTGACAACGGACGGTCCGTTCGCCGAGGCGAAAGAGGTGCTCGCCGGGTTCTTCCTCCTCGAGGCACAGGACCTCGATGCCGCGATCGCACTGGCCGCCCAGATCCCAGCGGCATGGAACGGAGCAATCGAAGTCCGGCCGGTCATTCCGATGACTCGATGAGTACACCGGCCGAGCACCTCTCGGCCGTGGTCCGTGACGAGGGTCGCCGAGTCCTGGCGACCCTCGTGCGCACCACCGGCAGTTTCGCCGTCGCCGAGGACGCGGTCTCCGAGGCGGTGGTGACCGCACTCGCTCACTGGCCCGGATCGGGTGTCCCCGACAACCCGCGTGCCTGGCTCACGACCGTGGCCCGCAACAAGGCGCTCGACATCCTCCGACGCGAGGCCGGGCGCACCGCGAAGGAACGAGAGGCGGCGGATCTCGCGGTGTCGAACCAGAACTGGAGCGAGAGCGACGAGTCCGAGATCGACGACGATCTTCTGCGGTTGGTCTTCACCTGCTGTCATCCGACGCTCTCCGTCGAGGCGCAGGTGGCACTGAGCCTGCGCACTCTCTGTGGTCTCGCCACTGCCGACGTCGCCCGACTGATGCTCGTGCCCGAGGCCACCATGTCCAAACGGCTCACGCGTGCGAAGAAGAAGATCGCAGCAGCCAACATTCCGTATCGAGTACCGAATTCGGCGGAGTTGCCGCAACGACTCGACGCGGTGGCCACCACGGTGTATTTGATGTTCACGGCCGGCTATCTCGGCGGCGAGACGCTGGTGCGGCCTCGACTGTGCGACGAGGCACTCAGGTTGGCCCGCGTGCTGATCGACCTGATGCCCGACGAGCCGTCACTTCGGGGGCTACTGGCCCTCATGCTGTTCACGGATTCGCGCCGGGCGACCAGGACCGATGAATCGGGCGGCCTCGTCAGGCTCGAGGATCAGAACAGATCTCGATGGAATCGAGAGGCGATCGAGGAGGGCGTCGGGTTGATGGAGGGTGCTCTGCGGCGCAACGACTCTCGGCCCAGTCGCTACACCGTCCAGGCAGCCATCGCCGCGTGTCACTCCACAGCAGCGACCTACGCCGACACCGACTGGTCTCGGATCGTCGCGCTGTACGACGCGTTGGCGGTTGTGGAGAACACACCGATCGTGGCACTCAACCGCGGCGTGGCCATCGGAGAGAGCCAGGGGCCTGCCGCCGGGCTCGACGCACTCGACGCCATCGATTCTCTGGGCGGCCACTACCTGTGGCACGCCTGTCGAGCTGTGATGCTCGATCGCCTGGACCGCGCGGAGGAGGCCAGGAACGCACGAACGACCGCGCTAACTCTCGGCCCGTCGCCTGCCGAGAGGGCGTATCTCGAGGCGCAGCTCGCGCCGCCCTCCCACCCTGTCGAGCGACGACGGGAAGAAACCTGAAAGCTCCCTGTCAGGTGCGACCAAGCCCCTTCACAGCTTCGCCGACCACCATGGATCGCATGCTGACACTTGCGATACTCACCCTGCTCGTCATGGCCGTCTCCGGCGCGACGGCCGCTCGCGCGCCCCGGACGCTGGTTCGACTGCGCTAGATCGTGCGAACGGGTTCGAGGATTTCCTGGCGGGCCTCGGGCGCGACGACGCGCAGCGCGTCTGCCGACTCGTCGTCGGGCTGACGCTGCGACTCGATCTCGGCCTCCACTCGGGCTCGGTAGGTCTCGACCTCACGATCGACCGTGGCCTCGTCCCAGCCCAGAACCGGTGCGATCAATGCAGCGACCTGACCCGCGCAGTTCATCCCACGATGCGAGTACTCGATCGAGATTCGGGTCCGACGCGAGAGCACGTCCTCGAGATGCAGTGCGCCCTCCGCTGCCGCGGCGTACACCACCTCCACCTGGAGGTATGCCGGCGCATCGGTGAGTGGTTGCAGCAGTTCGGGTTTGCCGTCGGCCATGGCCAACACCTCGTCGATCAACGAACCGTATCGGTCGAGCAGATGCGTCACCCGATGCGGATGCAGCTTGTGCATCTCGCCCAGGTGCGGTGCTTGATTGACCAGCGCGAAGTAGCCGTCGGCACCGACGAGGGGCACCTTCTCGGTGATCGAGGACGCCACCCGCACCGGGATGTCCTCGGCGGCCAGATCGACTGCGTCCTCGGCCATCACGCGGTAGGTCGTGTACTTGCCGCCCGCGATGGCGACGAGTCCGGGTGCAACCCGAGCGACCGCGTGTTCCCGGGACAGCTTGGAGGTTTCGTCGCTCTCGCCGGCGAGCAGTGGCCGCAAGCCCGCGTAGACCCCGTCGATGTCCTCGTGGGTGAGCGGCGTGACGAGCACCGAGTTGACCTCGCCCAGGATGTAGTCGATGTCGGCCTTGGTGGCGGCCGGGTGTGCGAGATCGAGGTTCCAGTCGGTGTCGGTGGTACCGATGATCCAGTGCGCGCCCCACGGAATGATGAACAGCACCGACTTCTCGGTGCGCAGAATGATCGCGGCCTCGCTGACGATTCGATCGCGCGGCACCACGATGTGCACGCCCTTCGAGGCGCGTACCCGGAACCGGCCGCGCATGTTGGACAGTGACTGGATCTCGTCGGTCCACACGCCGGTGGCATTGATCACCACGTGTGCCCGCACCTCGGTGGTGGCACCGGTCTCCGAATCACGCACGCGGACACCGGAAACCCGGTCGGCCTCACGCAGGAATCCGACCACCTGGGTCGATGTGCGCACCACTGCGCCGTAGTGGGCGGCCGTTCTGGCGACCATCATGGTGTGCCGGGCGTCGTCGACGACGGTGTCGTAGTACCGAATCCCGCCGATCAGCGACTTGCGTTTGATCCCGGGCGACATACGCAGTGCACCGGATCGAGTCAGGTGCTTCTGCTGCGGCACCGATTTGGCCCCACCCATGCGGTCGTAGAGGAAGATGCCCGCGGCGATGTAGGGCCGCTCCCACAACCGATGCGTGAGCGGGAAGAGAAATTTCAGCGGCTTGACCAGGTGCGGTGCGAGCGTGGACAGAGAGAGTTCGCGTTCGTGCAGGGCCTCGCGCACGAGCCCGAACTCGAGCTGCTCGAGGTATCGAAGCCCGCCGTGGAACATCTTGGACGAGCGAGAGGACGTTCCCGACGCGTAATCACGCGCCTCGACCAGGGCGACCTTCAGTCCGCGCGTCGCCGCGTCGAGGGCCGCTCCTGAGCCGACGACGCCACCGCCGACGACAACTACGTCGAACTGCTCGGTTCCGAGCTGGTCCCACGCCTCCACCCGCTGGTCGGGTCCGAGGAACTTCGTATTCGATCGGTTGCTCATCTCGAACGCTCCCTCTCCTTCGAAAATCCCCGCATTGCTTGCACGTCAGGCTACCGCCCCTGGTCGTCAGGCCGCAGAACCTGCCGAGTGCGCGGCGGCCAATCGTTGCACTGCGTCTGCCAGCACGGGCGGGGTGGATCCGGCGTAGCTCAACCGGAGCGAGTGACGGTACTGCGCACCCGACGCGAACGCCGTTCCCGGCACGAAGGCAACTCCGTGCTCGAGTGCCGCATCGAGCAACTGGCCGGTGTCGGTTCCGTCCAGGAAGGTGGCCCAGGCGAACATCCCTCCCGCGGGGCGTGAGACGACCAGCCGATCACCGAACTGTGCGGCGAGAGCGGCGATCAATGCCGTTGCACGGCAGGCATACTCGCGCCGCAGAACAGTCAGGTGTGCGTCCAGCCACGCGGAGTCGGCGAGCATCTCCGCCGTCATCGACTGCGTCAGCGAGGATCCGCACAGATCCGCGCCCTGCTTGAGCAGTTCCACCGCCGCACAGACGCTGGGTGGGGCGACGAACCAGCCGACTCGGAGCGTCGGAGCCAGGATCTTCGACGCACTCGACAGTCGGATGACGCGATCGCTGTGACGCGCGATCGGTGCCGGCGGGGCGTCGACGCCGGATTCCGTTGTTCCGAACCAGATCTCACCGTACGGGTCGTCCTCGATCACCCAGAATCCGTAGTGATCCGCCAGCGCCGCGAGGTGACGACGTCGCTGCTCGCTCATCGTGACTCCACGCGGATTGTGGAAGTTGGCGACGGTGTGGACCACAGCGGGCCGCAGTCCCGCTGTCAGTCGACGTTCGAGTTCGTCGGTGTCCATTCCGGTATCGGTCAGGGGAATGGACTCGATGCTCGCTTCGGCGATAGAGAAGACTTGCAGCGCACCGGTGTACGCGGGTTCGTCGACCACGACGACAGCGCCCGGGTCGATCAGGGCCTGCGCGAGCAACGTCAGGGCCTGTTGCGAACCGTGCGTGACGATGACGGACTCGACCGGAACGGGCACTCCCCCGCGCACGGCCGATTCCCTGGCCGCAATGACGCTGCGCAGAGTGCGGTGGCCGGATGTCTCGCAGTACTGCACCGCGTCGGGGCGGCGAAGCGCAGCCTCTGCGGCTGCGGCGATGCGGTCGACCGGTATCAGATCGGTGGCCGGTAGACCTCCGGCCAGGCTGATCACGTCGTCACGTGCGGTGAGGGACAGGAGGTCGCGGATGGCCGAGCTGGTGAGCGAGTCGGTGCGCCTGGCCAGGCCGGCGGGAAGGTACGTAGAGGACATGAGAGAGACTCCGGGGCAGCAGGAATGGGGGGAAGAACGGCCCGCGGATCCGCTGAGTCGAAGAAGGAGCGGACGGGTGTGTCCGCTCCTTCGACTGTCTCACGTGCTACCGAAATATGAAACGCAATTCTCACATCGTGAGATCAGTCCAGATCGTCGTGCGCCATCAGCTGGCGCGCGGCCTCGATGACCGAACCGGACAGCGACGGGTACACCGAGAACGTGTTGGCCAGGTCGTTGACCGACAGATTGTTCTGCACCGCCATCGCGATGGGCAGAATCAGCTCCGACGCACTCGGGGCGACCACGACACCGCCGATGACGACGCCGGTGGCCGGACGGCAGAAGATCTTCACGAAACCACGCTTGAGGCCGCTCATCTTCGCTCGCGGATTGGTGGTGAGCGGCAGCATCACCACGCGCGCGGGCACGTCGCCTGCGTCGATCGTGGACTGCGCGACGCCGACCGACGCGATCTCGGGCCGAGTGAACACCGCCGAGGCCACGGTCTTGAGCTTGATCGGGCTGACCGCCTGCCCCAGTGCGTGGTACATCGCGATGCGTCCCTGCATCGCCGCGACCGAGGCCAGCGGCAGCAGACCGGTGCAGTCGCCGGCTGCGTAGATGCCCGCGACCGCGGTACGCGAGACGCGATCCACGCGCAGATATCCGCCCTTGTCGAGTTCGATGCCGACCCTCTCGAGACCGAGACCGGAGGTGTTGGGCACCGATCCGACGGTCATCAGCGCATGGCTGCCCTCGACGGTGCGACCGTCCGAGAGCGTGACGCGAACACCGTCGTCGGTGCGGACCACCGAATCGGCGCGGGCATGCTTGACGAGGGTGACACCGCGCTCGTTGAACGCGTCCTCGAGCACCAGCGCGGCGTCCTCGTCCTCGTGCGGGAGGACGCGGTCACGGCTCGAGACCGCGGTGACCTTGACGCCCATCTCGGTGTAGGCCGAGACGAACTCGGCACCGGTCACACCGGATCCGACGACCACCAGGTGTTCGGGGAGAGCCTCGAGGTCGTAGAGCTGACGCCAGTTGAGGATGCGTTCGCCGTCGGGCTCGGCTCCCTTGACCACGCGGGGGCGGGCTCCGGTCGCGATGAGCACGACATCGGCGTCGAGGATGCGTTCTTCGCCGTCGGCGAGGACGGCCTTGATCTGGTGCGAGGCCATCCCGACATGGGAGTCGATCATCTCGGCGCGTCCGGCCAGCAGTTGCACCCCGACGGAGGTGACGCGGTGGGCGATGTCGGACGACTGCGCCTGCGCGAGGCTCTTCACGCGGTCGTGAATCTTCGGCAATGCGACGGCGGCCTGCGACGGATCGAGGGAGATGCCGAGGTCGCTGGCTCGACGCATCTCGGTGCGAATGCCGGTCGACGCGATGAACGTCTTCGACGGCACGCAGTCCCAGAGGACGCAGGCACCGCCGATACCGTCGGAATCGACGAGCGTCACCTCTCCGCCGTGCTGTGCGGCAACCAACGCTGCTTCGTACCCTGCCGGACCACCACCGATGATCACAATCCGGGTCATTGATCCTCTTCTCGCGTGCTCGAAATCTCTCGTTGTCTCGCGTCAACGGTATTCGAGAGGCTGTCCTCGCGCGTCGGTAGGGCTGGCTTCGTCGGCCCGATGGGAGGCCGGACCTGGGGCGACGCACCGAAACACGACCACGGGGCGTCAGTGTGCACCGATACGGTTTAGGCTGGCCGACGTGCCAATTTATGCCGCGTACGGATCGAACATGCATCCGGAGCAGATGTTGCAGCGATGCCCTCACTCGCCCCTGTCGGGAACCGGATGGCTGCACGGATGGCGGTTGACCTTCGGCGGCGGCGACATCGGCTGGGAAGGCGCGCTGGCGACGGTCGTCGAGGATCCCGACTCGCAGGTGTTCGTGGTGCTCTACGACGTGTCCGAGGAGGACGAGGAGAGTCTGGATCGCTGGGAGGGCTCCGAACTCGGCATTCATCGGAAGATCCGGCTGCGCATCGAGACCGGCCGGGAGCCGGTGCTCGCGTGGATGTACGTACTCGACGCCTACGAGGGCGGTCTGCCGTCGGCACGCTACCTCGGCGTGATGGCGGAGGCAGCCGAAATCGCCGGTGCCCCAGCCGAATACGTGCGAGACCTACGCACCCGCAACAGCCGCAACGTCGGCCCGGGTACCACCTCGTAGCCGGACATCCAGCTCAGAAGTAGTTCTTCATGACCGACGCCACCCACGCCGGTTCCCTCACGTCTTCACGCTTCGGAACCATGGACTGCAGGAACGGCTTGATATCGAACACCGGTGAGCCGTCGATCGCGTCGAGACCTCGGACTCGGATGCGCAGTCCGTCCACGTCGACGAGCTCGCACCGCGACACCCCGAGATGGTTGGGTCGGTCCTTGACTCGTTGAGCGAGGACACCCACCCGAGGAAGCGTCGTATCACCGCGGGGGTGCCGTGAGCCGGTGGTCGTCGCGGCGGGATCGCACAGGTGGAAGCCGTAGACCACCTCGAGGTGGGAGAACTCGGCGAGACCGAGGGTCGCGTCGGCGTCGAGGACACTCTCGTGCAGGTCGATCACGGACTCGAGCGACCCCCAGTTGTCGTCCACCACTTCGGCGCGATCGGATCCGACGATCCCGATCGGCGACACGTCGAACACCGTCTCGTCCCCCACCTCTAGTTCGGATCCAGCGCGATTGCGGTCATCACCTTCACGCCGACGGCCAGTGCTCGTTCGTCGAGATCGAAGGTGGGTTGGTGGATGTCGAGTTGTGGTCCGGTACCCGGCCACACACCGAGTCGAGCCATTGCGCCCGGCACGCGTTCGAGGTACCACGAGAAATCCTCACCGCCACCGGATTGCGCGGTATCGGCCAGCGCGTCGGGTCCGACCCGGCCGACGGCCTTCTCGAACGTGTGCGTCGACTCCGGATCGTTGACCACGGGAGGCACGCCGCGACGGTAGTGCAGCTCGAATCGGACCCCGGTCGGTGCGAGCAATCCGGTGACGATCTCCCGGACCAACGGTTCGAGCAATGCCCAGGTCTCGTGGTCACCGGTGCGGACGGTGCCGGTCAGCATGCCGGTCTGCGGTATGGCGTTGGGAGCCTGGCCGGCGACCACCGCTCCCCAGACCATGACCGTGCTGGTCCGCGGGTCGATTCGCCTGCTCAACATTCCGGGCAGGCCGGTGATGACGGTGCCGAGCGCGTACACGAGATCGGTGGTCAGATGTGGCCGCGAGGTGTGCCCGCCGGGCGAATCCAGCCGCAGCTCGACGGTATCCGCCGCCGAGGTGATCGCACCGAGACGTAGGCCGACCTGCCCCACTTCGAGCCGCGGATCACAGTGCAGCGCAAAGATCTTGGTGACGCCGTCGAGCGCTCCCGCCGCCACCGCGTCGAGCGCACCGCCCGGCATGACCTCCTCGGCGGGCTGGAAGATCAGACGCACCCCGTACTGCAGGTCCGGCAGCGACGCCAGCGCCAGCCCCGTTGCGAGCAACACGGTGGTGTGTGCGTCGTGCCCACAGGCGTGGGACACCCCAGGCACGGTCGACGAGTACACCGCGCCGGTGTTCTCCTGCAGCGGCAGGGCGTCCATGTCCGCCCGCAACGCCACCCGGGGACCGTCGGGTCCGATGTCGCAGATCAACCCTGTTCCGCCGGGGAGCGGCTTGGGTGACAGGCCCGCTGCTTCGAGATGCTCCATCACGAATGCGGTGGTGCCGAATTCGCGTCGAGCCAGTTCCGGATTGGCGTGAATGTGCCGACGCCACAGAGACAGGTCGGCCGTGTGCGCGTGAATCCACCGATCGATCGCGTCTTCTCGGGTGCTCACGACTGCGCCGCCGAGCGGGCGATCACGCCGTCGAGCAGACGAGCACGGGTACCGGGATCGGCGGCGGCACGCGCAGCGGTCCTGGCGAGACCGAGGGCTCCGTCGAACAATGCCCGATCGGCCGACTCCGTGATGCACGCGGCGGCGAACTCCGGCTGATGCGTCACCGCCCCTCCTGCATCGAGTCCGACGACGGGATGGATACCGGGTAGAACATTCGTCACGTTTCCCATGTCTGTGCTGCCCAACGGGCGAAATCCTTCCAAATCCGGAGCGAGGGGCGATCGGCCCAGCGCTTCGATCTCCTGCCGAAATGCCGCGACCAGCCACGAATCCGGCGTCAACGCCGCGTAGGTCGGCGACACCGTACGGATCTCGTGAGTGCACCCGGTGGCGATCGCTCCTGCCTCGAAACACGCGTAAGTCTTCGCGGTCAGAGCGTGCAACGATTCGGTGGTGTTCGCGCGCAGGTAGTACAGCAACTCCGCGTGGCCGGGCACGATGTTCGGGGCCGCACCCCCGTCACTGACGATGCCGTGCAGCTGCTGACCCGGCGCGAGGTGCTGCCGCAGTAGCCCGAGTGCCACCTGACTGATGGTCACCGCATCGCCTGCGTTGATCCCCCACTCGGGAGCGGCGGACGCGTGGGCGGCCCGGCCGGTGAACTCGACGGCGATGTCCGCCAGCGCCAGCGACGTCGCACCGACAATGTCGAAGGGACCGGGATGGACCATCAACGCCGCGCCGACGCCGTCGAACACTCCTCGCTCGAGCATCAACACCTTGCCGCCGCCGGTCTCCTCGGCCGGGGTACCGAGCACGCGCACGGTGATGCCGAGAGCGTCGGCGACCGGAGCGAGCGCAAGCGCAGCACCCACAGCCGAGGCCGCGATGATGTTGTGCCCGCACGCATGACCGATCTCGGGTAGAGCGTCGTATTCGGCACAGATACCGATCACCAGATCGCCGCTGCCGAACGACGCGGTGAAGGCGGTGTCCATGTCCGCAACGGCCGTCTCGACCTCGAAATCGTGCGCCCGGAGGGTATCGAGGATCTTGGCGACGCTGCGATGTTCGGCGAACGCCAGCTCCGGTTCCGCGTGGATCGAGTGCGAGAGCGCGACCACTTCGTCGGTGGCGTCGGCCAGGGCGCGGTCCATCGCCTCGCCCACGGCAGCACTGTTCGATTCGTCGATCACGAGAGACAGTGTGTCACTAGCGCGACCGAGTGTCGGAACAGAGCTGTGCCGAGTCGCGGGTGACGACGGTCCTGCTACTTCCCGAAGCTGAAGTTGCTGTCGTCTGTCGCGGTGTTCAGCGCGGCGAGCAGATCCACGTGCATACGACTCTTGATCCCGGCAAGGTTCGCACCCCGGGTGCTCGTCAGCGCCGCCGCCTTCGCGACCGCGTCGGACAGCAGCGTCTCCTCCGATGCCGTCGCCTCGACGATTCCGGCGGCCACTGCGTCGGCACCGCCGTAGCGGCGACCGGTCGTCATGGCTTCGACGGCGGTCTGCTTGGGCAGCCGGGAGTTGATCAGAGCAGACATTCCCACGGTGAACGGCATGTTCAGGTTCACCTCGGGCAGGCAGTAGAAGCCTCGGTCGGCGCGCTGGACACGGAAGTCGTGCGAGGTGGCGAACATCGCGCCCGCACCGAATGCATGCCCCTGCACAGCTGCGACGGTGGCCATCGGGAAAGCGAGCAACCGGGTGTAGAGGGTGTGGACGCGGTCGAGATACCAGGTGATCTTGTCCAGGTTGGCGAACAGCCAGTCGGTATCGAGACCGTTGCTGTAGAACTTGCCTGCCGACGTGGTCACCAGAGCCGCCGGGCCCTCCGAGGCCTCGACCTCGTCGAGCAACGCGTGGGTGGTGTCGATCCAGTCCGGGTGGAAACGGTTCTCTGGATTGTCCGCTCCGTCCTGGGCACCGAGGAACAGGATGTGGACGTCGCCGTCGCGTTCGAGATAAGGCATGCAGCGGATACTACCCAACGGTAACTTCCGCCGGTCGCACATCCGTGTCGTCGATCTCCTACTGTTGTTCATCGTGGCAACCACCGACGCACATACGACCGACCCCGTGACCGATCCCGACGGTGCCGCGCGCACCGCCGCCGACGCACTCGCCGCAGCAACCGGGGTCGATACCCACACCGTGGCCATCGTTCTCGGTTCCGGATGGCAGGCGGCAGCCGACGTCTTCGGCTCCCCCACCGCGACCGTGCGCATGGCCGACCTGCCCGGTTTCGCGCCGCCGTCGGCGTCGGGGCATTCCGGCACCATCACCTCGGTGGACGTCGGCGGTACCCACACACTGCTGCTCCAGGGACGCACTCATGCCTACGAGGGCCACGATCTACGACGCGTCGTGCATCCCGTGCGGACCGCGATCGCCGCCGGTGCCACGACCGTCGTGCTGACCAACGCTGCAGGCGGTATCAGGGACGGTATGAGCGTCGGGCAGCCCGTGCTGATCTCCGACCACCTCAATCTCACGGCTCGCTCGCCCCTCATCGGTGCCGAATTCGTCGATCTGGTCGACGCGTACTCGCCCGAACTTCGCGCGCTCGCGGCACGGATCGACCCGTCGCTCGAGGACGGCGTCTACGCCGGACTGCCCGGCCCCCACTACGAGACGCCCGCCGAGATCAAGATGCTGCGCACGCTCGGTGCCGACCTCGTGGGGATGTCTACGGTGCACGAGACGATCGCCGCCCGCGCGAAGGGTGCACGCGTCCTCGGCATCTCTCTGGTGACGAACCTCGCCGCCGGAATGACCGGCGAACACCTCGATCACACCGAAGTGCTCGCTGCCGGAAAGGATTCCGCCGCTCGCATGGGAGCGCTGTTGCACGAGTTGGTTTCACGCCTGTGACCGAGGAGCTCACCGAGCGGGTGCAACAATGGATCGCAGGCGATCCCGACCCCGTCGCCCGCGAGGAACTCGACGGCCTGTCCGACGCCGAACTCGCCGACAGGTTCAGCGGTCCCCTGACGTTCGGCACCGCGGGGCTCCGTGGCCCGGTGCGCGCGGGACCGAACGGGATGAACGTGGCGGTGGTGACGAAAACCTCGGCCGGCATCGCGGCGTGGTTGATCGAGAACGGTCTCGGCGGGTCAACCGTTGTGGTCGGTCGCGACGCCAGAAACGGATCCGAGCAGTTCGCTTTCGCGGCCGCCGAAGTCTTCTCCGCGCAGGGCTTTTCCGTGGTGATGGTGCCGCGGCCACTGCCGACCCCCGTCGTCGCCTTCGCTGTGCGGGCACTCGACGCCGAACTCGGCGTACAGATCACGGCGTCGCACAACCCTGCGGCCGACAACGGGTACAAGGTGTACCTACGCGGCGGCTCGCAATTGATCCCGCCGAGTGACGCCCAGATCGAAGCGCTGATCGCCGCCACGGCCGACGCGGTCGAGATCCCGCGCGCGATCGTGCAGCCCGGCGGCTCCGACATCGCAGCGCGATACCTCGACTCCGTTGTCGCACTGCCACGTTCGACGCGTCGAGACATCCGCATCGCGTTGACTCCCCTGCACGGTGTCGGTGGCGAGCTCGCGACGGCCGCACTGCGTGGTGCGGGGTTCCGTGACATCCGGGTGGTCGAGGACCAATTCGAACCGGACCCCGCGTTCCCGACCGTGACGTTCCCCAACCCCGAGGAACCGGGCGCGGCCGACGCGGTGCTCGCACTGGCGGCCGACATCGACGCCGATATCGCGATCGCACTCGACCCCGATGCCGACCGCTGTGCGGTCGGAGTTCCCGGGCCCGACGGCTGGCGCATGCTGACCGGCGACGAGACCGGTGCCCTCCTCGCGAACGACCTGCTGAGTCATTGCCCCGCAGACCCGTTGGTGGCCAACACGATCGTGTCGTCACAACTGCTCTCTGCGCTCGCCCCGGCGCGCGGCGCTCGCTATGCCCGCACCCTGACGGGCTTCAAGTGGCTCGTCCGTGCGGGTGAGGGCCTCGTGTACGCCTACGAGGAGGCCATCGGACACTGTGTCGATCCGACGGTGGTGCGCGACAAGGACGGCATCTCGGCCGCCGTGGTACTCGCCGACCTGGCCGCCGGCCTGAAGCAGGAGCGCCGCACCCTGCTCGATGTGCTCGACGACCTCGCGGTCGAGTTCGGCGTACACCTGGGTGCACAGGTCTCGCGGAGGGTGCAGGACCTCGCCGAGATCGGGAACATGATGGACCGGCTCCGCACCGAACCGCCGACCGAATTGGCCGGTCGGGCCGTCACCGTTGTGGACTACGCCCAGCGCGACGACGAATTACGCACCGACGCAGTCGACATCAGCGGATCGGGGCTGCGGGTGATCGTGCGACCGTCCGGTACCGAACCGAAGCTCAAGGCCTACCTCGAAGTGATCGAGCAGGTCGTCGGCCGAGAGGACCTGCCGAGAGCGCGGGCGGCAGCAGCCGAGATCCTGGCCGAACTGACCGACTACGCCCAACACCTCTAGGCGTCGAGGAACCCTCAGAACAGCGCCGACTGCACCGCAGGCAGATCGGACGTGAAGGCCCCCAGTTCGATTCGCCGACCCTTCAGCGCCGCCAGATCCACGACGTAGGTCTCGTCGTCGACGGTCGCGATCACCGCCTGCCCGACGCAGGTCCTGATCTCGAGACCGTGGGATCCGGTTGCGATGTCTGCGGGGTAGGCGACGCGACTGACGTTCTCGCTCAACGCTTCCCGGCCTGCGGGCGGGGCCCATCGTTCGTCGATCGGAGTGCATCCGGCGATGTCTGCCTCGGTCAGCATCTCGCGGACCTGCTCGGCCCGAGCAGCGGCGGCGGCATCGAGCCTGTCGACGTCGATCGGCAGACACAGCGAGGCGGCCTTTGCGGCCGACCGCACCGCCTGCCGTAGTCCCATCGATTCGGTCACGAGATCCTCGGCTACTCGGACGACCTTTCCGTCGTCCGCGTGAGCAACGTACCGAGCGCAGATGGCACCTTGCTCGGCCAATCGGCCCCATTTACGGGTGTCCGCTGCCGTCCCGATCTTGAAGGTGCCGTTGGCGAACGCTGCCAGATACAACCAATGCGGTTGCATGACATGCTTTTCCAGATCCCGCGAGACGAACCCGCTGCGATGCACGGTGTGCACGAATCTGAAGCTGTCCTTGTCCGCGCACGACGCGCACTGTCCCGACGCGACGGCCCGCTCCCGGCCGGGGCACGGCACGTAGCGCGGCGGGCCGTCGGCCCGAAATGCCATGCGCCCGGTGCAGTATCGATCGGTCGACGCACCCGGCGCACGGAATCCGAGCGTGCGACCGACCAGTTCGCGGAACTCGATCTGCTCGGTGGCGACGTCGAGCAGCCGCAAGCCGGGCTGCGGTGCAGGTGACGCCACCGACGGCCACGAGACGCCGAGGACCAGACTCGGCGCGGCAGCGTTCGTCAGCGCGGGCCGAACTGACGATCGCCCGCGTCGCCGAGGCCGGGAACGATGAAGGCGTTGTCGTTGAGGCCGTCGTCGATGCTCGCGGCCACCAGTCGCACCGGCAGACCCGAGGCTTCGAGGGCGGCAACCCCTTCGGGAGCAGCAACGACGCAGATGGCGGTCACGTCGGCTGCGCCGCGGCCGACGAGCAGTTCGATCGTGTGGACCATGGATCCACCGGTGGCGAGCATCGGGTCCAATACGTAGACGGGCGTCCTCGACAGATCGTCGGGCAGGGATTCCATATACGGCACGGGCTGGTGCGTTTCCTCGTCTCGGGCCATCCCGACGAAACCGACGCCGGACTGCGGGATGAGGCTGCTGGCCTTCTCGACCATGCCGAGGCCCGCACGCAGAACCGGAACCAGCAACGGCGGTCGAGCCAGCCTGGTTCCCTCGGTGACCGCGACGGGTGTCCGAACCTCGAAGGTGTCGATCGCGGCATCGCGGGTGGCCTCGTAGACCAGCATGTGGGTGAGCTGGCGCAGAGCCGACCGGAACGTGGCGTTGTCGCTGCGCTCGTCCCGCATCGTGGTGAGCAGGGCTGCGGCCAGTGGGTGATCGACCACGTGTGTTTCCATGCCGACCAGGATAGGACGTGCGCGGCGGGGCGCGAACGGCAACTCGGGGGAACCGAATGGCACGTACCCGCGTCGAACCAGTTGGGCGTCGCACTCGGCGACCGTGAATCGATTGCATACTCAGGGGGCAGTGATGGCCGAGCTCGTCGTCGAAACCGAGGGGGTCCTCGCATACGGTGCGGTGGCGTCGACCATGGCCGAGCAGATCGCGGCGGCAGGTGCTGCCGCCGCCGCGTGCGGCCCCGCTGTGCTGGCTCCGGTCTTCGGCCTGATCGGACAGGAGTTTCTCGGCGCGGTCACCGTTACCCATCTGGCGCACACCGATGCCGTGGTGCGCCTGGCCGGCGCGGTGGCGAGCATCGGCTCCGCGGCCACTGCATCCGCGGTCTCGTACGCCCTCACCGATGCCGGCACCGGCGCAACCGTTGCGGCCTCGGCCGCCGGTGTCGCGACGGACGCGCGGTAAGCGCCGATGATCGATCTGCTGGCCCGTCCCATCGTCGATCTGCTCGGGGCCTTCGGCAACGGGGCGCTCCCCACCGGGGGGCCGGCCGACGTGCTGCGGGTGTCCTCGGCAGCGATCGAGGCGGCTCGGGGAATCGGCAGGGTCGCGGTCACCGAGCTCGCTGCGAATTGGAACGGTGAGGCCGCCGATGCGGCAGTTCGCTACGCCGAGAACGCCCATAAGAGCGCCGTCGCTCTCGCCGACCACGCCGACGACATCGCTGCCGTCGTCGATCGGGCCTGTCGCGACACCAACCAAGGCTTCCTCGAGCTGCAGGCGATCGTGCAGTCCTTCGTGGGAATCGCACTGTCGGCCGGGCCGATCATCGCCACCCCGCCGGGGCAGACCATGCTGATCACGGCGGCCATCGAGCACCTCGAGCGAGCTCTCGTGGTGGTGTCCAGGGTTCGCGGCGAATTGGCCGTCCACACCACGAAAGTCGGTGAACTGGCCGTTCCGCCCACGGTTCCCGCCCCCGTGGGCGGCGAACCGACACCGGCCTCCGGCGCACCCTCGAATCTCATGACCTCACCCGCGACATCACAGGTGATCGAGGCAGGCGAGAAGCTGGCGAAGACGTTCGCCCAGTCCGTCTCGTCCCCCGCCGCGGGGACCGAGTCGCTCGGCAGCGGTGGTGCCCACAACTACCTGGGCAATCCGGGCACCGATCCCTCCCGATCCCCCGAGCACATCGGCCGGGGAGTCCAGATACGCCTACCCGACGGCAGCACCGTCACCGCGCCCAACGCCGAAGCCGCAGGTGCCGTCCGCAGCGCACTGACCCAACAGGGTGTGCCCTACGCGTGGGGAGGTACCACGCCGGGCCGCGGGCTCGACTGCAGCGGATTGACCCAGTGGGCGTACGCGCAGCAGGGCATCGAGATCCCGCGTCTGGCACAGGAACAGGACATCGGATCCGCCGTGGCACCCGGTGAGGTGATGCCCGGTGACCTCGCAGTCTGGGACGGGCACGTGGCCATGGTCATCGGAAACGGTCAGCTCGTCGAGCCAAGTAATCACAAGGGGTACTAATGGCCGCTTCGCGCAGGGCTTGAATCCTCCCTGGAGCCAACCGAACCTGACAGTCTGGTAGGAGTAAGCACATGAAACGGACCCTGATCTTCATCGCAGGAGCTGTGCTGGCTATCTCTGGATGCTCAACAACGAACGAGCCTGCCACCACTACTACGGATACTTCCACCCCCGACTCGGCGGCTGCAGTCGAGGATCCGACGAACAAACGAGGTGCACTCGAAGCGGAGTTGGGCGAGCCGATCTCCGTGCCTGAGGTTATTGATATCACTGATACCGCGCTGGATTCCGACGGTTGTGAAGCTAATGCGGATTCCCCCAGCGTGATGAAGATGGCGCTCACTGCGTCCGTTCAGATTTACGACGTAACCCAGATCGAGTGGCTGTGGCCGTCCGACTTCTACTACGTCGACGGTGCAGGGAAGGTGACCCGGAATGTTGATACCTCCGACGCCAACCCCTGCCGAGGAGGTAGCAAGGTCATCGACCTACCTCCGAACTCAGCTGCAGATGCACGGGTAACTCTCGACATCCCCGTCGAATCGGTTGCGATCGGCTACACCATCAGCAGCTCGGCAAACAATCAGAGGGTTGAGTGGAAACTGCCGGAAGGTACCTTGACGGCCGCTGCAACACCCACTAGCTGACCCAGTTCGAACGACGAAAAGCCCCCGACTCGAAATGAGTCGGGGGCTTTCTGCTTGGTCGAGTCCGATCAGGCGGTGGACTCTTCCGTGGTGATGGTCTCGTCGACCGGATCGACCACCGACACCGACGTCCACTACCGCAGATGCGGCCGGTGCGGTCAGTGGCAGCGCGAGGTCTTCCGCAGTGGCAGGTTCGCCGACGTCGACCAGCCGTACGACAGCGAACCCGACCTCGGCAGCCCCTACTTCGACTAGGTGACCCACCGCGGCGCAGTCCGTCGTCAGACCGTGTACCAGTTGGCACCGTCCGTCTGAAACGTTGCCTTCTCGGAGGCCGCGAGGGTCGCCGTGGCAGCACCGTCGATCGTTCCGCCTGACGCGCTAACCGCGACGGTGATCGACCCAGCCCCCGTGTTCTTCACTTTGAAGATTCGTCCGGTGCCGATGGTGACAGCAGACGGCAGGGTGATTGTGATCGTGCCGCTCGCGAGAATCGTGTGGTCTGTGGCGGTCACCGCGTAGTTCGCGGTCTTCGCCGTGATCGCCGCACCGAACCCACCCATCGCCTTGATCGCGGCGTTGAAGATGTGAGCGGTAGCCCAGGTGAGAAGTCCCGATGATCGGGTGATCTTCAACAGCGTCGCGATGGTAGCGCCCGCATCATCTTTGCTGACCAGTTCCAGGTTCGTCCCGGCGTTCGATCCGGATTCCGCTTCGCCGGTGGTGGACAGCTCCCAGCGATCGACCGACCCCGTCTGCCAGTAGACGGCCTTCCGTGCGCCTGCGCCGCCGTTGAGCCAATAGCCGTTTGCGCGGCCACTGCGACCGAGGTAGTCCGAGGTCTGTCCCGACGAACCCGCGACC
>NZ_NOZC01000045.1:0-50841 GCF_002258545.1 Rhodococcus sp. 05-2255-3B1 | reverse complement strand
CGTCGTTGTCGATCGGGGTCGGGAGGATCGCGGCATGGGGATCGTCCGGAGGCTCCAGGGGCAGTCGTCGAGTCAATACGCGATCGAGCACACCGAACACAGTCATGATCCCCCGACATTCTTCTCCAGCCGTACCGATCCCCGCGGTCACCCTACAGCGGAGGCGGTAGGTCAACGCAAGAATGAAGACGTCCCCGCGGACCATCCCCGATGCCCCGTCCGGGTCGATGGTGACCCGGACACCGATCGGTTTGTCGCACTGGCGCAATGCCGTCACCTCGTCGTTGAGCGGCACAGCCAGCGCGCAGGCCAACGCGTCCGATGGGGGCGCACCACCCGTTGCCGGCGATCGCGCATCAACTCGAATCGGCCGCTACGCCCTTTGGAGGACTTCCTCGACAGTGAGGGCTTGCGGGGCGTCACACGTAAGCTCTAAGAGCATGGGGCATCGTCGCCCGCGTCTGCCACGGCGCTGCACCCATCTCACTGCAGGCAAGAAGATGGCCGGATTCGCTTGGGCCGAAGAAGTTTTCGCTATTCACGTCATGGCGTGAACCTCACCGGTCGGGTTCCTCGACCGAATGCACGGTCTGCTCGACGCGAACAGCCGGTTCGAGGTGATTGGCCACAACATCAGCGGCATGTTCGTCCGTGTAGTGGCCGATGAGGATGCCTGTCCCGAGGCCATTGACCAGGGCCGCCAACCTCACGCACTCGCTGCGAACGAGATCGGGTGCAATCTCGTTCGCAGCGAGTGTGCCCTCGAGCACCCCGATGAGCTCGCTCTCGAGCCTGTCGACACCGCTGATGGACGGTTGCTCCGCGATCTGAGGGCTCGTCATTACCAAGACGGCGTAGGACATGCTCGGTTGATGAAATACCCGGCTTTTTTCGTCTGTGGGAAGGGCCTCGGACACGAACGCTTCGATTACCGAACGCGCCGGGCGCGACAGCGGGATGTCGGCCAGCCGCTGTGCCCAGCGTTCGTGACTGCAGCGCTCGAGATAGTTTGCCGGATGCCCAGGGGTCGTTCGAGTTGTTCCACGTAGTCTCGGGGGTGTTGACGCTGATGGCCGACGGCGAAGTTGCGACCGTCGGGACCGGGGAGTCTGCGAGGCTCAGAAGCGACCGGATATATCGGTACGTGAACGACGAATCGGTTCCGACGACGTTCTTCAGAACGGTCGTACTTGCTAGGTAGAGAATCGAACGGGGCCGAGATTCGTCGCTGCCAGACATAATGCCATCGTTGTTCGCGACCGGTATCGCAAGAGTGAGGACATGAGGAGGCGATCGAATGCGGACTTTGGGGCTCATCGGCGGAATGAGCTGGGTCAGCACCGCCGAGTACTACCGGCTCATCAACGAGATGACCGCCGACAGGCTCCAGGGCTTGCACTCTGCGCACATCGTTCTGGAATCCGTTGACTTCGGTGAGATCGAAGCACTCAAGCTCGAGGGTGAGTGGGACGAGATCGGTGCCAGATTGGTCTCAGCAGCGCGCCGACTCGAAACTGCAGGGGCCGATGCGATCGTGTTGTGCACCAACACGATGCACTACGTCGCTCCGCAGATCGAGAAGTCGCTCCACGTGCCCTTTCTGCACATCGGCGACACTACGGCCGAGGCTGTGGCAGAGCATGGTCTTTCGAAGGTGGGCCTGTTGGCCACTGCGTTCACGATGGAAGAGGCCTTCTATCGCGAACGCTTCTCCGCACGCGGAGTGCACTTGGTGACTCCGGACGCTGCGGGCCGCGAGGCGGTCAGCAGCATCATCTACGACGAGTTGTGTCACAACATCGTCACGGAGCAATCGCGTGAAATCTACCTCGCGGTGGTCGACAACCTCATCGACGCGGGATGTGAAGGCATCGTCCTCGGATGCACCGAAGTCGAACTGTTGATACGACCGGATGACCTCGTCGTACCCACTTTCCCATCCACGCGTTTGCATGCCCGAGCGGCCGTGGACTTTGCGCTGCCCGCGCCACCGAATTCCGCTGACTTCGAGAATCTCAGCGCGCCAACGAGACACTGAGTTTTCTTCGCGGCCGAGCTCGACACGCTATTCACCGCAACGTCCTTCCGGCGGGCACTGCGTGGCGGGCGGGGCGAACTGCTCAGATTGCTCGACAACAACGTCGAACCAGGCACCGATCACTCGAGTCGAATCACCGGCGGGGGAGACCAGCTGCCCGGCCGGGGTCCGTAGAGCCGGAGCATGAGTCGGAAGTCACCGCGTGGGCAGGGAATCCAATTGACTGTCGTTCCCGGTGCAGGACGAGTCGTGCGAACAACCACGGTCAGCGACCCGTCCTCGTCGCGAGCCAGGTCCGGTGTGCGGTCGGTGATGGCGTACCGGTCGAGTTCGTTTGCGTAAAGAAGTCCCTTCGCGTGGTACACGGTCACCGACCAGAAATACTTCGCCGGAGGAAAGTGACCGGCCCGAAACGTGATGGCGTAGTTGTTCGCGCCGTTGAGTGGACGGCCATCCTCGTCCTGTTCGCACACGGGGTAGGACGCCTCGGCCGCCGGATTGATGTAGATCTGGGAGTAGGCGACCGCGGCTCGTAGAAGATGATCCGAGCCGAACTCCGCACCAGCGTCGTTGATGGCCCAGCCGTTGACGATTCGACCCATCGATTTCACCTGCACGGCAATGTCTTCGAGACCTGCCAGTAGCCCGTCGGCGATGTTTTGCTCGGTTGCGTCACGGTCGACTGTGGCCTCGAGTGCATCGACGAGACGGCGGTAGGTGAGCCTCACCCAGCTCGGTACGTCCGAATCGGCAAGGCCACCGATCGCGTGATCGAGGGCGGCGAGAAATGCGACTGGTCGCCGCTGTTCGTCGGAACGTTCGACGGTGCTCAGAACAAGGTCTGCATGTTCAGCCGTCGGTGAGGACGGGCCGGTCAGAACGATGAGGTTCTGCAACTCGTGGACCCTGTGCAAGTCCCCTTCGCGAGATGGATCGACGAGAATCCGGATGGCGATCATGACGAATCTCGATCGACAGGCCACCCATCCGTCCGCAGCTGTATCCGCGGACCTGGATGTCCGCCGGAACAAGGTGATCGAAGGGACGCGAGACCCATGCGTCCTGTGCCCGAGGACCGTGTTCGTGGACGAGTCCGCCTCGCCGACCTGCACGCTGTAGTAGCGGTCGGCGAAGTCCGGCAACCGAAGCTCGAAGGTGCCCGAGTCCAGGTCGACGAACGCCAGCGAGTAGAGGGTGTCGACGTTCGGGGCGACGCCCGCCGTCAGCGTGGGATCGGCCAATTCACGTTGGTGGCCCAGGTGATTCAGCGGGGCTCCGGCGGACGTGGATGTTCGCTGAACGTGGGGATCCGACGGAGAAGTGAAGCGCAGCCTCAGGCGTTGGGCAAAGACCACGGGGAACCCCCAGACCTGGAGTGCGCGCGCATCGTCGCGCAGATCGGGGTGTGTCGGCGTGTTCTGGTTCGTCATGTTGCCCCTTGAGATGAACTGAATTCACCTTGACTGTAGTCTGGAAACAGTATCAAAAGTCGTGATTCGAGAAGGTCCGGACGCAGCGAGGCTCCGGCTGCAGCGCAGTTCGAGAGGTCGAAGTGAAAGACGGCAGGCGTGGCAGATTTCCTCGGTCGGTCTATTCCGTTGGGAGCGAGCCTGATCCACGCTTCAGTCTGGCGAACGAGCGAACCTATCTGGCGTGGATTCGAACGTCGCTGGCGTTGATGGCGGCAGGGGTGGCCCTCCAGGTGTTCGGCATCGGTGGCGGCTCCGCTCCGAGTGTGGTGGCCTCGGTGATGCTGATCGTGGCGTCGATCGGGGTTCCGCTGCATGCGTGGTGGGGCTGGGCACGAACCGAGAAGAGTATGCGCAATTCCGAAGCGCTTCCGTCTCCTCGTATCGCTCTGCCGTTGGCGTCGGTCCTCGCAGCGGTCGGCGTTCTGGTTCTGTGGTCCGTCCTGTGACGATGCGGCGACGCCGACGGGAGCAACCGGCCGGGCGGCCGGGCGGCCAATTGGGCGACGGGGGATTGCAGGTCGAGCGAACCGAGTTGGCCTGGGCGCGAACGGAGTCGGCGGTTGCGGTGTGCGCGGTGATCGGTATCCGCCTGAGCGCGCACACCCGCCAGCCGGCGTTGGTTGCGCTGGCCGTCCTCGTCAGCTTCTGTGCGGCGGGGCTGCTGGTCTCGGGGTGGATCTCGCGAACGAGGTGCGGACGGACGGACGGGACCGAATCGACGGTGCCGCTCGCGTTTCCGTTGCGTGCCCATGTCATTGCAGCGTTGATCCCGACCCTCGGACTGATCGCCCTGACCTTCGTCATCTGGACCGCTGTTTCATGGTGACGTGGAAAAGCGCAGGCCGTGACGGTGCGATCCCGTCACGGCCTGCCCTCGATCTCGAGTAGCTGCAGAGTGCGCTACCCCAGGAACTGCTGTTCCCACTCCGCGGACTGTTGGTCGACGTACTGCTTGGTCAATTTCTCGGGGTCGGGAGCGTGGACATCGTGCGCGTCGGCGGTGGCCCCCGCAATTCCGGGCAGCGCTGTCGCTACTCCGATGGCCTGCGCGGTTTGCCCCTCCGCGCTGACGAGAAAGTCCGCGAGAAGCTGAGCCGCATTGGGATGAGGCGCAACCGCGGTGACATGTCCGTAGAAGGGGGTGCCCCACGATGGGGTCGGCAGAGCCCAGTTCACCGGCGCACCGGCCGCGACCTCTTGAACCAGCGGCTGCACCATCGGGGCTACGACTATTTCTCCCGACGTCAACGCCTGCGCGATTCCGAGGGCGCTGGGGTAGATCCTCGGCTCTTGCTCGGCGAGCCGTTCCTGGAAGTCGTCACCGAAATTCTTGCGGTAGAAATCGTAGAGATCGACATAGGACGCGATGCCCACAGGGCTGACAACGCCCACTCGCCCTTTGTATTCGGGGGCCAGAACATCTCGAGGATCGGTCAGGTCGGTTGTTACCGCATCGGTGTTCCACCCCATCCCGAAGGTGGCCGCCACGTTCAGGAACAACCGGTCGTTCTTGATGCTGGACTCCCGGTCGTACTCGGGGTTGTCGAAACTCGGGCCCCGCAGTTCCTGGGAGTAGCTCCCGGATTCCGCCGCGGAGGCGATCCATGCGGTATCGGTGACGACGTGAACGTCGGCGATCCCCTTCTTCGTCTTGTTCTCGACTTCGACCCGAGGGTTCAGGTCTGCGTCCGTGCCTCGAACGTATTCGAGAGTGATGTTCGGGTACTTCGCATTCCACGCGGCTTTGACGCTGTCGAGGATGGTGGTGTTCTGGCTCGAGTACAGAGTCACCGAGCCTTCTTGCTCGGCTGCCGCCACCACTTCTTCCCAGCTCCCATCCACCGACGCAGTCTCACCCGCCGACGAGCCGCAGGCGCTGAGTGCGGCAGTCGACACAGCGAGAAGCATCGCGGTGATGACGTGTTTTGACCGAAGCGAATATCGCATGACGTCGTCCTCCTAGTTGAACTGACCTCAGTTCACCAGGTAGGGTACGTGATGTCAATCACTTCCTGAGGGTGGTGTGATCGTTCGGCGAGAAAGGACTGTCCACCGATGCGTACGTACGACGCGAACTCGGCCGATCAGCTCACTGCAATCGATACGGCGGACATAGTCCCGTCGGACGCGGTGGACCGACAGGAATGGGCGCGTTCGTCGGTGCTGCAGGCCGTGATCTACGGCTTGCCGTCGGTGTACCAATACGCCGCCATGTGCTCCGCGTGTGCACCGCCCGGAAGCGACGACCCGTGGGCGCTCGACACGCTGGTTCACGAGCGAACGATTGCCGGTGCGGATTTCGAGGCCTTTCGGGTTCCCAACGTCGACACGCTGTATTCCAATGCTTGGCTGAACCTTTCGGACGGTCCGATTGCCATCGTCCTGCCCGATTTCGGCAGTAGGTACTACACGTTGAACTTTCTCGATGCCTACAGCAACGCCAGCAACGTCAGCAGGCGTACGCACCCCGAGCAGCCACGTGAGCTGCTTCTCGCGTGTGCGGACTGGACCGGCACGGTCGCGGACGGCGTGGAGGTGTTCCGGGTCGCGACACCGATCATGTGGCTGTTGATGCGGATTCAAACTTTCGGGGTGGTGGACCTGCCGACCGTGCACGGTCTGCAGGATGCGGTCACGATCGACGCACCTGCCCCGTCGGCGCGAAGGTGGCCGGTGGTCGATCCTCGTGCGGTCGAGACCTCCTCGTCAGCGTTCCTCACTGCCCTCGATGCGTCGCTGGCTCTCAACGGAGTGCCGTTCACCGACGTGTCCCACGTGCACCAGTTCCGGCAACTCGGTGTCGGATCGGGCACCTTCGCCGTCGACAGCCTCGACGACGCCACACGGAACGGGGTGAATCAGGGTTTCGAGACTGCAATGGCGATCGTGTCCCGGTCTCGATCCTTGCTCGGGCGTCGCACCGAATCCGGTTGGACCCGAGTCCTCGGAAAGGGAGCCCACGGGCACAACTATCTTGCACGCGCGGTCATGAACTACGTCGGTCTCGGCGCGAACGTGGTGGAGGAGAACTGCTCGTACAACACCTACGTCGACCACGATGGACGCCGACTGTCGTGCGAAGGCGGAGATGAATACCGCATCGAATTTTTCGCTTTACCTCCGGCACAGGCCTTTTGGAGCATCACACTCTACGACGCAAAGACCGGCTGGTTGTACGACGCACCCGGGAAGAAGCATTCGGTGGGATCAGCGGTCAATGGAGGCGACGGAGCATCGGGACCGTCGACGATCACAGTGAGCGCATCGCCGCTCACGACCGACCGTCCCGACCACGCCTGGCTTCCGGCGCCCCAGCATCCGTTCTTCCTGGTCCTGAGGATCTATCAACCGGCCGAGGATGCCCTGAGCGAGAACTGGACGCCGCCGCGCGTCGTGCGGTCGAATGGCGGACCGCTCTGAACCGGTGCGTCAGGGGTTCACAGTCGGCAGAGCGTCTTTCCGTTCGTTCGCCCGTTCAGTAGATCGACCAGTGCGGTGGAGGCGTGCTCGAGGCCGTCGTAGATCGATTCCTCGTGGATCATGGTCCCGTCGGCCAGTCGGCTTCCGACAGTGGATCGCACTCTGTCGTAGAGTTGGCCGAACGAGCCGGCTCGAAATCCTCGTACCGACAAGCTTTTGGCCGTGATCTGAAACAGATTCGACGGCAGCGTGTTCGAGGTTTCGTAGGTGGAAATTGCTCCGCACATCGCGACGCGTCCTTCGGGGTTGAGTGCGTCGAGGGCGGCGATGAAGTGAGAACCGCCGACGTTGTCGAAGTATGCGTCGATCCCGTCCGGGGCGGCCTGTGCGAGCAGGCTGCCCACGTCGCCGTCGTGGTAATCGAACGAGCTGGAGGCTCCGAGGGCATCGACCAGGTGATCGGCCTTGCGTCGGCTGCCTGCGGACGCGACCACCGTGCATCCGTGGTGGGCGGCGAGCTGGGTAGCGATACTGCCGACTGCTCCTGCGGCGGCCGAGATCCAGACGGTATCGGACGGTCGGACGCCCATGACCTCGAAGAGGCCGACATAGGCCGTGAGGCCGGAACTGCCCAGCGGGCCGAGATACCACTGTTGGGGCCAGTCGTGGGCGTCGATTCTGGTGAGGGTGCCCGCGCCGCCCAGCCCGCCGGCCGCGGCGGAGACCACTGCGAAGTCGCGGTAGCCGTGCATGTGCGACACCAGATCTCCGGGCCGAAAGTCCTCGTGCCGTGACTCGACGACGATGCCGAGTGCCAATCCCACCAGCGCATCTCCGATCCGGAGGGGTGGGAGATATCCGGACGGTGCCGATTCACCCAATCGCAGACGAATCGACGGATCGATCGAGAGCCAGGTATTTCGTACCAGCACTTCGCCATCGAGCACTGGCGCGAGCGGGATGTCCGTCAGCTCCAGATGCTCGGTCGTGAGTTTCTCGCTGGGGTGGGCGGCGAGGCAGAGCGCTCGGCTGATCATGGTCGAGGTCGGGTTCCTTCGTGGCGGGTCGACGATTGTGAAGGGCCGAGCACCGCTCACGTGAACTTGCTTTCCCACTCCTGTTGGAATTGCGAGACCTTCTCGGGCGTCAGCGAATCCGTGTCGGGCAGCGGAATGTCCTGAGCCGACGCGACCGAGTTCTCGATATCGGGCAGAGCGCTGCCGTAGCCCTTCGACAGAGCACGCTGTCCTTCGGGGGACACCATGAAGTCGGCCAACACTTGGGCAGCGTTCGGATGCGGAGCCGAGGACAACACGTGCGAGTACCACGGGGTACCCCACGCCGGATCGGGAAGCGTCCACTCGACCGGTGCTCCCGATTCCTTCTCTCGGACGAGTGGCTGGACCATCGGCGATGCGGTGATCTCTCCCGAGCTCAGTGCCTGGGCCACGGCCAACGCGCCCGGGTACACCCGAGGTTCCTGAGCGGCGAGTTTGTCCAGAAAGCCGCCACCGGTCCAATTCTTGTCGAAGAACCGGTACTCGTCGACCACTGCTGCGAACCCTGCCGGGTTCACGACACCTATGCGGCCTTTCAGCGCCGGGTCCAACAGATCCTGGGGAGACGAGAGCCCGGCAGGAAGAGCATCGGTGTTCCATCCGAGTGCGAATACCGCTGCGCTGGTGAGGAAGAACTTGTCGCCGAGGACACTGCTGGACCGATCGTAAGCCGGGTCGTCGAACGCAGGACCGATGATCTCGGTCGAATAGTTGCCCGATTCTGACGCGGTGGTGATCCACGCCGGATCGGAGAGCATGTGTACGTCGGCTGTTCCGCGATTCGTGCGAGCTTCCGTTTCGACTCGCGGGTTCAGTTCGACATCACTGCCGCGCGTGAATTCGAGATCGATACTGGGGTACTTCGCTTCGAAGGCAGCTTCGAGTGCCGCCAGGTTTTCGGGATGTTGGGTGGAGTACAGATGCACGCTCCCTTCGTCGTCGGCCGCGGCCACGACGTCGTCCCACGTTCCCTGCACCGGTGCGGAGCCGGCCTGCTGCGAGGATTGCCCGCAGGCCGCAGCAACGAGCGTCACCGCGACGATTCCGGCGGACATCAGCGATCGACGTATTGTGCTCATAGCACTCTCTTTTCGTTCAGGACGCGAGTGAGTAGACGCGCTCGCCGCGCGTCGCTTTGTCGACCAGAGACTGAGGCGGCTCGAAATGAGCTCCGTACTTCGACGCCAACTCTCGTGCGCGATCGACGAAACCGGGTAGCCCGCCGTCGTATTGGTCGATGTACTGGATGACGCCCCCGGTCCAGGAAGGGAAGCCGATTCCGAGAAGCGACCCGATGTTCGCGTCGGCCACGGTGGTCAGGACGCCCTCGTCGAGGCATTTGACGGCCTCGATCGCTTCGGCGAACAGCATCCGTTCCTGCATGTCCAGGAAGGGGATCCGGCTGGAACCGGAATCGAAGGCGGTGCGTACGCCCGGCCAGATCCCACTTCGCACGCCCGAGTCGTCGTAGCTGTAGAAGCCGCCGCCCCCGGTTCGCCCGGAACGACCGAGTTCGTCGACCATCTTGTTCATCACCGCGTCGGAGCCATGGGTTCGAGGTGGCTTGCCCTCGCCGGCCGCCGCGCGTTCGTTCTCCTTGCGGATCTTCTGCGAGAGCGTGAGAGTCACCTGATCCATCAACTGCAGCGGCGGGACCGGATAGCCCGCCTGTGCGCCGGCCTGTTCGACGAAGACGGGATTGATGCCTTCACCGACCGCGGCCATCGCTTCGTCCAGGAATGCGCCGATCACTCGCGAGGTGAAGAACCCGCGGCTGTCGTTGGCGACGATGGGGGTCTTACCGATCTGGAAGACGAAATCGATGACCTTCGCGAGCGTCGAGTCCGATGTGCGCTTGCCGCGAATGATTTCGACCAGTGGCATTTTGTCGGCTGGTGAGAAGAAGTGGATCCCGATGAAATTCTCGGGTCGACTCACACCGTCGGCCAGAATGGAGATGGGGAGCTGGGAGGTGTTGGAGCCCAGGACGATATCCGCGGGAACGATACCGTCGAGCTCGCGGAAGATCTGTGTCTTGACATCTACCGACTCGAATGCGGCTTCGATGACCAGATCTGCGGCGGCGCAGTCGGCGGCGTCCGCGGTCGGCCGGATTCTGCCGAGCAGCGCCGCGGATTTCTCGGCGGTCGTCGACCCCCGCTCGAGGGCCTTCGCCTCCAACTTCTCCGCGTAGTTCTTTCCGCGATCGGCGGCGACCTGGTCGACATCCCTGAGCACGACCTCGACACCGGCCCGGGCGCAGACGTATGCGATTGCGGCACCCATCATTCCGGCACCGATGATTGCCACGGTGCGGGTGGTGAACTTGTCGTGGCCTGCCGGGCGGGAGGTGCCGCGCTGGATGGTCTGCATGTCGAAGAAGAACGCGCGAATCATGTTCTGCGCGACGCGACCGGTCATCAGTGAGACGAAGTAGCGGGTCTCGATACGATCGGCCGTGTCCACATCCACCGACGCGCACTCGGTAGCGGCGGCGAGGATAGCCCTCGGGGCGGGGGCGGGTGCCCCTTTGAGCTGCTTGCGCAGCAATGATGTTGCGACCAGCAGATTCTGGGCGACGGCCGGATCGGTCGGTGCGCCACCGGGAATGGTGAAACCCTTGACGTCCCACGGCTGCACCGCGGACGGATTGTCGGCAATCCACGCCTTCGCGGCCGGGACCAACTCGTCGATACGACCGACGGTGGCATCGACGAGACCGAGCTCGGTCGCCTCGGCCACCGAGTGCTGCTGACCCTTCGTCAACACCTTCGAAAGGGCGGCGTCGAGTCCCATCAACCGGACCGTTCTGACGATGCCGCCACCGCCGGGTAGCAAGCCGAGCGTCGCTTCGGGAAGACCGATTCTGGTGCCCGGCAGATCCACTGCGATGCGGTGGTGGGTGTGCAACGCGATCTCGAAACCACCGCCGAGGGCCGCGCCGTTGATCGCGGCCACCACGGGGCGCCCGAGAGTTTCGAGCCGTCGAAGCACGGTCTTGATGCCGTCGATTCGGTCGGTCAAGGCGCGGGCGACGTCCCGCTGGTCGACATCGCCCGGGTCGGCTGTCATGTCGTCGAGATCGCCGCCGGCGAAGAACGATTTCTTGGCCGACGTGATGACGACGCCTGTGATGTCGTCCTTTTCGGCTTCGAGTCGCTCCACTGCGGCTGCCATCGAGGCGATGTACGCGTCGTTCATCGTGTTCGCGCGCTTGCCTGCGTCGTCCATCGTGAGGACGACGATGCCGTCTGCGTCGCGTTCCCACCCGATCATGTTGTCGGTCATGTTCTCTCGTATTCCTGTGTGTCGACGATGGGCGGTTCAGAGGCGTTCGATGACGGTGGCAACGCCCATTCCGCCACCGATGCACAGGGTGATCAGGCCGTATCGGCCACCGGTTCGTTCCAACTCGTCCAGCACGGTGCCCACCAACATCGCGCCGGTGGCACCGAGCGGGTGGCCCATCGCGATCGCTCCGCCGTTGACATTGGTCTTCTCGTGCGGGATGTCGAGGTCTTTCATCCACTTGAGTACCACCGAGGCGAAGGCCTCGTTCAGCTCGAACACGTCGATGTCGTCGACGGTCAGGCCCGCTCGCTTCAACACCGCCACGGTGGCCGGGGTCGGACCGGTGAGCATGATCGTCGGTTCGCTGCCGACCTGGGCCGTGGCCACGATGCGGCCGCGTGGAACCAGGCCTGCGCGCGAACCGGCCGCGGCACTTCCGATGAGAACCAGCGCAGCTCCGTCGACGATGCCCGACGAATTACCACCGGTGTGCACATGGTCGATGCGTTCGACGTCGACGTACTTCTGCAGAGCCACGTCGTCGAATCCTGTCGCCTTTCCCAACGCGGCGAAGGCGGGCTTCAATCTGCCCAGGCTGTCCGTCGTGGTACCCGGGCGGCGGTGCTCGTCGTGGTCGAGCAGAGTGACGCCGTTGAAGTCCTCGACCGGAACGACGGACTTCTTGAAATAGCCTGCATTCCAGGCGGCTTCGGCGCGTCGCTGGGACTCCACCGCGTACGTGTCGACATCGTGGCGGGAGAAGCCTTCGACCGTCGCGATCAGATCGGCACCGATTCCCTGAGGAACGATGTAGTGGTCGTAGGCGGTGGCCGGGTCCGTGAACAACGCACCACCATCGCTGCCCATCGGCACCCGGGACATGG
The DNA here is from genome assembly GCF_002258545.1 of Rhodococcus sp. 05-2255-3B1. Lineage (NCBI taxonomy): Bacteria > Bacillati > Actinomycetota > Actinomycetes > Mycobacteriales > Nocardiaceae > Rhodococcus > Rhodococcus sp. 05-2255-3B1. Next base: position 38,678 of record NZ_NOZC01000045.1, on the reverse strand, counting down.
ACTCGACGCCGCCGGCGATGACCAGATCGTCCCATCCGGAGGCGACCTTCTGTGCCGCCAAATTCGTCGCTTCGAGTCCCGACGCGCAGAATCGATTGATCTGAGTTCCGGGAACCGATTCCGGTAGGCCTGCCACCAGCGCGGCGGCGCGGGAGATGACCGCTCCCTGCTCTCCGATCGGAGAGACGACGCCGAGGATGACGTCGTCGATGTCGGATGGATCCATATCTGGGAATCGGGCGCGGAGTTCGGTGATCAGCCCCGCGGCGAGGTTCACCGGCTTGACTCCGTGCAGCGATCCGTTGCGGCCCTTACCTCTCGGGGTACGAATGGCCTCGAAAATCAGTGCGTGCTCTGACATCTCGCTCTTTTCTGTCTGTGGCGAGCCGTTCGGCTCTTCAGTCGAACGCCAGTTCCGGCGTGCGGGCGATGAGCAACCGTCGGACGTGCCCGTTGTCGTCGAGTTGGGCCGAGGCGTTGAACGACGCCTCGAAGGCTCCGTCGCGGGTGGTCCGTCCCAGCACCATCTCGGTGCCGTCGACGGATGCGCCGCGATCGAGATGATGGACCAGGGTGCTCTTCTCACGTTGCTGCAGGTATGCGACGAGACCGTCTCGGTCGCCGACGAACTCGGCTGCCTCGCCGAGTCCCTTGGAGAATTGGACCGACATACGAAAGTCCGCTGAAATCATGGTGAGGACCCGGTCCGGATCCTCGGAATCCATGTACTCGAACCAGCGGAGCAAGGTGGGCGTCGGGTGCGTGTTCGACGTCATCGTCGATCTCCTTCATCGGTATCGAGGAGGGTGAATTCGGCATCGAAAGAGACCTGGTACCGGTCGATGAGGCCGTCCGGACGAACTCGCATGACTCCGACGAAGAAGCCCGTCGTTCGATCTCCCTCGGTCACCGCACCGTGCACGAATTGCAGGTCGTGGTCGACGGCCGATCGAAGAACTCGATGCTTGCGATCGACGGGAGGCCGGCCGGCCAGGTATTCGAGCATGGCGGCCCGCCCGGTCTTTCGATTCGCCCCGCCCGGCAGGATCATCGAGAATTCGACGTCCGCCGACAACATTGCCACCGCCTCGTCCAGGTGGCCGGCGTCCAGGGTGGCGTAGTACTCCACTATCTCCAGTGACATGAATTGAACTTAGTTCAGGCAAACCCTGTTTGTCGAGGGTTTCAGACGTTATGGTTCGAGAAAGAACTGAATTCAACTCGAGTGGAGCGACATGACATCATCACAGCGCGACGCGCAAGTCCCCTGGCCTCGTTCGGAACCATCGGCGCTGACGCCCGGCAGTGAACAGGCCGAGATTCGCGAGACCATCCGTGGGGTTCTGGGCAAGTATTCGACGATCGAACAGGTGCGTTCCGCAGCGGACTCTACTCCCGGCTACTCGGTCGATCTGTGGAAACGACTGGTCACCGACATGTCGGTGACTGCCCTCGCCGTTCCCGAGGAGTCGGGCGGACTCGGCTACGGAATGGTGGAGCTGGGCATCATCCTCGAGGAGTGCGGTCGCGCTCTGGCCGTCGAACCCGTCTATCAGCATGCAGCCGTAGGTGTTCGCGCCGTGATGGAGGCGGGCAATTCGGACGTGTTCGAGGAACTTCTCGACGGCACCACGGTCGCTGCGGTGAGCGCGCTGACCGCCGAGTCCGACGACCTCGACGCTCACCGAATCGGCGACGGTTGGGTTCTGAGCGGACATGCACGCTTCGTGGTCGGAGGTGGTGGTGCCGATCTCATCGTTGTCAGCGCCCGCTGTCCAGAAGGGGCTGCACTCTTCGCAGTGTCGGCGAAAAGCGCGTCTGCAGTGCGTGATCGGCGTGTCGTCGACTCCACCAGGCGTCAGGCGGACATCTCGTTCGATGGAGCCGCGGCGACGCTTCTGGTTCCGGCCGATCGAGCAGCCGAGGCGATCGCACGAATACAGGACGTGTCGACTCTGGCGCTCGCGTGCGAGAACACCGGTATCGCCGATGCCCTGCTGCAGATGACGCTCGACCACGTCAAGGCGCGTCATCAGTTCGGCCGCCCCATCGGTTCGTTTCAGGCGATCAAACACCGCCTGGCCGACATGCTGATCGAGCTCGAGCGGGCCAGATCGGCCGCCCGATATGCCGCAGCGGTGTACGACGAGGATCCCGAGGAGGCCCGGCTGGCGATTGCCGTCGCGGGTGCGGTGTGCAGTGACGCCGCGGTACACGCGGCCCACGAGGCCGTGCAGCTGCACGGGGGAGTGGGTTTCACGTGGGAGCACTCGGCGCACAGCTACTTCCGTCGAGTTCTGGGAAACGAGGCACTGCAGGGTGATTCGCGGTCTCATCGGGCGCGGATCGCCGATTTGCTTGCCGTCTAGACCGATTGCCGCGGTCGCCGGGGATCGGCTATTGACGCCATCGCCTCGATGATCAATACTGAAGTGAATCCAGTTCAACTTGCACTCTCGAAAGGCTGTCACATGATCGACACCGACCACATTCTGTTGGAGAAGGACGGCGACGTCGCTCGCGTCTGGCTCAACCGCCCGCACAAGAAGAACGCTGTCACGGTGGAGCTGCTGCATCGCCTGGACGAAATCATCGTCGAGGTGGACAACGATCCGAACCTCAAGGTTCTCGTGCTCCGCGGAGTCAACAACACCTTCTGCTCGGGCTTCGACCTCGACGAATTGCTGTCGGACTTCATCGGCACCACCACCGCCATGGACGTCGCCGTCCTGTCGGCGAAGGTGTGCGATCGTCTGTACTCCATGAACACTCCGTCCGTTGCGGTGCTCGAGGGTTACGTCACCGCCGGTGGCTTCGAGCTGATGATTTCGTGCGACTTCGCTATCGCGGCCGACGACGCAAGAATTGGCGACTTCCACATCCGCCGTGCATTGTTCGGTGGTGCCGGCCCCATCTACCGCCTGCCCCGCATGATCGGCATCCGCAAGACGAAGGAACTGATGCTCACGGGCAAGCTCCTCAGTGGACAGGAAGCGGTGGACTTCGACCTGATCAATGCGTCCGCGCCGGCCGAGGACCTCGACAAGACCGTCGACGAGTTCATCGGGAACCTCACTGACAAAAGCCCGTTCATGATGAAGCTGACCAAGATGTGCATCGACCGCGGTCTGGATGCGGACATCCAGTCGCTCATGGTCATGGAGCATCTCGCAGTCGGCAATGCGCTCCAGTCCGAGGACGGCAAGGAGGGCGTCACCGCATTCCTCGAGAAGCGTGAGCCCAAGTGGGTCGGGCGCTGATCCGCACCACGTCCGCGTTCTGACCGAACAGCCCGAAAGGCAGCATCAATGGAGCAGGCAACGGCCGTCGCACTCGAGGGCAGCAGGTGCACTGTGTGCAGTACCGTGGCTTTCCCCGCGAGTGCGATGTGCAGCAGGTGCGCCACACCCACTGCGGAGAACATCACGCTGAGTACGCGAGGAACCCTGTGGGCCTACACGATTCAGCGTTTCGCGCCCAAGTCTCCTCCCTACGTGCCACCGGCCGGCGGGTTCGTTCCCTTCGCAGTCGGCTACGTGGAACTGCCCGAGGGCATCAAGATCGAAGCGATCATCGACTGTGAGAGCTTCGACGAACTGGATGGGGCACCGGTGCGTCTGACCTCCACCGCGCCGGTGCCCCGATTTGCTGTCGACACACTCGGCACGCAACCGGAATCGACAGGAATCACACAGTGACACAGAATGTTTCGATCATCGGTGCCGGCCTGTCGAAGTTCGGCCGCCAGCCAGGAGTGTCCGGCAGGCAGATGGCCGTCACCGCGATCGGCAACGCACTGATGGATGCAGGAGTGGCCTGGCCGGACGTGCAGGTCGCGTTCGGTGGCAGTGACGGCTCGGGTCTGGCCGACACTCTCGTCGCCGAACTGGGTTTCACCGGCATCCCGTTCACCAACGTCAAGAACGGTTGCGCAACAGGCGGAAGCGCGTTGTTCTCGGCGGTCAACGCCGTGCGCTCGGGCTCCGCGGACGTCGCTCTCGCAGTCGGATTCGACAAGCATCCGCGTGGCGCGTTCGACCCACGACCGGCGGAGTGGGGACTCCCCGACGGCTACGGCGAGGCCGGTCTGATGGTCACCACCCAGTTCTTCGGTGCCAAGATCTCCCGCTACATGCGTCAGCACGACATCTCGAGTCGGACGCTGGCCCTGGTCGCCGAAAAGGCATATCGCAACGGAGTTCTCAACCCCAACGCCTGGCGACGCGAGGCCATGGATGCCACGACCATCGCCGAAGCCGACATGGTCAACGATCCACTCACGCGGTACATGTTCTGCTCACCGGGTGAGGGAGCGGCTGCCATCGTCGTGGCCGGCGAGGACTACGTCGCGCGAGCCACCGGTCGGCCCGTGAAGATTGCCGCCATCACCCACCGAACCCGCCGATTCGGATCCTTCGAGGTCTTCAGCCCCTCCGTCCAGGGGGCCGGCGAACCCACCAGTGTCAGCGCCGACGCGGCACGTGCGGCCTTCGAGCAGGCCGGCATCGCTCCGGGTGACGTCGACGTCGCGCAGCTTCAGGACACCGAGAGCGGTGCCGAAATCATGCACATGGCCGAATGCGGGTTCTGCGAGCCCGGCGAGCAAGAAGCCATGATCGCGGCCGGGGAAACCGACATCGGTGGACGCCTGCCGATCAACACCGACGGCGGTTGCATCGCGAACGGAGAACCCATCGGAGCCTCCGGTCTGCGCCAGGTGCACGAGATCGTGGCCCAGCTACGTGGCGAAGCCGGCGAACGCCAGGTCCCCGGTACTCCGCGAGTCGGTTTCACCCACGTGTACGGCGCACCGGGCATCAGTGCCTGCACCGTGCTGACTGTCTGACCCGAGACGAACCAGAGGCAATGCAGTGACACAACGAACGTTTCCGGACATCGACGAGTTCGGCGAGCAGGCGACCGCATGGTTGAAAACCGTTGCAGCGCCACGTACCGACTCGGTGTGGGGCGACGGGCCGGATACGGTCGCCGTCTTCGAGAACTGGACCGCGGAGGAAGAGCAGGCGCACACCGACCGGATTGCCGCCTACGAGCAGGCGAAGTTCGATGCGGGATGGGGCGCGTTGAATTCCCCGGTCGAGTACGGTGGCCGCGACCTACCGCTGTCGTACGTGCTCGCCTTCCGGCGCGTCGAGGACATGTTCGACGTTCCCAAGAGGACCGAGATGTTCTCTGTCACGCAACAGTTGGTGGCACCCACCGTCGCGCAGTGGGGAACCGAGGAGCAACGGGACAGGTTCGTTCGTGCCATGCTTCGGGCCGACGTCATCGCATGTCAGTTGTTCTCCGAGACCGAAGCCGGTTCCGACCTGGCCGCGGTCCGGACGCGAGCAACCCAGGCGGAGGACGGGTCGTGGACGATCGACGGTCACAAGGTGTGGACATCGGGTGCCCGTGTCGCCGACTACGGAGTTGCGCTGTGCCGGACCGACTCCACCGTCGCCAAGCACGCCGGATTGACGATGTTCCTGGTTCCGATGGACGCGCCCGGGGTCGATGTGCGTCCCATTCGTCAGATGACGGGCGGAAGCTCGTTCAACGAGGTGTATCTCGACGGGGTACACCTCAGTGACGACTATCGGCTGGGTCCGGTCGGCAAGGGCTGGCAGGTTGCCCTGACTGTGTTGGCGGCCGAACGCCTGGACGGTGGAAATCTCGGGCTCGCGAATGCGGATCGCGCTGTGGCCCTTGCTCAGAACCTCGGCCGTGAGCTGACCGAGATCGAGCGCGACGCGGTTGCCGATCTGGTGACGCGTAGTTTCGTCCAGCGGATCGGCAACATGAGAGTGGCCGGTGCTGTCATCGCAGGCAACGACCCGGGGCCGGAGGCCTCGCTGGGAAAGCTTCTTGCCACCGACACGATGGCCAGAACCTCCGAGGTCGCCCGTCTGCTGCTCGGTCGTCATCTGACGTCCGACTCGGATCGCTGGGGCACCTTCGCCTGGTCCGAGCACCTGCTCGGAGCCCCGGGGTATCGAATTGCGGGCGGTACCGACGAGATTCAGCACAACATCATCGCCGAGCGTGTGCTCGGTCTGCCGAGAGAGCCGCGACCATGACCGAATCCTCCCTGCGCGCACGCGTGTCCGCCGCGCTGGACGCCGAGCTCGGCGTCACCGTCAGCACATTCGAACCGCTCCTCGGTGGACATTCCGGATTGACCTATCGAGTGAGCACGTCCGACGGCGACTTCGTCGTCAAGGCGGTCCCGGAGGGACAACGGTCGGTCGGGCGGCACGACATGCTCCGGCAGGCCTCGATTCTGCGCGCGCTCGCCGACACCGATGTGCCGGTACCGGCAATCGTGGCGGTCGACGAGCAGGAACCGGCGTGGTTCGCGATGGAGCTCGTCGTCGGAGAGTCGCTCGAACCGGTGCTCGACGACCCCGAGGTGGAACCGAGTATCGCGGCCGCGCGGATGCGGCGAGCCGCAGAAGTGCTGCCGGCGTTGCATGCCGTGCCGCTCGCCGACATTCCCGATACGGGCGACATCCTCTCGCCTGCGGATGAATTGGACCGGTGGTCCAAGACGCTCGCCGCGGTTCCGGTGGAACTCGTGGAGGGTGCCGACGAGTTGGTTCGACTGCTTCGCAGAGACATTCCGGCGGCGATCACACCCACACTCGTCCACGGGGACTACCGGTTGGGAAACATCATCTCCGACGGTCTCGAGCCGGCGGCTCTGATCGACTGGGAGATCTGGAGCGCAGGTGATCCACGCGTCGAATTGGGATGGTTTCTCGTCTTCGCCGACGGTACCAACTTTCCCGGTGTCGGCCGCGACGTGCCCGGTCTGCCCAGTACCGACGAACTGATCGCCTGCTACACCGGGAGCGGTCCGGCGCTGCCGGACATGACATGGTTCGACGCCCTCGGACGGCTCAAGATGGCAGCGATCATGGGCCACAACCTGCGTCGGCACCGCGAGGGGCGCCACATCGACCCGGATCAGGAAAAGCTGCCCGCGACCATCCACAGGTTGATCGACACCGGCACCGCATTGCTCGCGCGCTGACGCACCATCACTCGACAGGAGCACACGGAAGTGGACTTTTCCTACTCACAGCGGACGGCCGAATTGTCGGCCACGCTCGAGACATTCATGAACGACCACGTCTATCCGGCCGAGAGTGTCTACGACGCTCAGATCGCCGCGAACGACAATCCCCACGAGCAACCGCAGATCATGCGGGATCTGCAGACACGCGCCCGCGAGCTGGGGTTGTGGAACCTGTTCATGACCCACGACGACCTCGGTGCGGGCCTGACCAATCTCGAGTACGCGCCGCTCGCCGAGATCGTCGGCCGTTCCATCATCGGCAACGAGGCGATCAACTGCTCGGCACCCGACACCGGAAACATGGAAATCTTGGCCATGTACGGCACGGAGGAGCAGAAGGAACATTGGCTGAAGCCGTTGTTGGACTGCACCATTCGCTCTGCGTTCGCCATGACCGAACCCGATGTCGCCAGCTCGGACGCCACCAACATCACCTCGACCATCACGCGTGACGGGGACGAGTACGTCGTCAACGGCCGAAAGTGGTACACCTCGGGCGTTCTCGATCCCGACTGCAAGCTCATGATCTTCATGGGGAAGTCGGATCCGGACAGTTCCACCTACCGCCGGCAGAGCATGATTCTCGTACCGGCCGACGCCCCCGGCGTAGAAGTGGTGCGCGACCTGCCCATGTTCGGGTTCCAGGATCGGCTGGGCCACGGCGAAGTTCAGTTCACCGACGTGCGCGTGCCCGCCGCCAACATGCTGGGAGAGGAGGGCGACGGATTCGCCATCGCCCAGGGGCGACTCGGGCCCGGCCGCATGCACTACGCCATGCGGGCGATCGGCATGGCCGAGCGCGCTCTGGAAATGATGTGTCGGCGCTCGCTCGTTCGGCAGGCATTCGGCGGACCGTTGTCCGATCGAGGTGTGGTACGTGAGTGGATTGCCCGCAGCCGCATGGAGATCGACCAGATCCGGTTGTTGGTGTTGAAGTCGGCCTGGTTGATGGATACCGCCGGAAATGCCTCGGCTCGTTCGGAAGTGGCGGCCATCAAGGTGTCTGCGATGGAGGTGGCCCACAAGGTCGTCGACCGAGCGGTGCAGACCTACGGCGCGGCCGGAGTCAGCAACGACACCATTCTCGCTCGGCTCTATGCCATCACCCGAGCTCTGCAGATTGCCGACGGCCCCAACGAGGTCCATCTGCGGACCATCGCCCGACTCGAGGTCAAGAGGTACGCATGAGTACACCGAAATTGGACGGCAAGGTCGCCCTGGTGACGGGAGCGAGCCGTGGGCTCGGTCTGGCGATCGCACGCGGACTGAAGGACGCAGGCGCGACGGTCATCGTGTCGAGCCGCAAGCTCGAGGCCTGCGAGAGCGCTGTCTCGAGCTTGGGTGACACGGGCCCGGGCAGTGCGCATCCGTACGCGCTGCACGTCGGACACTGGGAGAGCATCGAACCGGCCGTCGACGACATCATCGCGCGATTCGGGAGCCTCGACATCGTCGTCAACAACGCCGGGATCGCGCCGCTGGCGGAGAATCTCGTGTCGGTCACCGAGGGACTGTGGGACAAGACGATCGAGGTCAATCTCAAGGGACCGTTCCGGTTGATGGCCGTCGCCGGGGACAGGATGGCGGCTGCCGGAGGTGGGTCCATCATCAATATTTCGAGCATCGGTGCCGAGCGACCCAGCCCACCCGAGGCGATGTATGCGGCAGCCAAGAACGGGCTCAATGCGCTGACCCGCGCGTTCGCCCAGGAGTACGCGCCCACGGTGCGCGTCAACTGTGTGATGCCCGGCGGTTTCGCCACCGACATGTCCGAGAACTGGGACGACGAGTTCATCGGCAAGATCGTCGACCGGCTCCCGGCCGGACGGCTGGGGCGGCCCGACGAGCTCGCCGGCTTGATCACCCATCTCGCCTCGGACGACGCCGGGTACACAACGGGCGCGATCATCCCGGTCGACGGCGGTCGTACCGCCGTCTACTGACCGATCACTCGTATTGTCCGACAATCAGTTTGGAAGTGGACACATGACCCAGGACATGTTCTCGCTGACCGGTCGCGTCGCTGTGGTCACCGGTGCCTCGTCGGGGCTCGGCCTCGGTTTCGCCCGGGCTCTCGCCGCGGCAGGTGCCACGGTGTACGCCGCCGCGCGACGGCTCGACCGGCTCGAAGCGTTGTCGGCCGAGATCCCGGCCATCGTGCCCGTGCGGTGCGATGTCACCGACGACAGCGACCGGCGAGCTCTCGTCGATCGTTGCTTCGACGAACGCGGCCGGCTCGACGTCGTGATCAACAACGCGGGCAAGCCCGGCCCGCCCAACGCCGAGGACGAGACGCTGGACGGTTTCCAGTCCATCCTCGACGTCAACCTGATCGCCGGGTTCCATCTGGCCACGTATGCGGTCGGCAAGATGCCGAGTGAGGCAACAGCGTCGATCATCAACATCTCCTCGGTGATCGGGCTGGTGTCCACTGCGCCGATCGGCGGTGCCAGCTACGCGGCGTCGAAGGCAGGCACGCTCGGCCTCACTCGTGAACTGGCCGGTCAGTGGGGTCGACGAGGCATTCGCGTCAACGCCGTGGTGCCGGGGTGGTTCGATACCGAGATGACCGATGGCCTGTTCACCAACGACAAGTCCGCAGGGTGGGTGCGGCGGAACACCATGCTCGGACGCGGCGGCGTCGACGGCGAGATCGACGGTGCCGTGCTGTTTCTGGCCTCGGACGCCAGCTCCTACATGACCGGTCAGACCCTGGTGGTCGACGGCGGATGGACTGCTCGCTGATGTTGGCCGTGCAGGTCCTTCAGTGGGGGAGCGCACCGGAGTTCCGGGAGGTGCCGGACCCGGTGCCGACCGGGCACGAACTTCTGATCCAGGTGGACGCAGCCGGACTGTGCGGATCCGATCTGCACGTGATGAACTCGAGCGCAGAGGCTTTCGATTACGACCTGCCGCTGACGCTGGGGCACGAAGTGGCCGGAACGGTCGTCTCGGCTGGACCGTCGGCAGACCCTTCCTGGATCGGTCGCGCCGTGGTCGTACACGGAATCTGGAGCTGCGGAACGTGCCCGAACTGTCTGCGCGGCAGAGAGAACTACTGTCGCAGCCTCGCTCGGCGTCCCGACGGTCGGCTGGCCCCCATCGGAAACGGTCTGGGGTACCCGGGCGGCATCGCGCAGCTGATGCTGGTGCCGTCCGAACGCGTACTCGTTCCGATCGGTGATCTCGATCCTCTCGGTGCCGCGCCTCTGGCAGACGCGGCACTGACCGCGTATCACGCCATTCGCACCAACTCCGCCGTGATCGACGAGCGAAGCAACGTGGTCGTGATCGGAGTCGGCGGCCTCGGCCACCTTGCCCTGCAGATCCTGCGCACCATGGGCGTGCCGCACATCATCGCAATCGACTCCAAGGCCGACGCCGCTGCACTGGCCGAGTCCTCGGGAGCGCACGAGTTCTACGACTCCGTTTCCGCTGCGACGCAACGGCTCACGGCACTGGACGGTGCGGATCTCGTCCTCGACTTCGTCGGCGCGCCGACCACGACCGCCCCGGCGGCCGCCATGCTGCGGTCCGGGGGTTCAGTCGTGGTGGTGGGCAGTGCCGGCGGCCGACTGACGACCGGGAAGGATGTCGGTCTGGCCGCAGGATGGACGGTGGATGCCCCGTTCTGGGGTACCCGTGCCGATCTCGAAGCCGTCGTCGAACTTGCGCAGGACGGCTTGCTGCGCGCCGAAATCACCACCTTCCCCTTCACCGAGGCCATCTCTGCATACGACCGGTTGCGGGACGGATCCGTCACCGGCCGTGCAATTCTCGACATGAGCGCATCACGAACCAGGAAAGAGTCAGACCAGTGAAACGGCTTGCCCGCGAGATGCTCGTCCGCGCCGAACAGACCCCCGATGCCGTCGCAGTCGTCGACGAAGACGGCAGTCACACGATCCGGACCGTGGTCGAGGCGGCGACATCCCTCGCCGACGTGTTCGGCGGTATCGACCCCAGCCCGCCGACCGTGGTGATTCAGGCCGACAACACCTGGGGTGCCGTTGCGGCTGCTCTCGGTGTCGGTCTCGCCGGCGGTGTGGTCGCGGTGGTCAGCCCGCACGCCACGGAGTCGGAGTTCGCGCTGGCACTCGAGGACATTCGACCCGACGTCGTCGTGGGAACGCCCGAGGCCCTTCGTCATTGGAGTGTGTCCGACGAGCAATTTCCCGTGGACAAGCCCGCCTTCGGTTCGTACCGCGTGCGGGCGTCGGGTGGTGCGTTCGCCTCTGTCGCGCGATGGAACGGAGGTGATGCGATCGCGATGACCTCGGGCTCGACCGGTCGACCCAAGTGCGTGGTGCAATCCGAGGACGCGATCAGGTACGCGTCTCGATCCACCATCGATGCCGTTGGCCTCCGCCCGGGCGAGGCGATCGGTGCCTTCGTACCGCTGTCGTCGGTTGCCGCATTCTGCTTCGGAATGTATCTGCCTGCGCTACTGGGAGGTCCGATGGTCGCCATCGGGAAGTGGTCCCCGGAGGCGGCCCTGCGGGCAGCGAAGGAACACCGGATTGCCTGGACGATGCTGGTACCGACCATGGCGCTACAGCTCTCGGTTGCACCGAACTCCGAAGGCACACTGAACACGATGCGCGCGATGACGGTCGGCGGCGGACCGATGAACGAGCGCGCGCTCGCCAAGGCCGAACAGTGGTTGCACACCACGTTCCTCCGAGTGTTCGGCATGTCCGAGTGCTTGGGCCACACGACACCCGCTCTCGAGGACCCGGTGTCGATCCGCCTCGGACGCGACGGGCGGCCGTTTCCCGGCACCACCGTGCGAGCCGTCGACTCGGACGGCCGTCCGCTCCCCGCGGACGATATCGGTGCCGCCCAGGTCAAGGGACCGTCGCTGTTCGTCGGGTACGCCCGTGCCGGAACTCCGGTCCCGCCCGAGCTGACGCCCGACGGTTTTCTTCCGACCGGTGATCTGGTGGAGGTCGCGTCGGACGGCTCGATTCGCGTCATGGGTCGGCAGAAACAGATCATCATTCGCGGTGGCCGCAACATCGACATCAACGAGGTCGAGTCGGCAATCGCTTCGCTGCAGTCCGTCGTGCAGGTCTGTGTCGTGCCGGTACCGGACGACCTACTGGGGGAGCGCGCAGCAGCGCTCGTGGTCACCGGTGGTGAGGAGCTCGAACTCGAGGACGTCACCGCGCAGTTGGCCGAGGACGACTTTCCCAAGTCGAAGTGGCCGGAATACGTGTTCACCGTCGACGATCTACCGCAGAATCGCGTCGGAAAACTGTCCCGGCCCGATGCGACGGCACTGGCCAAGCAGCTTGCAGCCGCAACTGACTCGAATTCACATCGGAAAATGTAAACTCGAACGAGGCCGGAACACGTGCTATCAGTAGGGGCAACCATGACCGTAGGAACCGACGTCCGACGCGAGAGTCCGCGGTCCAAGCGAACGCGCATTCTGTCGGCGGCGATCGACCACTTCGGCAAGGTGGGATACGAGCACACCAAGTGGGCGTCGATCGCCGACGAGGTCGGTATCGGTCAGACCGCGCTCTACCACTACTTCGAGTCCAAAGCGCACTGCTTGTTGACCATCATGCGCATAGAACTCGCGGACTCCGCCGCCCGTTTCGTTGCGGCCACCGACGGCGTCACGCACGCCGAGGACGCACTTCGCGCCGCGATTGCCGCGTCTTTGGCGGCATCACCTCAGGACGCATTGGCCCGGCGCATTCTCCACAATCACATGGATCTGCTGGCGACCGAACGTCAGTCCGCCAAAGAAGAGGCCGAGCGAGTCGAGTGCCGTGAACTCGTGCAACGGATCGAGAAGAACTGGACCGCATTGATCGGGCGGGGGATCGAGGCGGGCCAGTTCGCGGAATCGAATCCGACGATGTCTGCGCGTCTGGTGCTCGCCCTGGTGGTCAGCGTATGGCGTTGGTACCGGCCGGACGGTCCTCTGAGCATCGACGACATCACTGCACTGGTCACGGACGCAGCCATCAGAGTCGTACGAAAGTAGTCCGCACGTCGTCGGCGCTGCCGATTCTCGACGGCCGGCGTAACTGAACAGAATTCACTTAGGAGAAAAATGTACAACCTGGTCCTCGTAGCCGCCCGTCCTGCCGAATGGACTCATGATCAGTTCATCACGTGGTGGCGCGGCGAGCATGCCGACGTCACCTACCCCCTGCCCGGGTTGCTCCGCTGGCAGCACACCGAACTGCTCGAAGCGTTCGGTGGCAGGTCCGAAGGGTGGGACGGCCTGTCGGTGCTCAGCTTCGAGTCGCGCGACGCACTCGAGGCCGCGCTGGCCAGTGACGAGTGGAAGGCCGCCGTCGACCACGTCGGAACCATGGGCGGTCGACGCATGATGTGGTACGGCGACGAGAAGACGATGGTGCCCCTGGCAGGCGACGCAGGATGATGTCGTCGTGGGCCGAGCCGGGCTGCTTCCCGGTGGCCGACGGCGTTCATCGCGTTCCGTTGCAGATGCCTCAGGACGGCCTGCGAGCGATCAACGTCTACGCGCTGGAGACGCATACGGGTCTGGCTTTGATCGACGGCGGTTGGCACCGCGCGTCCACCCATGACGAGCTCGTGGATGCATTACGCCTCATCGGGCGTCGACCGTCCGAGATCCACGACGTGTACGTCACTCATGTGCATCGTGATCACTACACGTTCGCCGTGGAGCTGCGGCGTCGATACGGCACCCGGGTGCATCTCGGTGCCGCAGAGGCACCGGGCATCGACGCCATCGGTCGATTGCGCAGCAACGTTCCGGTCAGCTCGATTCGTGAACTCGAGCGCGCGGGCGCGTTCGAGATCGCTCGCATCGCGCGCGAGAGCGGAAAGGCCGAACCCTTCGACGCAGCGGACTGGGAGCTACCGGACACCTGGCTGCAGCCCGGACCGCTCGATATTCCCGGTCATGCGGTTCATGCTGCGCACACACCTGGGCATACCAAGGGGCACATGGTGTTTCACGATTCCGACCGGAACGTGTGTTATACGGGCGACCACGTTCTGCCCACCATCACGCCGTCGATCGGGTTCGAGCTCGGTGAGTGGGACCTGCCGTTGGACAAGTATCTGACGTCTCTGACCGCGATGCTCGACGGGCCGGACCGGACGATGTTGCCGTCACACGGCCATCCGGGTGCGGGTGTGCACGAGCGCTGCCGGCAGCTGCTCGAACACCACGATCGCCGTCTCACCGCTACCGAGAGCGTTGTCGAATCTGCCGGCCGCGCAACCGGATCGGACGTGGCAGCCGGCCTGACGTGGACTCGGCACGAACGATCGTTCGCCACCATGGACAGCTTCAATCAGATGGTGGCGACCTGTGAGACGCTTGCGCACCTCGATGTTCTGGTCCAGCGCGGCCGACTGTCGGCGCGGACCTCCAACGGGGTGGACTTCTTCACCGTCTGCTGAAGCATCCGCCCCGACAGCCCTACCCGAGCGGTCAGTCGCAGGTCCATCCGCCGTCGACGTACAGCTCGGTCCCGGTGACGAACGTGGAGTCGTCGCCGGCCAGAAACGCAACCGCAGCAGCCACTTCGGCCCCGGTTCCCAGTCGACCCATCGGAGTGTGCGCGATCATGGCCCTGTGCCGTTCGGATCCCTCGTAGCGTTCGAGCAGCTGCGTGGTACCGATGAAGCCGGGGTGGATGGAGTTGACGCGGACCCCTTTGGTGGCCCAGTGCAGGGCCGCATTCTTGGTCATGGTGCGCACGGCACCCTTTGCTGCAGCGTAAGCGAAGCTGTTGCCGAGACCGCCGACGCTGCCGAGGATGGAACAGATGTTGACGACCGATCCTCCGCCCGATCGCTCGACGTACGCCCCTGCGTGCTTCATTCCGAGCCACGTACCGGTCTGACTGACTTCGACCACGCGGTTGTAGCGGTCGAGATCTTCGTCGACCACCGTTCCGAGACTGCCGATCGCACCGTTGTTGACCACCGCGTCCAGTCGGCCGAATCGCGCGTCGATGGTCTCGACGGCGTTGTGCCACTGGCCCTCTCGGGTGATATCCAGACCGATCGGTAGATGCCGGTCACTGTCGGTCTGTTCGGCGACGAGTGCTGCGCATGCGGCACCGTCGACGTCGGTCACCACCAGCGAGGCACCCTCCGAAGCCAGCCGCTCGACGATCGCGGTACCGATTCCTCCGGTAGCCCCGGTGACCAGAACGACCTTGTCCTGGAGCCGGGACGGCATGCCCGTCACAGCTTGCTCAACACGTTACGGCCGCCGACGAGCATCGCCGTGGCGACACCGATGGTGGTCACGGCAGTCATCAGCAGTGCCATCGCCGCAACGAGTGGGTAGGAGCCGTTCTGCCACATGTCGAACAGCAACGTGCCCATCACCTGGGTGGTCGACGCGCGCACCAGAAGTGACGCGGCGAACTCGTGGGTCAACAGAATGAACATGAGCGCGACGGCGCTGAGGATCGTGGGACGCATCAGCGGCAACATGATTCGGAGATTGGTGACGATCGGCGATGCACCACTGGTGGCCGACGCTTCGGTGTACGTGTTGCCGAGCGACAGCATGGCCGTCATCTGCATCCTCGTGGAGAACGGCAACATCAGCACGATGTACACGAGGATGATCACCGTCTTGGTTCCGTAGAGGATCAGCGGCGGCTCGGTGTACGTGAGCAGGAATCCGACGCCGAAGATCACGGCCGGGATGCCCAGTGGCAGTGCCGTCATGAGGTCTGCGATCAGCGCGAGAATTCTGAACCGGCGTCCCCGCACGAGAAGGTTTGCCATGAGGTATCCCAGCGGGATGCAGATGGCCACTGCGCCGAGCGAGGTGAGCACACTGGTGAGGACCGACTCGACCACGGCCGTCGTGTCCATCAGTGCTCGAAAGTTGTCCAGCGTCAACAGACTCAGCGACAACGATCCCGACCAGTACGGCGTCAACGAGACGATGATCAGACCCACCAGCGGGATGACCAAGGCGAAGAGTGCGAACACGACGATCGTGACCGTGGCCCACGTGGCCTTACCCGTGGAGGGGGCGAATGCCTTGCCGCCGTGCGTGACGAAGCGAGTTTGGTTGCCCAGCAGCGCCTTCTGCGCCAGCACCAGCACCAGTCCGAAGATCACCAGCGGAGACCCGGCGGCCGCTGCCGCGGCGAAGTCCGACGGGGACTCCGACACCCGGCGATACATCTCGGTGGTCAGCACCTTGACGCCGGTGTTCGCGCCCAGCAGCAGGGGGCCGGTGAACTGGCCGAGACCGAGGAGCAGCGCGATGCCGCCGCCGTAGATGAGAGACGGTCGAAGCAGCGGGAGAACGATCTTGAAAAAGATTCCCACCGTGGACGATCCGCTGACCTGAGCCGCTTCGAGATGCTCGGAGCTGATGTTCTGCATGCCGGAACTGACGAACAGGTACACGAACGACGTCAGACCGAAGCCGGTGAGGACGATGATCCACGGGACGGTATAGACGTCGATCGGTCCACTGTCCGACCCGCTCCACCACGGCAACAGGCGAAGGAGCACGTTCAGGTAGCCGGGACCGGGGGAGAGCAGGAACGCCCAACCGACAACGCTGGCCACCGCCGGCATCACGATCGGCAGGATCGGAATGACGCGGAGCCAACCGAGCTTGGCGGGAAGCCTGCTCGCTGCGAAGGCGAGCAGCGTTCCCAACACCATGGCGATGACCAACGAACCGAGTGCCAATGCCACCGTGGTTCGGAGCGTGACACCGATGTCGAAGCGGCCGTACTGACTTCGGTATCCGGCAGCGCCGTCCTCGAAGGCGAGCATCTGCAGTTTCACCATGGGAAGCACGACCAGATAGGCCAGAACGGCAAGGACGGCGGCGTAGCCGATTCGTGCGCGCCAGCTCGACGGGATGGTCAATGATCTTCTGCCGGCCGGCTCGGTGGACTTGGGACGCTCGACATCGACGAGAGTTGCCATCACGAGTTCTTTCCAGCGGATCCGACGAGCTCGGAGCTGGTGGCCGACGAGGCGTCGGGAAGCGCGTACACCCTCAGACACGACGGCGCGAAGCTGACGACGACGGGTCTTCCCGGGCTGCTACGCCTCAGTGCTGCACTGTGGTCGGCGGCCACGGCACGGAGTGTCAATTGCTCGTTACCGGTTCTGACTGCGACGTCGAAGTACCGACCTCCGTACTCGTACGTCACGAGCTCCGCGTGCAGGGCTACGTTTCCGGGTGGCACCTGGTCTGCGGTGTCGTGCAACAGCACGTCGTCGGGTCGGAACCTGGCGACGGCGCGGGTGCCCTCGTCGGCGCGCTCACGCACTGTGGCGGTCCGAAGGTCGATGACGTCGGAGCCGCTGGTGACCCATCCGTCGTGGCCGCGGCGGAGTTCGAGTCGATTACCCATCCCGATGAACGCCGCGACGTACTCCGATGCCGGGTTCTCGAACACGTGCTCGGGCTCGTCGTACTGTTCGATCTTTCCGGCCTTCATGATCGCGAGGCGGTCGCCGAGAGCGAAGGCCTCGGACTGGTCGTGCGTGACGAACACGGCGGTGAAACCGAGCTGTTGGTGCAGCTGGTGGATCTGAGATCGAACCTGATCTCGCAAACGCGCATCGAGGTTGCTCAGCGGCTCGTCGAACAACACCAGATCCGGTTGGGCCACCAACCCTCTCGCCACCGCGACACGTTGCTGCTGGCCGCCGCTGAGCTGTGATGGGTACCGGTCGAGCAGAGCGCCGCAGTCGACCATGTTCGCGGCCGTCTCGACCGCTCCGTCGGCAATAGCCTTCTTGAGCTTGCGAACGGTCAGCGGGTACCGAATGTTCTCGGCGACCGTCATGTGGGGCCACAGTGCGTAGGACTGGAACACCATGCCGATGTTTCGCTTGTGCGCAGGCACGAGCACTTTCGAGGCCGCGTCGAACACTGTCCGACCCGCGAACGAGATCGAACCGCCCTGCGGTGTCTCCAGACCGGCGAGGCACCGCAAGGTCGTGGTCTTGCCGCAGCCGCTTGGTCCGAGCAGGACCAAGAATTCACCCTGCTCGATCTCGAGGTCGAGACTGTCGACGACGACGTTGGCACCGTAGGTCTTCGTCAGTCCGGAGACCGCGAATCGAGAGGTCATTGCATACTCACTTTCGGAGCATCGGTGTGCGTGCACCGGCGGTCGCTGTGCGTCGACCGTGGTGTTCGGCTCTGTCACATATCATTTCGTAGTCCGCTCGCAGATGCGGCGGTCCGGTTTTCACCGAGGATTGCCGTGGGTCAGCCCTGGAACAGGGTTTGCCATTCCTGAGAATATTGCTCGACCTTCTCGGGAGTCAGTTCGGCGATATCCGGAGATGCGATGTCCTGAGCTCGCGCGACCGCACCCTCGACGTCGGGCAGTACGGCTGCATAACCGCCGTTCAAGGCCTGCTGTCCCTCGGCCGTCACCATGAAGTTCGCGAGCACCTGCGCTGCGTTGGGATGCTGTGAGGCGCTCAGAACTTCCGAGTACCAGGGTGTTCCCCACGGCTTGTCGGGCAGAGCCCAATCGACCGGTGCGCCTGCGGCAACCTCGGTGACGAGCGGCTGCACCATGGGACTGACCGTTACTTCACCGGAGGTGAGGGCTTGCGCGACTGCGAGTGCGCTGGGGTAGACCCGCGGCGAGAGTTCGGCGATCTTGTTCCAGTAGTCCTCACCGAAGTTCTTGGCGTAGTACTTGTACAGATCCACGTACGACGCGAATCCGGTGGGGTTCACGATGCCGATCTTGCCCTGGAATTTCGGATCGATCAGATCTTGGGGCGTGCTGACGCCGTCCGGCACCGCTGCGGTGTTCCACCCGAGGCCGAATACCGCTGCGCTGGTGAGGAAGAACCGATCGTTGATCACACTGGCTGCCGGATCGAAGGCGGGTGCGTCCAGATCGGGCCCGACGAGTTCGGTGGAGAACTTGCCGGACTCTGCCGCGTTCTCGATCCAGGAGGCATCGGTGGTCATATGGACGTCGGCGATACCGGTTCCCGTTCGATTCTCCGTCTCGACCCTGGGGTTGATCTCGGAGTCGGTGCCACGGACGTATTCCATGTCGATTCCCGGGTACTTCGCCTCGAAAGCCGCTGTCAGTGCGTCGAGATTGGCGGGCTTCTGGCTCGAGTAGAGCATCACACTGCCCTCTTCCTTCGCAGCTGCGACCACAGCATCCCAGTCGCCCTCGACCGGAGCGGACGCGGAGGAAGACGACCCCCCACATGCGGTGAGGCCCACCAGCGCCGCCGCTGCTGCCACGGCAACCATCGTCGTCCTGAACTTGTTCATGCCTGCGTTCCTTTCGGGCACGTCGATAACTTTCCGCGGACTCGGTGAGCCGCCGGTGACGTGAAGTCGGTCGACATCCGCTCGCAGACTCGGCGTACGAATTCGAGCCAACGGCCTCATTCGCCAAACTGAACTGATGTCAGTTTGAAAGATAGCCGCCCTGCTCTGTGATGTCAATCACCAGGTCGGGTGAGCGGAGCTCGATGCCCCTCTTCGTTTGCGCGGTCCGCGCGTGACGGCCATTCGGGCGGGTGTTTCGACAAGGATGAGCGCCCGTGAGCGGAGAACTAGCTTGCGATCGGAAGGGAAAGGGAGGACGTCGGTTGGGCGTGCGAATTCTGACTCGAACGCCCGGGGTGGTGACTGGCAGGGCCGGCGCTCGATGACCGGCTTTCGCCCGATACCGGACAAGTCCTACTATTCTGCAGACGCGCACTGCGGAGTTCGTTGACTCGGATGGTGGCCTCTTCGGACGCGCACAGAGGATTCAGGTTTTCTCCAGATCGGGCACCGGGTCCACGTAGATACGGGAAGAAACATCCGCGTCCGAGTGGGTCCTATCGACTGTTCCCGTTGACACGAGAGTGACACAAGTCGGTACGGATCGGCATGGATCAGCAAGTACCCTCGTGTACGAAAAATGTTGTGCTGCAGGAAAATTTGGATTCATCGGAGTCCATTAGAATCCATCCCTCCGGACTTAAAATCCGCACAGTGTCGGTTCGAGTCCGACTGGGGGCACCACAGTCCATATGGATCCAGATTTCTGGACCAGGACAGCGCTTTTCGGGTGGTAGCGTGGTCTTCGGCGGTCTACCACGTATTTGATTGGACAACCGAGACAGCGGATTTGAGATCCGCGGTAATCGACATTCCCGTAGGCCAATAATTTCGTTTCCGCAGTTCAGGGGCTTAGAGCTCTGTGGCGTTCGTTCTCGGTGTCACAACGTTGTCACAATTGCCGCGTGAGCATCCAGATGGTTGTGAGTCGACGTGCGTGGACTTGCCAGCCCTTCAATTCGTTCACATTCGGATCGCTACATGCCGACGATGCCCTCGAACGCCGCGACTCGGCGATTCTGATGACCTCGGCACCGACGTCGGCGACCAACCTGCTCGCGAACGGGGCGGCGATGAAGCTTTCGAGCCCGATGACGCGGACACCGTGCAGCGGGGCCTTGTTCGTCGATATCCGTGACGGTGGATCGCTCGGTGTCGAGGGTGGTGTGAGCTGGTCTGCCCCGGTCAATCACGAGCGGCGTTGCCGCTGCGCAGAATCAACGCGTTCCCCTGGCCGCCGCCGCAAAGAGCCGCTGCGCCCACACCTCCACCACGCCGCTTCATCAAATGCGCAAGCGAGAGCGCGAGCCGGGCACCGGACATTCCGACCGGGTGGCCCAAGGCAATAGCTCCGCCGTGGATGTTGACCTTCGTGGTGTCTAGGCGGAGGATGATGATGGAGGCAAGGGCACCCCTGTGCAATGGGAGAAGTGCTCACCCGTCCGCCAACTGAACCCACAACCGAGACGTCCAGTCGCGCACTGTTGCGAAGGGCTCTACACCGAACTTCGACGCGTCCGCGCCGACGCGCGAACGTTCGTGAACTGTGCTGTGGGTCTAGTCGTACCGTCATACGCACCGGGCGCGTAGTGGTGGGTCTAGATCGCGACGAGACCTGCTTCGGCGACAGCCTGGTCCTGCTCGCCGGATCCGCCGCTGACTCCGAGGCCTCCGATGACGACGCCGTCGTGTTCGAGCGGGACGCCGCCAGCGAAGATGGCGACTTTGCCTCCGTTGGTGGTGTAGATGCCGAAGAACTGTTGCGTCGGCTGCGAATTGTCTCCGAGCTCCTTGGTCTGGATGTCGAATGCCCTCGATGTCCAGGCTTTACTGATCGAAATATCGATGCTTCCAATCCAGGCACCGTCTTGGCGGACGTGGCAGATGAGGTTGCCGCCGGCATCGACGACCGCGATGTTCATGGGCTGGCCGATCTCGTCGGCCTTCTTCTCAGCTGCGGCGATGATCGTGCGGGCGGCTGCGAGGGTGAGGGCAGACATTTCGATCTCCTTCTCTTGGTTTGAGTTTGACGTCTCGCGGCTCGTGCGTCGCGTTGGGTGTGCCGATCTGCGTCCGGCCGATCGGTCACTCCTTCGGGGGCCGACCGAAATTTCTGGATAATGTTGCACAGCAACAGGTATCGAAGGAATTCGGCCTGCAGCACGAGTGGATCGTCGACCCCTGAGCCAACGACACCGGTGCGACATTCGGGCGAGTGTGCCTACCCCTCGTCTGCGCACCGGTCTCATGCGAATACCACGTTGCGCTCATGCCAATACCGCAGCGTTGCGCACTCGCTTTCGTCGATACCGGCCTGACACCGCATGCCCGGTCGGTTCCGGCCCGGCGAACACAGGCGCGTGCATGTGATCGATCGAATGAATCGTACGGCTGCGCCTGACGCGACAGCGTACAAATGTTGAGAACCCAAATCGTTGGCACAACACCATTTTTCGCGTCACAGTCTGGCGACAGCGGATACGCATTCCAGGTGTGTCCATTACCTACACCATGAAGTGTGCGCTCCCGGCTCCGAAATTACCAGGGCAAAACGAGATTGCATGTCCGTACTCGCCGGGCGGCCATTCCTTTGCCGGTGATCGGTTAGATGCTCGATCACGTCCACCCCTTCAACGGGAGATCCGACATGGTTACCAAAGCGTCGCTGGTACAACTCGAAGCCAAGCCCGGCAAGGAAGACGCAGTCGAGGATTTTCTCCGATCAGCGCTGCCCCTCGTCGAACGGGAGCCTGGCACGAGGCCGTGGTTGGCGGTACGGTTCGGTCCTTCGACGTTCGGCATCATCGACGCGTTCCCCGATCAGGGCACCCGTGAGACGCACCTCGGTGGGCCAGTCGGCACGGCGCTCGGCGAACGCACCGACGAACTTCTCGCTGTGCCAGCAGAAATCAGCTACCTCGACGTCTTGGCCGAGAAGCTCTGAGGCAGTGACCGACAACAACGCACGCGCACATTCGACAATTGCCGAGTTCGTGTATTCGCATAGCCGGACACTCGAGTACCGTGAATCTGGCGGACGTGGCGCGCAACGGTTCATCCGTCCACCGGGGCTCTACCGGTGTCGCGCTCGCGAGCGCTGGTGGGTCGGGCGGACCGTGAATCGTGTGTGTGGATCGTCGTGGTCGTCAGCTGTAGTCGCCGATTGGACTGTCCTTACGCCTTTCAAGAGCGATTCTGTGTCTGCTCGATTCGCTGTCGTTGCCGGATCCCGTAGGCGGCGTCTGTGACGGCGGTGTCGTCCTCCAGTCCTGAACCGAGTGCACCGCCGATGGTGGCGATCGATGCCAGCAGCCAGGCGAGCGTGAGGTAGTCGGAGAAGCTGACCATATGTCCGAGCGTGCTGGACAGCAGCTGAGGGGGTAACGCGATCGATGCGGTGAGCAGAAGCAACCCGAACAAGGCCACGTGCAGAACGAGGACACCGATGACCAGGGTGACGACGGTGGCGGTGTTGTACAGCACGGACCGCTCGCGCTCGTCCTGGGACGTGGGCCGCTCCCACAACTGGTGATCGAGGACCAGCCACAGAACCATGGCCGTGATCGACAGCAACGTTGCTGCGCTCATGCGCCACGGGCCCATCGTGTCGGCGAACAGCCAGATCGTGTTCGTCGCCAAGGCGAACGCACCGGTGGCGAATGCGCCGACGAGAACTTTCGACAGCCCGGTGACCAGTCGCCACGGCCGGTTCGCACGCACCATCCCCGACAGCAACCGCAGCCGTCGCAGACCCCGGGGAGCAAAATATCGCGTACCGCTGTCGATCTGCTGGGAGGGAAATCGCCGCTGCGCACCGGCCGGCGCGAGTGTCGGTTCACCGAGGACGAACGCGATCGCGAGTTCGGCGACGGCACGCACCCGGTCCTCGATGCGAATCCCGCCGACGGCGGCGATGGAGACGAGCGCGAACAGATGTGCGGCGCTGACGTCGGCGACCACCGGCACGGTGTCGTCGCGCCGCGGTAGATCAGTGAGGTAGACGACGACATCGTCGTTCTCCGAAGACGGTTCGACTGCGTCGATGGCGTCTGCGAAGTCGGCCTGCTCATCGGAGAGGTACGGCTCGCTGCGCACGGACACAGTCCATCTGCGCTCGTTGCGGTCTCGGTGTCGCAGGCGTTCCGGCAGCTTTTTCGCGAGCTTGTGAGCGAGAGCAGTGGGTTTGCCGGGGTCGGCGATCAGCAGGACCGAGACCGCCTCGGCAATTTCAGGTGGTCCTGCTCGTGGCCCTTGATCATGTTCGTTACCCGACATCGTGTGAGCGTACGCGCGTCTACCGGCTGAGGGTGCGGAATTGCAGCAGGCGGCACGCAGAGCCCGCGGGACACTGTCGTGTCCATGAATTCGATTGTTACTTAGAGGGATTGGAGACGGTATCGGCGCATCCGGTATCGACTGGATATCTACGCGCAGCGCGGCTTACAGGTCATCTTGATGCCACACCACCGCCACAGACCCGTCCGCGTCAGGTACGAGATGCGGGCGGCGTCGAGAATCGACAGGTACCGCCCATTCGTCGTGTGCATCAGCATGTCGAGGCACCCGGCAGAACCCGAAATGTCGCGTCGATCGAATCCAAGACGAGCGCCGGCTCGCGGGAGCGCGACACCGGGATCATCGCCCGCACCCATCGCAGCGCCATCAGCACCTCGATCTCCCGTCGTCTTCGCTTACCCAGACTTTCGATGTCGTGTTCATCGTGGAGGACATGGACCGACGGCGACAGGGTCAACAAGGCGCGTGAGAGGTGCGACCGGTCTGCACGGCGCGCAAGTGCACAGGCGAGTCAGGGCATGCCGCGTTGGGCTCTGCGAGCGAGTCGAACGCAGACACCTTCCACTTCACTGTGTGCAACGCAGACCGCAACCTCGAACCAAGCCTTCTCGCACATTCGGTACTGGATTCAGGCAGGACTTTCTTTGCTTTGCGTAGGGACGGGATGGTGACGCGGCAAGACTTCGGTGCGTGAGAAACGGTCAGCGATTGAGGAATTCGACCACACGGGGTGCGAACTGCTCGTGGAACTGAAAGATGCCGCCGTGTCCGGAGTCGGGGTAGATGACGAGTTCGCTGCCGGCGATGCGTCGGTGCATGTCTTCGGACAGGACGCTGGGCACCATACGGTCGTTGTCTCCGTTGGCAATCAACGTCGGTTGGGTGATCTTGGACAGATCGGACGGTGCCGACCGACCGTATTTCTTGATCGCGGACAGTTGCGTGCGAAACGCCGAGATGCTGACGTCCTTGTCGCGGTTGTGGGTGCGCTCTTTCAAGCGTTCGACGAAAGCCTTGCCCGCGCGCTTGCCGGTTGCGTTGCGGTTGAAGAACAAGAACTCTTTCGGGTCCGATCGGGTGAGTGTTGCGCGCAGGATGTCCCAGTAGGTGACGCCGGCGACCTTGTCGATGTGCTGTCCACCACGGGGTCCGGTTCCGGTGAGGACGAGTTTGCGGACGAGTTCGGGGTGCTTGACGGTGAGGTCCTGGGCGATCATTCCGCCGAGTGAGAAGGAGAAGATGTCGACGGTGTCGAATCCGAGTGCACGTATGAAGGTGTAGGCGTCGTCGGCGGCCTCCTCGATGGTGCTGGGGACCCTGCCGGAGGATGCACCGACGCCGGTGTTGTCGAAGGCTATGACGTGTCGATCCTGAGCGATGGGATCGACGATGCGCGGATCCCAGTTGTCGAGGTTCGCGGCGAGATGGACGAAGAACACGACGGGGATGCCGCCCGTCGGTCCGAGTTCTCGGTACGAGTAGGTGGTGCCGCCGGCGGTGACCGAACGGACAGGAGCGTTCGCGTAGGACCTGATGATCGAGGTGTTGTCGTTGCTCATTGGTCGTTGGCTTTCTGGTTGTGGGGGAGGGTGACGACGGTTTTGCCGCGGACGCCGCCCCGGCCGAGTGACTGCAGGGCCTCCTGCGTCTCCTCGAAGGGGTAGGTGGCTCCGACGACGGGGCGAATGGTTCCGTCGTCGACCAGTGCCGCGATACGGCGGAGCTGGTCACCATCGGAGTGCATGAACATGAACTCGTAGTCCACGCCCAGCTTTCGGGCCTGTCTGCGGATCTTCCGGCTCAGGGCTGCGATGGCAAGTCGGAGAACGGGATTGAGCCGAGCCTCGCGTGCGAAGGTCGGATCCGGAGGGCCGGTGATGCCGATGGCCTTGCCGCCGGGCTTCAATACGCGTAGAGACTTCTCGAGGTTTTCACCACCGAGACTGTCGATGACGAGGTCGAAGTCGGTGAGGAGGGTCTCGAAATCCTGGGTTCGGTAGTCGATCACGAGATCTGCACCGAGGTCCTGGAGGAAATCGGTATTCGCAGCGCTGGCGGTGGTGGCGACGGTTGCCCCCAGGTATTTCGCCAATTGGATCGCAATGGTGCCGACACCGCCGGCGCCTGCGTGGACGAGCACTTTGTGGCCGCTTCGCACGTTGCCCTTCCCGACGAGAGCCTGCCAGGCGGTGAGAGCAACGAGCGGGAGCGATGCGGCTTCGACTGTGGTCACCGTCGTGGGGCGCAGCGCCACCTCGGTCTCCGCTACCGCGACGCGTTCGGCGAGGGTTCCGACGTGGTCGGTGCCGACCCGAGAATAGATCTCGTCGCCCGCGGCGACGCTGCGCACTTTCGCTCCGACCTTCAGGACGGTGCCGGCGACGTCGTATCCGAGTGTGCGCGGAAGCGAATACGGCAGGATCTGTTTGAACTCGCCCAGACGGATCTTCTCGTCGAGTTGGTTCAGTCCGACGGCCTCGACGCGGACGAGGACTTCCTTCTCGCCGATGGTCGGCTCTGCGACGTCGCGCAATTCGAGGGGTTGCTTGTACTTGGTGAGAACGAACGCTTTCATGATCGACTTCCTGGTCCGATTCCGCCGTTCGCGCCGGTCACGAATACGACTGAGTTGGAGAGTGTTGGCATGCTGTGTGCGTGAGTGAGTGCGCAACAATACTGACTATACTCATAACTGAGTGTAATCATAAATATTCCCGAAAGGTCGACGATGTCCAGTCCCCACCGCGAGCCCGTGAGCCGACGAGAGCGAAACAAGCAGGACAAGCTCGCCCGCATCACGGCGGCGGCGAGCGAACTGTTTCTCGAGCGCGGGGTCGACGAGGTGACCACGCAGCAGATCGCCGAGAAGGCGGACATCGGAACCGGGACGTTGTTCCTGTATGCGAAGACGAAGGGCGAACTACTGCTGCTCGTGCAGAACTCGACCTACGGTGAAGCTCTCGAGCGAGGCCGGGCGGCGGTGCCAGCCATCGAGGACACGCTCGATGCTGTGATGGCTATCGTGCGGCCCGTCGTCGAGTGCAATCGGAAGCAGGTCGACAACGGGCGAACATATTTGCGCGAGATCGTGTTCGGTGATCCGGAGGAGCCGCATCACGCTGTCGCTCTGGGGCTGATCGCGGAGACGGAGGGCGAGATAGCCTCGATCCTGACGCGCGACGGCACCGTCGACCCACAACGGGCGGCTCTGACAGCCCACGTCGTGTCCGCCATCATGTTCGTCGCCATGGCCGCGACGATCAACGTCGACAAGTCGGTCGAGGACGTGGTAGCCGAGATCGAGGCCCAGGTCGCTGTGCTCCTGACCTGAGCAACCCCGTCCGCGGAAATTTCGTCTGTATCGATGGATATTCAACATGTATTTTCCGAGACCAGTCGCACAGCCCTGCGGACACGGCTATGCAGGCCGCGATCCGGCGGTGACTTATCGGCGTGGATATTGTCCGTATCCACATGATCATCGTTGCCGGATACCTCACCGTGAACCCGACCGACCGCCAGCACTTTCTCGACGACTGCGCCGAGGTGGTCCGCCTCGCTCGCGCCGCCCCCGGGTGCATCGACTTCGCACTCGGGGCGGACCTCGTCGAACCAGCTCGAATCAAACTGTACGAACGCTGGACGACCGAGCAGCAGATGCACGAATTTCGCGGATCCGGTCCGGACCCCGAGCAGACCGCCGCGATCATCGCCGCCGACGTTCGCGAGTTCACGGTGCTCGACGCATAGCTCGCTCCAGCCGGCTTCGAGTCACTCGGCTACCGGACGATCCATGCTTCCGATGTCGAAGAGAATGTAACTGGGCCAACGCAACCAAACAACGAAAACTGCTGCAGCACAGAATATGCAGACGTCTACGTGACATTATCCGTCGTATCGGCAGTCTCCTCTAGTCGGTCGTGCGTACTCGCCTCCAGGATGTGATGACGGTGCGCAAACTGTCGTTTCCGCGATGTCGTGGGCACCATCTGGTCGGTGTTGAAGATTAGTTAATCGTTCGGCTTCGCCGGCATCATCGCCGCCAGCAAATTCCCAACCTCCTTTTTTGACATCGCTGTGTATCACCGCGACGGCCTCGTGGTCCGGCTCCGCAACTTCAGGACGGATCGCGCAGGTAGCCGGGTAGTGAAATCCCGGCCGCACAGTGGCAGTGACGAAACCTGCCCATTCGACACCGAAATGCGCAAACGCGGTGGAGCCTGCAGTTGCACGGTCCTAGTGACTCGAAGGCGATGTGGGTTCGTGACGACTGAGACTCGTTGTCACGGGCCCGCACGCAGCCTGGATCGTCAGGACGCTCTCCGTCCACCCGATACCGTGGCTGTCCGGCAACGATCGGGACTGTCCGGTGTCGGAGGATCGGCGGCAGTTCGGTGTCACGAGAGTGTCACAAGTCGGTACGTTCGTGCATGGACGGGTTCGGACGGTGATGTACGAAAAGCGTTGCGAATAAACAGATACCGAGTCCAGGGACGTTCAGGTGAATCCACTTCTAGCGACTTGAAATCCGCACGGTGTCGGTTCGAGTCCGACTGGGGGCACCAGAGTCCATATGGATCCAGATTTCTGGATCGGGACAGTGCTTTCGGGTGGTTGCGTGGACTTCGGTGGCTTCCCACAGATCTGAGTGGACAACCGAGACAGCGGATTTCAGATCCGCGTACTCACTTTCCATCGTAAAAACTTCGTATTCGTGAAGCTCAGGCCCAGTTTCCTGGCGGACCGTTTTCTTCGCGTGTGGCTCGGTGTCACGAGGCTGTCACAACTGGACCTGGCTGAACTGTTCAACCTGCTCGACACCCCCGGCCTCTCATCTTCACTCATCGAAGAATTTGCCACTGTTTCCGCCACGGTAAGCACGAACCCAGCGAGGATGATCCATGACGCGCAGCCGAGGCATGCGGCAGTCCACGCCGATGCGATTGCTGCAGTTCGCGATTGATTGCCGGTACGGCTGAGCCATCGAGCGGGTCGGGGCCCGCTCGATGGCTCAGGAGGGTCAGATGGTGCAGCGCGTACCTTCATCCGGTAGTTCGAGATCTATCAGGTAGTCGGCGATCGCTCCATCGACGCAGGCGTTGGCGGAGATGATCGTCCCGTGCTGGTTGGCCTCGACCGTGAGCAACCGCGCCCCGAGGGTGTCGGCCAGGCTGATGCCTCCTTCGTGAGGTGTCACGGGGTCTCCGGTGGCAGAAACCACGAGCACCTCGGGAAGCCCGTCGATGTCGGTGGCGTAAGGGTATCCAAGTGTGGGCTCGGCCGGCCAGAACTCGCATCCGTCCTGCGCAGGGGGAGTGGATCCGGGGTCGAGGAATGGCACTGCCTCGTTGAGATCGTGGCCGAGCTGGGTCATCTCTTCTTCGGTGAACCGTTCCTCGTCGAGGCAGTTGATGGCGAAGAGCGCTTCGAACGAATTGGTGTACACCCCATTGTCGGACCGGCCGTAGTACCCGTCGCGAATAGCGAGGAGGGCGTCGGGTCGCCCGGCTTCGAGCTCCGTCAGCCCCGCGACGATGGCGGGCCAGCTGGCTTCGGAGTAGAGGCCGGAGACAAGTCCTTCGCTGGCGGCGAGGAAGCCGACCTCTCGTCCGTCGGCGGCCACCAGCGGTTTTTTGTCGAGAGGCTGGAGGAGCTCCTGGGCTGCAGCGGTCGCCTGCGCCGGGTCGGTTCCGAGCGGGCACGCGGCCTGAGTCACGCAGAAGTCGGCGAAACGCTGGAACGAGGCCTGCAGTCCTTCACTGAGCTGGATCCTGCGATCCGCGGTGTCCATGAGCGGATCCACCGCGCCGTCGAGAATGAGAGCACGGACATTGTCGGGGAACATCTCGGCGTACACCGAGCCGAGTCGAGTGCCATAGCTGACTCCCGCATAAGTCAGTTTGTCGTCGCCGAGCGCGGAGCGGAGCACATCCATGTCGCGAGCGACATCCCGGGTCCCGAGATGGGCGAGTACCTCTTCGCTTCCGGAGCCGTCGGCGCATTTGTCGACGATGGCGCGCGCGGATTCTTCGGTCCACTCGCCGAGAGCCGACAGAGGTGCGTCGGCGTCGCGCTCCTCATCGGAGTAGCAGTCGATTGCCGGTTGGCTGAGACCGACTCCGCGGGGATCGAAACCGACGATGTCGAAGCGCTCGGGTATCGGGCCTCCCGTCCACAGGGCATTGACGAGCGGGGCGAGCGTCGTCCCCGCCGCTCCGGGACCGCCCGGGTTCAGCAGGACGGAGCCGATCGGGTTGTCGCCGGTGGCGGAAATGCGCGAGACGGCGATCTCGATGGTCGTGCCGTCGAGGTTCTCGTAATCCATCGGCACCGTGAGCATCGCGCATTCCGTCTTCTTTGCCGCCTCGACCACTTCGGGAACGGGCGGCTGGGAGTCCACGATGCTGGCGTCGCACGCCCCGAACTCGAGCTCCTGCTCCATGAACCGGTCAAGGCCCACCTCGCTCTCGCTGTCAACGTTGTTGGGTGCCACACCGGAGCATCCGGCGAGCAGGAGCACTGAGGCAGCAGCGGCAGCCGCCGCCATCACCGGCTTCGGCCATCGCCGTCGTTCGTCGTCCTTCGGTCGGATATCTGTGGGAGTCCTGTGGGTCATGGTGGTGTTCCTTCGGTTGGGATCAGCTCGCGAGTTCGTCGATCCAGCTCGATCGCATCCGTAGAGCTCGCTCAGTGCTGCCGATGACAGCGGCGAATCCGATGAGCAGGTTGACGTGGAGCGGCAGTCGGATGGGTGAGGTGAACACTCCGATCGAGTCGGCGATGGGGGGAATAAGAGAGAGGGATGCGATGATCTGCGGCACCTCCACGCAGAGGCCGCCGATGACGAACACGATCGAGATGAGACCGATGACGCGGCTCGGACCGGGGTGCCGGTGGTGCAGTCGAGCGCGGCGCCCCTCTGCGGATGCGGGATCGGGAGTCAGCTGCTGTTCGGTGCCGTCCTCACGCACGTAATGGCAGCGCTTGAGCCCGAATCCAGTGGCCGCGACCTCGATGCGTCCTCCGGGGACGGGGAAGCGGGTCGGCATTTTCGCGTACGACTGCAGTGCGCCGTCGACGTAGAGGCGAGCGCGCACCTCACCGTCCTTTGCGTCACCCATGTGCCGCACATCGACTGCGTAGACCGACGTCGTGCTGTCTGGTGCGGTGAGCGTGATCGACCGGAGCGATCTGCCGAACATCTGCCACCAGCGGTACCGGCGGAGCGGTTCACCCGATCCGGCGCGAATGCGGCGGTAGCGCCACTGGTTGATTCCCATCTGCTCGATCCTCGATCTTTCTAGTACAGCGTGATAGTCGATGATGACGCTAGCACACTGTGATGGAACATGGTCGCGGAAATGCAGACGCGAATGCTGAGGAGGAGCAACCAGGCGCGTGCCCAGATCCGCTGGGCCGCAGCGATGCTGGGCGAGACACCCACGGTGTGCTCGAGCATGGCTCTACAGAGCGCAACGTAAGTCGCCGTGGTCGGCAATCGCGTAACCGAGCGGTACTTCGAGCGTCGTGCATTCAACCCTGGCGTCGGCAGTGCCTGTGGCAGCAGGGTCGCACGAAGAGAAGTCGAGCATTTGCTGTTCGTAACGTGTCGGTGCAGGCGAAGGCTGCGGCTCGACCGGGGACGGTGCGCTGCACGAGGTGAGTGCCCGGAAACCGGCCATCGTCACTGCGGCGGTTTCGAGCATTGCCGTCCGGCGGCCCCGATCCTTCTGGCTCCGGTGAGATCGACTGTGAAGCATCGTAATTCCTCCCTCAGATGCTCGGCGGCGTAGGTGCGAGCGCTGTGTGGTTCTCTTCCAACGACGCCACTAGCACAGCGTGATAGGTGGCTTGAGGTATCACGCTGTATTAGGGTCGGGAAGGTGTCGGACAATGTGGAAACTCGAAACAGCGAACCCAGCACCAAGGACCGAATTCTGATCGCAGCCGCGACGATGGTGTCCGAGGATCCGGGTACCCGGATCAGCGTCCGAGCGGTCGCCGCGCGAGCAGGGGTCAGTACCGGATCACTGCGTCACTTCTTTCCCACGCAGCGAGCGTTGATGGACGAAGTCGCCGCGGGAATCACCGGACTGGTGGCGAGCAAAAATGTCATCGAAGACGCCACTGTGCCTGCCGAGGAGCGACTGTTGGCGTGTATGCAGCAGGTGTTGTCGGCCACCGGGACCGGTGAGCAAGCCCGAGATACGTGGCGACGGACATTCGGCACCTACCTCAGCGCGGAGCCCAACGCCGATGCCATCGACACGTATCTCGCTTTCAGCGCGGCCGGACTCCGGCACATAGAACACTGGCTGGACGTCCTCCACAAAGAAGGTGCCCTGCCGCCGGGTGATAACACCCAGCGCGCCGCCTATCTCAACGTGATACTGGACGGGCTCTCCGTAGCACGAGCCCTCCCGACCGACGCTGCTCGACTTCGCTCGGAAAAAGACGTTCTGCACCACGCCATTTCGATGCTTTTTCACACCGCTGCACCCATACCGAAGGGCGACTCGGACTGACTTCGACGACGAGCTTCCGATCCACATCCACTGTGCTTCCGCATCATTGCTGACTGCGGCCGCCGAGGTGTTGGGCGAGAAAACTTTCCACCGCGCGGTAGTAGCGAATACTGTTCTCCGGGTTGACGAATCCGTGGCCCTCGTCGTCGAACACGAGGTAGTCGACGTCGACGCCACGTGACCTCAGGCGCTCGACGACGTTGTCCGATTCTGCCTTGACGACCCGAGGATCGTTGGCGCCCTGTGCAATCAGGAGTGGCGCGCGTATCGCGTCTAGCTTGGAGATGGGGGATCGTGCGAGCATGTCGGCCAGCTGATCGGGGTCGGCGGGGTCGCCGACGAAGCGGTGCCAGCTGTTGATGATTCCCGGGCCGATGAAGGCCGGTTGGGTGCGCATGAAGTTCGACAGGTCCGAGATGCCGACGCAGTCGATCGCCGCGGCAAACGTGTCGGGGGTGAACGATGCGCCCACCAGCGCCGCATAGCCGCCGTAGGAACCACCCATGATGGCCACTCGCTCGCGATCGGCGTATCCCGCCTCGACCGCCCAGTTCACTGCATCGATCAGATCGTCGTGCATCGCGCCCGCGAATTGGCCGACCCCGGCGTTCGTGTGCGCTGTGCCGTATCCGACGGACCCGCGAAAGTTGACCTGCAACACTGCATATCCGCGGTTCGCCAGCATTTGCGCGATGGGATCGAAGGTCCACGAATCCCGATACCAGGGGCCGCCGTGCACCAACAGAACCATTGGCAGACTCTCGGGTTCCACGCCTACCGGAAGCGTCAGATACGACGGCAGAGTCAGCCCGTCACGCGCCTGGACGTTCACCGGTGCCATCGGGGCCATGTCTCCGGGATCCAGGTGTGGGTAGGGGCGGAAGAGTCGGCGACTCGATCCGGTGTTGTGATCGTAGTAGTAGGTGACGGACGGATCGCGGTCGTGGACGAAGCTGACAATCCACTTCTGTCCGCTCTCGTCGGAGGACAGTGCTCCGATGTCACCGTCGAACAGTTGCTCCAGATTCTTCAGGATGTCTGCGAAACCCGGTTCCAATGCATGGATCACCTGGCGTTCTCCCAGGTACCGAACACCGATGAGCTCTCCGGTTGCACTGTCGCAGATCAGCGGTGGCGAGGTCTGCTCGACGGCTCGTCGCGCACCGTCGAGTTCGAGTGTCGGGTGACTGTCGACGACGGTCTCCTCGCCGGTCTCCAGGTCGAGTCGAATCAGATGGGCCAAGTCGCGCCCGCGCTTGGACCCCAGCCACATGCCGGTACCGTCCGCAGTGATCTGCATCGGGCTGATGCCCATCGGGTAATCGGTGCCATCGAACGAGGCCACCGTGGCTTCTGTACCGGACTCGTCCAACCGGGTGATGTCGAAGGTGCCGTCGGCGGTCATCGCGAAGACGAACACCTTGCCGTCGGCACCGAGCATCGGATACCGGCCGACGCCCGGGCTCTGCCGGATCGTCGTCAGTTCACCTGTGGCGATCTTGATTTCGTACAGATCGAACTCGGCGATGCTTCTCGCATTGATCAGGACGGTATACACCCCGGCCCGACCCCGCACCGGTTCGATGGCCACTGCGCGGGAACCGGGAAACGGCGTCAGATCTACTGCCGCGGCATCGGAATCCTCCAGGTCGACGCGGAACACGTGACTGTTCTCGTCACCACCGGTGTCCTGCAGATACAGCAGCCAGCGGGGGTCGTCCGTCCACCGGAAGTCGTGCACACTGCGAGTCTCGTCGGCTGTGACGCAGCGTGGTTCGCTTCCGGGCAAGAGGTCCTCGATCCACACGTTCAGACGGTTCTTCCACGGCGCGAGAAACGCCATCCTGGTGCCGTCCGGTGACAGCGTGGCACCGGAGCGAACGGGTGGGCCGAAGAAGTCCTCGACCGCGATCAGTGGGGGTGCAGTCATGATTCGTCCTTTCGTTCGGCTGCTACAGAGCGCAGCGAGCCTCTGCTGGTGGGGATTGGAGATCGACGAGGTAGTTCTCGACGATGTCGTTGACGCAGGTGCTCGTTGCGCCGAACGCCACGGTGTGTTGGTCGCCGTCGACGGGCAGTAGCGAGCCGCCCAGGGTGTTCGCCAAGTTGACGCCTCCCTCGTACGGTGTGGACGGGTCTCCGGTGATCGAGATGGTCAGTGTGTCGGGTAGTCCGTCGATGTCGGTGGCGTAGGGGATGTCGAGAGTCGGTTCCGCAGGCCAGAATTGGCAGGGGTCTCGTGCGCCGTCCGGTCCGAGGCCTGCGTCGGTGAACGGTGCTATCTTCTGGATCTGGCGCTTGAGGTCCACTTCTTGTTCCGGAGTGTTGCGCTGTTCGTCCATGCAGTTGATCGCGTAGAGCGCCTCGGAGAAGTTCGGGACGGTGCCGTCGGCGTCGCGTCCGCCGAAGATATCGTTGATCTTGAGAAGCGTATCGGCCTGTCCTGCTTGGAGTTCGGCGATGCCCTTGGTGATGACCGGCCATGCCGAGGAGTCGTAGAGCCCCGCGATGACGGCCCCGTAGGCGGCGTCGAAGTCCATGATGCGGCCATCGCCGGTGACGATCGGATTGTCGATCAACGGTCTGACGATCTGTTGAAAGTTGTCGACGGCCTTGCTCGGGTCGGTGCCCAGCGGGCAGTCCGGTGCGCTTGCGCATGCGGCGGCCATGTCGTCGAAAGCTTTCTGGAAGTTGGCGTATTGGTAGATCCTGCGCTCTGCGGTGCCCTGGCCCGGATCGATTCCGCCGTCCAGAACCATCGCGCGCACGTTCTCCGGGAACATCTCGGCGTAGACCGCACCGAGGCGCGTTCCGTAGCTCTGGCCGAAGTAGCTCAGGGTGTCGTCGCCGAGCACGGCCCGGAGAATGTCCATGTCGCGGGCAGCATCTCGGGTGCCGATGTGTTCGAGGACGTCGTCGCCGCCGGATCGTTCGGAGCATTGGCTCACCAGCTGTCGTGCACTGTCCTCGGTGAGGGTTCTCGAGCCGGTGAGGACCGTGGTGTAGGCCTGTCCTGCCTCGTGTTCCTCGTCGGTGAAGCAGTCGATGGCCGGTGTGGACGCACCGACGCCGCGGGGATCGAATCCAATGAGGTCGAATCGTTCGGTGAGAGGACTCTGCGCCCAGGTGGACGTCGCACCTGATGCCGCCATGCTCATTCCCGGCCCACCTGGTCCACCGGAGTTGAGCAGGAGCGAGCCCACTTTCTCGCCGCGTGCGGGTGCCTTGAGCAGTGCGATCTGCGCCGTGCGCCCGTCCGGATCGTCGTAGTCGAGTGGCACGTCCACGCGGGCGCACTCGAATCCGGGGTCACTGGAAAACAGTTGCTCGTCGGTCGTGGTGGTGCCGTAGCCTTCGCACGGCTCGAATGTCACGCTCTGGTCGTAGAACTGCTGCAGATCGGCCGACAGCTCAGAGTCGGCGTGCGGTTCCGGCGGCGACTGGCTGCAGGCACCGAGCAGAAGCATCGACGCTGACGCTGCAGCGAAGAGCTTCGCTCTCCTGTTGTCGAATAGGGGCATGGTCGGTCGACTCCTGTCGAATTGTATTGTGCTGATGTGCTATTCGGGATCGGTAGCGTTGAGTGCCGCGACCTGTCGCAGTACGTCGCGTTGGGCGGGGTTGTACAGGTCTTCCACGGCGACTGCGAGTGCGTGAGTCACCCGTTGCCTGTCGCCGCCGGTTTCTGTGTCGGCGAACAGGGCTGGGAAGCGAGTAGCCAGCCGGCGAACGTGCGGGGCCATTCGTTCGGCAAGATCCCGGGTGGTGGCGCTGTCGGCGTCGGCCGGCAGGTCGTCGAACTCTGGATCTGTGGGCAGCTGCGGAGTGGACCGCAGTAGGTCATGGTAGGCGTCGAGGGCCGTGGGGCTCAGTACGGTGCTGGCGAAGGTGATGAACTGCCGGTCCGCTGTCGTCAGATGTGCTGCAGCAGGACCGAGTTCGGGCGGCAGATCGGTCGGAAGGGAGTCGTGGAGAAGCATCGCGATCTCCAACCGTGCTCTCTGCAGGCGCTCGATCGTCGCGCCGAGTTCTGCATCCAGGGTGCGCAGTGCCTGTTCCGGATGGTCGCGTCCGTCACCCTGAGCGGCTATGTCGGCCAACGAAAATCCCAGTGCGGACAGGCGTTTGATCTGCAGCAGCCGTACGAGATGCGTGACGCTGTACTGTTTGTAGCCGTTCGAGGCACGCTCGGGCTCATCGATTAGTCCGACATCGTGGTAGTGCCGCACCGACTTGAGGGTGATGCCGGCGAGATCGGCGATCTGCCGAGTGCTCCAGCCCATGTCGCTCTCCTCCGGTTCGATCAGGTCGCAATCAGTGTCGACTGTGACCTAACGGCATAGTCAAGGGACAACTCGTCCTGCAGGAGCTACGCAAGGTTCGAGTGAACCAACTGCGCTGTGGAGCGACGGAAGGCCCAGACGGTCACGAGCACTGCTGCTGCAAGTAATGGGGTGCCCATTGCGATCCGAGCAAGCGCGAGCCACCCGGTGGCATCGGTGTCGTACAACCAGTCCTGAACGACGTAGCGGGCACCGAACAACACAGCGAATGTCGATGTCGCGATGTAATGGGCGCGGGCGACCGAGCGATTGGACCGCCACGTGTACTCGTTGCCGTGCAGCGCATTCCACAGCAGTCCGGTCAACGGTCGTCGTGCCAGTATCGAGGCCAGCATCAGTGCTGCGCCGGCCAGGCTCAGCCAGATGCCGATGAGGAAGTAGCCTCCTGCCGAACCTGTCCAGGCGGCGATACCGCCTGCGACGACGACACCCAGCAATCCGCCACTGGCCTGCGCGAACGGCTCGCCTCGTCGGACGCGAAGAACAGTGATCACCAACGCGATGGCGATCGCGACGCCAACGGCGATCGGAAGGGACACCAGAGCGTTGGCGGTGACGAAGGCCACGACCGGAATGGCTGTGTAGATCATTCCGCTGGTTCCGCCGAGGCCGTCGAGCAGAAGCTCTGTGGCATTGACCTTTTCAGTGGTCTTGCGACCGGGAACTGTCTGCGTCTCGTTTTTGTCGTCCGATGTCGATTCCGGCCTGTTCATGGTGCCCTCCTCGTCGATGCTTCGGTTCGCTCTGTGCATCCCTACTGTCGTCTCGACGACCGGGGCGCAACAGTGCACACAAACATTGGAAATGGTGACAACATCACCGTCGGGACATGACGGATGTCATGTCCTGGCAGTGTGACCATCAGGTCGGTGGCCCGAGAACAGCGTCGACTGTGCAAGAGAGCGTTGTGGCTTTGCCTGAACCGCCAGAGGAACTTCAGGCGGTCCGCGGCTCGGCCGGGTAGCGAAACCCGGCCGTACAGGGGCAGCTACGACACTTGCCCTTTCGACGCCGAAGTGCGCTGATGCGAAGTTGTCGCGGTGTAGCCCGCAGTTGCACGGTCAAACTGACTCGGGGGCGATTTGGGTTCGTGACGAATGAGTCTTGTTGTCACGAGTCAGCACAGAGTGTCGCTGCGGCATGGCGCATTCCGTCCACCCGAAGACGTAATCGTCCGCGGCTGGTCATGATTGTCCGGTGCCGGAGCATCGGCGGTACTTCGGTGTCACGATAGTGTCACAAGTCGGTACGTTCGTGCATGGACTCGTCCGGACGCCGATGCACGAAAACTGTTGCAAATAAACAAATATTGAGTCCTTTGAAATTCATGCGAATCCACTTAAAGGACCTGAATCCGCACAGTGTCGGTTCGAGTCCGACTGGGGGCACCGCATTTCCGTAGGTCACAGCGCTATGTTGCTTCGGCGAGCTAACCCGAACCGTTGGCCGCGAATTGTTCTGCGGTCCAACGTAACACGAATGGCAGCCCAGTCATGGCGCCGATGAAGTGGTCGCCTGCCACGGGCTCGTAGTGCACGTTGGCACCCTTGCTGCGCCACTGTTCGATCAGGGCAGTCACGCCGGCCTCGGGGATGAAGCGATCGCCGATCCACTTACTCGCGGAACCGTGGAAGAACGCGACCGGCACCGACGGCGCGTCGGCACCCGGACGGTTCGCGGCGATCACCCGCCGCGCGATGTCGGAGTCGAACGGGTCGGGTTCGGACGCCAAGTCCTCGATTCGCAGGCGTGCCAACCCGCCCAGGGCCAGGGGAAGGACGGACATGTCCTTCACCCAGGACGCCAACAGCAGCGCCTTCGGGCCGAACAACTCGACCATCTCGGGGTGCTCACGCGCGAGACCCATGCTCGCCGCGCCCAGTAGCCCGGCCGCGATGGTGCCGTTCATGGTGTCGAGCAGCATCGAGAAGTCGGTGGGCGTTCCGCCGGCGACGGCACCGGCCAACTTCACGTCCGGCGCGTACCTCGGGTGCAGTTGCGCGGTCCATGTGGTGGCGATCGCGCCGCCGCTGTAGCCGTAGGCGACCACTGGGCTGTCGGCGAGCTCCGGGGCGACGACTGTCATCCCGCGTAGC
>NZ_NOZC01000043.1:0-52348 GCF_002258545.1 Rhodococcus sp. 05-2255-3B1 | reverse complement strand
GGAAACGCCCGGTCCCATTCCGAACCCGGAAGCTAAGCCCTCCAGCGCCGATGGTACTGCACTCGACAGGGTGTGGGAGAGTAGGACACCGCCGAACACAATTTCCCAGAACACCCCCAGACCACCCGGTCCGGGGGTGTTCTGCATTTCGAAACCACAACCACAACCGACACCACACCGCGTCGTCACGCACACAATCCCCGAGCAGCCCACACCCACAGGGGCAAACGCACGCAGTCGCCAACCGCGCACACGATCGCACCCCAACCACCCACCAATCCCCGCGCACCTGACGAACGCGCGCGCACGTGCGGGACACGAGGATCGCAGGCCGGATGCCGACGCGCGAGGCGAATGCGGACTCCGTTATGAGGAGGCAAACGCGCGCGCATTCGCCATCCGCGCGCACAATCGCACCCCGGACACCCACCATTTCCCGCGCACCTGACGAACGCGCGCGCATTCGCGGAACGGCGACCACCACCGACGCGGGCATCAGCCTCCACCCGACCCGAGCAGCCCACACCCACAGGGGGAGGGGCAAACGCGCACGCAGTCGTCAGCCGCGCGCACAATCGCGGCCCGGACACCCACCACTTCCCGGGCACCCGACGAACGCGCGCGCATTTGCGGAATGGCGAGCACCGCACAGCAGCGAGCGCCTACCCGATCTCGACCCGACCACCACCGACCACCAGCGCAGCCGGCATCAGCCCACATCCCCGCGAACAACGCGCGCGCAGTCGCCAACCGCGCACACAATCGCAGCCCGGACACCCGCCATTTCCCGCGCACCCGACAAAGACGCGCGCATTTGCGGACACCCAGGGCTGAACTCCGGTGCCGGTGCGTGACGCGAGTGCAGACTGCCGACGGGAGCGCGAACGCGCGCGCGTTTGCGAGCTGGGACTCTCGACCTCGACTCCGGTGGCAGTAGACGGGAGTTTCATCGGGCAGTACACGGTGTGTCGGTTCGTTGCGTTGGCCAATGTCGTCCGCAATGCCTACTGGTTGGCAAATAGCCGCTATACCAACCTGATTCGTGGACCACAACGCCTGCGCCTCGAGCGTCGAATTTAATCGGTGGAGTTCGGGGCGGCCGCCGTGCATGATCGTGACACAGGCACATCGCAGAGACCGTGGAGGTGGACAATGGCAGCAGAAATGAATTACGCACGCCGTCGAGTTGTCTGCACGCGGTTTGCCATGGTCGCCGATCATGCTCTCTGAGTAGACCTTCGGCCCAACCGGTGCTAATCGGTTGACCCAATTTCGCAATTTGACCAATACTTCGCCGCACAACAATGCCCTGTGTCCGGCGTCCACTTTTGTTGTAGGAGAACAGATGTACCACTACGAACAGATCCTTAACGAACACCGACAACGCGTCGCGCGTGGTGTGCAGAATTACGAACGGCGTCGGGTGGCGGAAGAAAGAGCTGCCGAAGCAGTTGTCGCAGAATCGGATTCACGCGAGAGTGAGGCCATGGGGGCCGTGGCCTCGAACGACTGCGAATCGGACTCCGAGATCGGCATCGGGGTGATGTCGCTCAGCCGGTGACAGTCAGGTCTCCACCAGATGTGAGTAGCGATCACCCGCGGCTGCTATGAAGTCGCGAACGAACCAGCACGTAGGGACAACGCGGAGTCCCTGCGTGCTGGTGTCGTCGAGAGCGAATTCGGTGAGCGCAGCGGCAAGTCCTCGGCCGCGAAACTGCGGAAGCGTCACAGTGTGATGAAACGTTCTGGAACCGTCCGATTCCAGGTATTCCGAGTAGCCCGCCAACTCGGAATCGACATGGATCTCGAATCGATGGTCGGCACTGTCATGGGTGATCTCGACAGTCATGGTGGTATCTCCTCGCCGAGTTCGGTGTCACCACCGTAACCGGCACTCGTCCCGTGGAGAGTTCTGCGGTTACTCGAGCACGCATCGACGCAGTAGGGTGAGGGAAACCGAGTCGTGCGAGCGCCACCCGTCGCAACACCGCTCTTCATAAGCACGGGGCGCTCTCGAGGCTGAAGGTGGCAATCCGTGGAAGACACATCCGACCGGGGAATCAAGGCATTCATTCGAACCGTCGCTCAGCGCGGTGGTCGCGCAGAGCGGCTGACGACGTCGCGGCGTAACCCCGTGCAGGTCTGGTCCATGGACGGCAGTTCCTCGTGCATAGTCCGAGTGCGATCCAAGGTGACGGGTGACTGGAAAGCCCGCAGGCAGGACGAATCGCTCGAGAGTGACGACACTGGATCCTCGTACTGGGTGTTCGTCGATCTCGCGAACGAAGAGCCGCGCTTCTACATGGTCTCGTCCGAGGAGATGGCCACCGACATTCGCGGAGAAGTCGACCTGTGGGTCCAGGATTCGCCCCTCCGTACCAGGACTGGGCATCATGCAATCGCGGTGGACAGAGTGCTGCACGGCAGTGAGCGTTGGGACCTGCTCGGTCTGAGTGCAACCTTGGACACAACGGTCGATCTCGGACCCGAACAGACGTGGGTTCGTACTCCACGGGTGAAGACGCCTCGTAAGTCGGCCAAGGCAGCCGTCGAAGAGGAAGTTGTGGACAACCGAGTACGCGTCGTTGCCGACTGCGAGGGCTATCGGCTGAGCGGCCGCTACGACCCCGAGACGCAACGGCTCGAGATCACCGCAGGGCCGATGGAGGGTCGACGGTTCGACAATCCCTCCGTCGCCGCCAGTGCAGTAGCCACGCACATCAGTGGGGACGTCGAGGAGCGCGACGGTTGGCAGTTCTGGCAGCTGGACACTCCGGATCGAGCTCCGTTGGGATCGTTTCAGTAGGAAACCACAGCGCACGACTGCTCTGTTGTGATTGCTCACCAAATTGGCCTATCCGGCAAAAACGGGACAAAGGTCCGATTAACCTAGCGCTGGTAGGACGAGCTCCCTGCTTTAGCCCCTGGGTCGAATCGATGTTCGAGAGTTCGTCCGCGCATCGAAATTCGGGTACCAGCGAGCTCAACGGTCGACAGTGCGAGGGGTGCTGTCGACCGTGGGGAGAGGTTTTCACCATGGAACATTCCTTCCGGACGGGCACGGCCCATGCGTCCCGTTTTCTGTTCCTCATCGCCCAGTTCGTCGATCGGAGAATCCCGGCCGAGTTCTTCTCCGCTCAGTTCCGCGAGCTGCAGAACACCCAATCCACCTATCTCGATGCCGACGTCTCTTCGGTCATCGGAATGTTGTCGGTCGACGTCGGCGCGTACCTGGGCGATGTCGAAATCAGAGGGGTGGACTACATCGACTCCGAACAACTCTGGCTGGCTGCCGGGCAGGCGTTTCGCGATCTCATGACCGTCCAGTCCCAGCACATCGAACGCGAGGCAGGGTGACCGCAACGCGTACCCTCACCGGAATCGATCACGCTGCCGCAGAAGGTCTTCGAGCCTGAATCGTCGGTGCGTGCCGCGCATTTCGATCGATAGGTCGCCCGCGTCGGCCAACCGTCTGACATAGGTGTCGGAGACACCGAGGACCTCGGCAGCTTGCGAAGTGGTCAGCAACTCGTCCACGGTTCCGATGGCCACCGCCCGGCCGGTCGAGAGTTGGGTCAGAAGTTCCAAGACCGCACTGCGTGATGCGTCGTCGAGTCGAACCTCCGAACCGCCGATTCTGAGGTCGACGTCCGCTCCGGTTCGCTCGTGAACGACTGCCGCCAACGAGTTGGCCGATCGCGACTCGAGAGCAGGCATGACGAATCGGAAGTCCATTCGTCCAGGATAGGAGTGGGCGCAGGCGTCGGTACGCATAGGCTCGGAGCACCCAGCATGTGAGGAGTGTTCCAGTGCCACAGTTGTTGCACCTCGATTCGTCCGCC
Organism: Rhodococcus sp. 05-2255-3B1; assembly: GCF_002258545.1. NCBI lineage: Bacteria > Bacillati > Actinomycetota > Actinomycetes > Mycobacteriales > Nocardiaceae > Rhodococcus > Rhodococcus sp. 05-2255-3B1. The sequence continues at coordinate 48,506 of NZ_NOZC01000043.1, read as the reverse complement.
GACCCGGATCGTTCGATAAGCCGTCGGGTGACGGCCCGCTTCTCGGACGCCTGGCATGGCATCGGCACCGACCACTCGGTGATCCATCGAGACCTGCATTCGAGTCCGTTGCCCCACCTACCCACCTCGGCGCTGCACTGGGCACCTCGCCTGCGAACCGCCGACGAAATCGTGGGGCCGTCCGCCGAGGCGTTGCAGGTCGAACTGATCGAGGAACTGATCTCGGCCGACGCGGTGCTGATCGGCGCGCCGATGTACAACTGGTCGATCCCGTCGACCCTGAAGGCATGGATCGACTACGTACACGTTCCGGGTGTCACTGTTCCGTTCGACAGTGACACGGCACCTCTCGTCGGCAAGCCCGTGGTCGTGGTGACCAGTCGGGGAAACGACTACACCCCCGGTACCGACAACGCATCCTCCGACCACACCACCGCGCAACTGCGACAGGTGCTCGGAGTTGCGCTGGGGATGGACGTCCACTTCGTCCCGGTCGACTTGACGCTCGCCGAGCGGGTGCCGGCGCTCGCACCGCAGATTCCGCAGGCACGAGCCAATCTCGAGGCGGCGTTCTCCGCCGTCGACGATCTTGCGTTGCGATTGGGTGGAGCAACCACCAGGTGAGCGCCGAGTAGCCTGGCGAGGTGCTCTCGAACGGCCCAGGTAACGACACCACCCGCGGTGAACGTGGATCAGGGCGCCATCGCATCAGGACGCCGTCGCGCAACCGCGGTCTCGCGCTCCGAATCGGCCGAATTGTCGTCGCCACTGCGGCAGTTGCCTCGATCGCGGTGAGTGGAATCGGCTTCGCGGTGTACCGCGAAGCCACCACGGGGCTGACCACCTCGGACGCGCTCGACGGCATCGCGAACAATGATCCGGGCGGCAACGGCGAGGACACCAACATTCTGTTGATCGGTCTCGACAGCCGCAAGGACATGGACGGCAACGACCTGCCTGCCGAGTTCGTCACCGATGCGCTGCATGCGGGCGACAGCGACGTCGGCGGTTACAACACCAACACACTGCTGCTGGTGCACCTTCCGGCCGACGGAGGGAGGGCGACTGCGCTGTCGATACCTCGCGACGACTACGTCGACGTTCCCGGATACGGCAAGCGAAAGATCAAGGAGGCGTACGGACTTGCCAAAGCCGACGCCGATACACAGTTGCTCGACGAGGGCGTCACCGATTCGGCCGAACGTGAGCGTCGAGCACGCGACGCGGGTCGGCGATCGACGTTGACCGCGGTTCGTGACCTGCTCGACGTGCCGATCGATCATTTCGCCGAGGTGAACCTGCTGGGCTTCTACGACGTCGCGACAGCCGTCGGGCCGATTCAGGTGTGCCTGAACAATCCGGTACACGACAACTATTCGGGGGCGGACTTCGCCGCGGGCGCGCAGGAACTGAGCGCTTCGCAGGCGCTGTCCTTCGTCCGGCAACGCCACGGCCTCGACAACGGCGATCTCGATCGAACCAAACGGCAGCAGGCCTTCGTGGCAGGAGTGATGGCCAAGCTCAGCACCTCCGGTGTCATGGCGAACATCGGCGAACTCCGGGCGCTCGTCGCGGGTACCAAGAACGACGTCGTGATCGACGCGTCCTTGGATCCGGTGAAGCTTGCAGGCGAAGCCGGTGCAGTTATGCAGGGAGACATCGATTTCTACACGCTCCCGATCACCGGCTACGACACGATCGACGGGCAGGACGTCAATCTCGTCGACGTCGACGCCGTCCGGGCCGAGGCAGCCCGGCTGATCGGCGACGTACCTGTGCAGGCACCGCCGACCACCGCGGCAGCTGATCCCGCAACGCCGCCGCCCCCGATCGAGGTCGCCGCACAGGATCCGTCCCTGGGTCCGGCGGCAGCCCCCGACGAGGGTGTGCACAGCGACGGCGGCATTCCCTGCGTCGACTGAGCCCTGCGTCGACCGAACTCGCCAGCGGGTATCGGTCAGGGCGTCGGCGCGCTGAGCAGAACGTCCATCAACTGCTTCTCGACCGCCGCGAACTGCGGCGTCGTGACGATCTCGAGCCCGCGTGGACGTGGCAGAGCCACCTCGATCTGCCGTCGAACGTGTGCCGGTCTGGGGGAGAGAACGATCACGCGATCGGAGAGATAGACCGCTTCGCGGATGTCGTGCGTGATCATCAGGACCGTCCACCGAAACTCCGACCAGACCTGCTGCAACCAGGCCTGCATATCGCTTCGAGTCAACGAGTCCAGTGCCCCGAAGGGTTCGTCGAGCAGTAGTACCGATCGTCCCTGCACCACCGTGCGCAGCAGCGCCGCCCGCTGGCGCATGCCGCCGGAGAGCTCGGACGGTCTGGCCGACTCGTACCCGTCCAAGCCGAACACCGGGAACAGCTCGCGTGCCCGCGCTCGCGCCTCCTTCTTGGCAACGCCCTGCACTTCGAGCCCGAGGGTGGTGTTGTCCAGCACCGAACGCCATGGAAACAGGAGATCCTTCTGCGGCATGTAGGCGCACGGCGGTACTCGAACCGTGCCGGAGTCGGGCTTGTCGAGTCCGGCCAGCATGTTGAACACCGTGCTCTTACCGGAACCGCTCGGGCCGATGATCGACAGGAACTCGCCGGGGCCAGCACTGAACGACACGCCGTCGAGTACGGGCTTGTCGCCGAATGACTTGGTGAGATCGTGAACGTCGATGCAGGTGTCGGGGTCAGACATGAAGACCAACCGACCCGTGGCGCGCCCAAGGCGCGACGAACCGCTCCACCAGGAAGGTGGAGACGAACAGGACCACGCTGATCACGGCCGTCACGGCAACCGCGGCGAGAACCAGATCGGTACGAAACGAGTTCTTCTGTTGGCTCATGTAGATGCCGAGTCCGGCACTGGCCCCGGCATATTCGGCAAAGATCGCGCCGACCACGGCGTAGGTGATTCCGATGCGCAGGGAGGTGAAGAACCGGGGTAGCGCCGACGGTAGCCGCACGTATCGAAACTGTTGCCAGCGCGAGGCACCCATGCTGGCCAGCAGCGATCGCGCGTCTCGATCGGCCGCCGCGAAACCCTCGATGAGTCCGATGGCCATCGGGAAGAACGTCGCCAAAGCGATCACCAGGATCTTCGGAAGCAGCCCGAAGCCGAACCAGATGATCAACAGTGGCGCGATCGCGATGATCGGAAGCGTCTGCGATACGACGAAGAGGGGAACGAACGCGCGACGCAGCCACGGCGAGAAGTCCACCGCGATGGCCAGCAACCAGGCCAGGGACAGGGAGACCGCGAACCCGACGAGGGTCACCTGCAGGGTTGCCGCTGCGTTCTCGGCGATCGCATCGCGTTGCGCCCAACCCTGGACCACCACGCGGCCGGGGGACGGCAGCACCTGCGGGCGGATGCCACTGATCTCGACGTAGATCTGCCAGGCGGCGATGATCAGAACGACGACGGTCAGCGCCGGCCACGCCCAACGCAGCGAGGCTCGGATACCGCTGAGCGAGAAGGAAACTCGATCAGCGGCCACCGTCTCATCGATCGCCGAGGTAGTCATTGGTGAAGTAGGTCGACCAGTCCGGCTCCGCGGTCAGAGGCGCGCCGTTCTGATCGGCCAACACGCCACTGTCGTACAGGAACTTGGAGTACGCCGTCCACTTGTCGATACTCTGTCGTCCTACTTCGCCGGACGAGTCCTTCATGTACTTCGCCGCGAGCATCTCCTGGCTCTCGAAGACCAGCGATTCGTCGGTGAACGTTCCCGGATTGGCGTCGATCAGATCCTGTGCGGCCTTGTCCGGATCGTCGGCGGCGAGTTGGTAGCCGCGCTGAAGAGCCTGGACGAACTTCTCGGCCTGGTCCGGGTGGGCTGCGAGCCAGGGCTCGTTGCCGCTGATCGTGATGGCGTAGGCGTCGGGAAAGCCGTAGTCGGTGTAGTCGAAGTACTTCATCGGGGTTCCGCTGTGCTCGGCTTCGATGCCTTCCCACGCGAAATAGGAGACGGTGAAGTCCGCGGTCCCCGAATACACCGCCTCGTACGCCGAGGTTCCCAGGACGACGGTCTCGTATTCGCCTGTGCCACCGTCGTTCTTGATGACCTGCTGGAGTCCGGCTTGCTCACCGGATTCGCCGAAGCCGGCGTAGACCTTGCCGTCGAGTGCCTTCGGGCTCGGTATGTCGTCTCGATCTGCGCGGACACCGATGCCGGTCGCCCAATGTTGGAGCGGCGCGAGGACCGAGACGATCTGCGCGCCCGCCGAAGTGGCGAACACACCCGAACTCTGTGTACTGATACCGAATTCGGCGTTTCCGGCATCGACGAGAGTGTCCGCCGCGGTGTTGTTGTACGGCAGAATCTCCACGTCCAGACCGGCGTCGGCGAAGTAGCCTTCCTGCAGCGCCACGTAGAGGCCGGTGTGGTTGGTGTTCGGCGTCCAGTCCAACGCGAATCGAATGGTGTCGGAGTCCGTCGACTGCGAGCAGCCCACCAGTCCGGTCGTGGCAACGACGGCCGCCGCCAACGCGGCGAGGATCCGAGCGGTTCTCATGCGTGCACCGCACTCTCGGCCAGCGGCCACGGAGTGGGATGCAAAGCGCTGTCCCAGAACATCAATTCGTACCGCGATGCCACGACGAAGGCGTCGATCATCTGCTCTCGCTGTACCGGAGTCGCGGCAGCCGCCGCGTCGTCCACGAATGTCCTTGCGGCGTCGACGATCGCATGGAATTCGGGTGCGTCGTACGCGGCCACCCACCGCGCGTACGGGTGGTCGGGATCGCGATCGAGAACCGCTCTCGCGGCACCGGCGAGTGAGCGGCCCACGTCGGCGTAAATCCAGAAGCACGGCAGAACAGCCGCTGCTGCAACAGGATACGGTTCGGTTGCCGCAATCGCGGTGAGGTAGGAGGTGTAACCGAGGCATGCCGGTGAAGGCTCGGGTGTCCGGGTCGACGCGGGCAGCGCTCCACCGGTCAGCATCTCTTCGTGCGAGGCGGCCTCGTCCATCGCGCTGGCGGCGGCGCTCGCCCAGAATGCTCCGGCAACCGGGTTCGGCGCGTGTGCAGCCAGTAGTGACAGCGACTTGACGTACCCACCGAGATAGAGCGAATCCTGCTCGAGATACCGACGGAACGCATCGAGCGGAAGTGTTCCGGCTCCGAGAAGCCGGAGAAACTCGAGGTCGTCGATCGCGCGTCGGATGTTCTCGGACGCATCCCACAGTAGATCGGTGAAGCGGACCGGGTCCGCAGATACAACAGGCGTCATCGCCTTGACATCCCTTCGTCAGCATTACCTGCATCAGGTTCGGCGGGTTTGATCTCAGCATCCGCATCGGCGGACACACCCCGTGTCAGAACGAAAGCGACAGTAACACCGCTCACCCGGTGGCGCTGGTGCCGCCCCTGCATCTGCGGTCCGGCGTCAGCCCAGCATGTCCTCGAGTTCCATGCCCTTGGTCTCCCTGATCTTGGCCTTGACGAAGAAGAACGAGAGCGCGGCGAACAGAGCGAATCCTGCGTAGATCGCCCACAGCCCCACGGACGACGTCAGCGGCGGGAAGGCAAGCGTGACAGCGAAGTTGGCCATCCAGTTAGCTGCCGTGCCGATGCCGAGCGCCATGGCACGCATGCGGTTGGGGAACATCTCACCGAGCATGACCCACATGATCGGTCCCCATGTGGAGGCGAAGAAGATGACGAACAGATTGGCCCCGACCAACGCGATCGCACCCCACGGAGCGGGCAACGTGACGTCCTCGCCGCTGCCGGTCGCCTGCGAGAATGCCACCGACGCCATGACGAGCCCGACGAACATGCCGATCGAACCCCCCATCAGCAGTTTGCGCCTACCGATTCGGTCCACGAACAGGATCGCCACGAACGTCATGACCACGTTGATCACAGCGGTGATCACGGAGGTGGTGAACGATTGATCCTCGGAGAAGCCGACCGAACGCCACAGCGTCGTCGAGTAGTAGAAGATCGCATTGATGCCGACCAGCTGTTGCAGCACGGCCATCGTGATGCCCACCCAGACGATGGGTTGCAGGCCGAACTTCGGCCCGCGAATATCGGCGAACGACGAGCGTGACTCCTTGCGCAGCGTCAGCCTGATCTCGTGGACGCGCTCGTCCGGGTGCAGCTCACCGGTGATCTCGGCGAGTACGCGGGCCGCTTCCTCGTCGAGATGCTGACCGACGAGGTAACGCGGAGACTCCGGGATCAGGGTTGCCAGCAACCCGTACACGAGAGCGGGAATCACGCCGACCAGGAACATCCAGCGCCATGCCTCGATGCCGAACCACAGGTCGTTGGACGCGCCGTCGGCGGCACCGGCGAGAAGAGCGTCGGACAGCAGAGCAGCGAAAATGCCGATGGTGATGGCCAATTGCTGAAGCGAGGCCAAGGAACCGCGCCATTTGGCGGGAGCGATCTCGGCGATGTACGCCGGTGCGATCACCGAAGCGATGCCGATTCCGAGTCCGCCGAGCACTCGCCAGAGCATCAGGTCGGGGACGCTGAACGCCAATCCCGAGCCGATCGAGGAAACGACGAACAGGGCCGAGCCCAGCAGCATGACCTTCTTGCGTCCCCAACGATCTGCGAGGCTGCCGGCGAACCAGGCGCCCACTGCGCACCCGATGAGGGCGATCGCCACCACGAAGCCGGTGGTGAACGAGCCGAGGAGGAAATGATCTTCGATCGAGTCGACAGCGCCGTTGATGACCGAGCTGTCGAAGCCGAACAGGAACCCGCCCACAGCAGCGGCGATGCTGACGCCGATGACCTTCGCTGTGTGGCGGTCCGAGGTCTGATTCATGTGTGATGCACCTTCCGGCCGCGCGCACGGGCGTCGGCCGCTGGGGAGACCGTACGGCAGGGATTGTCGTACCGTCCCCGGACATTACGCCTGGTAATTTGCCGCGCGAACGAGACCGTCAGCGAAGGTCGAAATCCTCGTTCGAGACGGTGAAACCGTGGCCGACCTGATCGGAGCACGTGACCCCGGTCTTCTCGTCGACGCTGCACTGCAGGCCGTTGGTGGAACCACTTCCGGGCACGGTGAGAACTTCGCCGTACGGCAAGGCCGTCGCAGGCCCGTCGAAACGGTGGAACTTGGGATCGCCGAGGCTCTCGAACTTCGCCGGGGACCCGGCGATCAGCTGTACGGCATTCGGTTTCACCGCCGTCCCCGACGCTCCGCTGCCGGGAACCTCGGGTGCCGAATCGGGGAGTGATCCGTGGCATCCGGCGATCGAGGATTCGAGGACGGCGATACCGCACTCGAATTTTCCGCTGGGGCTCGAGAAGTAGTACCAACCGGGTGCCTTGCCTGCGTAGTCCTGCGGCTTTGCCTGGGCTGCAGCAGGACTCGTCGGCGCCACCGTGGTGGACGTCGGCGTGGCGATCGATGTGGTGGACGGTGATGCCGACGTGGCAGAGGGCACGGAGGGAGCCGTGGCGACCGGGGTGGGGCGGTCGGTGATCACGGTTGCCATCGGACCGTCGCCTTCACCGCTCGCACCGCACCCTCCGAGCATGCATGCTCCGACGACTGCCACTGCGACACATCCGATTCTCTTCATCGCCGGTTCCTTCGCTCGCGGGCGTCGACGCTGTGAGTAACGTCGCCGAGGGGACGGTTGATGTTGGTACGTTGGGCAACGACCGAACGGGAGGTTCCATGGTCACCGCGTCCGACTCCGCTGCGTCCGATTCGACCGTGCTCGTGAGCACGCCCTACGGCGAGGTTCTCGGCTATCCGGTCGATGCCGATACGTCGCCGATCGTGGCCTGGCGGGGTATTCCCTACGCGACGCCTCCGGTGGGCAAGCTCCGGTTCCGCGCGCCGCGACCGTTGCAGCCCTGGGCGGGAGTGCTCGACGGCCTCGAGTTCGGTGCGATGGCTCCGCAGGGCCGCGACAGTCCGGTGCCGATCGATCCGTCGCTGTCGATTTCCGAGGACTGTCTCACGCTCAACGTCTGGGCTCCCCGTCCCGAGGTAGAACTGCGGCCGGTGCTGGTCTGGATCCACGGCGGCGCCTACTCGCTCGGATCGTCGGCACAGCGGGTGTACGACGGGAGGAATCTCAGCGAGAACGGCGATGTGGTGGTGGTGACCATCAACTTTCGTCTCGGTGCGTTCGGGTTCCTCGACCTGTCGTCGTTCTCCACCGACGAGCACACCTTCGAGACCAATCTGGGACTGCGAGATCAGATTGCCGCACTGCAGTGGGTCCGCGAGTGCATCTCGGCGTTCGGCGGCGATCCCGATCAGGTGACGGTGTTCGGCGAATCCTCCGGGGGAGCGTCGGTCACCACGTTGATGACCTCGCCGAAGGCCGAGGGTCTGTTCCAGAGAGCGATCGTGCAGAGCGCGCCTGCGACCTCGGTGTACGGCCCCGAACGCGGAGCCGCGGTGGCCTCGAGGTTCCTGGAGTTGGTAGGCGTCGAGCCGGCGGACATCGGTGAACTCTTGGACATGCATTTCACGAGGCTGGTCACCGCCGGTGACACACTCTGCTACGAGATCCCGACGACAGTGCCTGGGACACTTGGTCTTTCGCCGGTCGTCGACGGAGATATCGTTCCGCGCTATCCCGTGGCGGCCTTCCAGAAGGGTCTCTCGCACAAGATCCCGTTGATCATCGGCACCAACCACGACGAGCCCTCGATCTTTCGATTCATGAAGTCTCCGTTGATGCCGATCACCTCCGACACCGTCTCCGAGATGTTCCGCGCCATCGCTCACGACCACGCGGATCTGCCTGCCTATCGAGTGGCCGAGATCATGGCGGCGTACCCGGACCGAGACAAACCGGCCGGGGCACAAGCCATATCGCGCGACGCGGGATTCCTCATGCCGAGCGTGTGGATCGCCGACGGGCACAGCAGGCACTCGCCGACATGGATGTACCGATTCGATCATGCGACACCGATGCTCAAGGCCGCACGAGTGGGAGCCGGCCACGCGACCGAACTGCCGTACGTCTTCGGCAATTTCGGAACGCTCAACCGAGACCCCACCTTCTGGCTCGGTGGCCGTAAGCCGGCAATGGCGGTGTCTGCGCGGATGCAGAGACGCTGGCTCGCTTTCGCGCGGTACGGCGTCCCCGCTGCGTTGGATGCGTCCAAGCATTGGGCTCCGTACACCGAGAAGACGCGCTGGACGCTGGTGATCGATGCATCCGACACTCTCGTCGACGACCCCGACGGCGACATGCGCGCTGCGTGGGGCGACCGCGTTCTGGGATTCAGCTGACACGTCGCCCGTGCGTTGTGTCGCACGGACGTTGCTGACATGAATCGAACGTAACAGCAACAACACGGGTCGCTCGAGTCACAGCGGTAACAATTGGATGTCAGCACGCTGTCGGTGGGGGCGGTTATGTTCGGTGTGTGTTGATGTCCAGGATCGTCGAAACCTCCCGTGCCGTGGCAGCGACGCGCTCGCGCAAGGTCAAGATCGAGCAGCTGAGCGCGCTCCTGGCCGAAGCGGCAGCCGGTGACATCGAGCCTGCTGTCTCGTGGCTCTCGGGGGAGTTGCCGCAGGGTCGGATAGGTGTCGGCTGGCGCACGCTGGCCGATCTCGACGTCGCGGCTGCCGCGGATTCGACACTGACGGTTGCCGAGGTGGACGAGGCGATATCGTCGGTCGCGGCGACGTCGGGGGCCGGTTCTGCTGCTCGCCGGGTGGCGCTGCTGACGGACCTGTTCTCCCGAAGCACAGCCGAGGAGCGTCGGTTTCTGATCCGGCTCGTCATCGGTGAGCTGCGTCAGGGCGCGCTCGAAGGAATCATGGTCGACGCTGTCGCCGCCGCGACGAATCTGCCGCAGGCCTCGGTGCGTCGCGCATTCATGCTTTCGGGGAGGTTGCCTGCCACTGCGATCGCTGCCATCACCGGTGGCGTCGAAGCGCTGGACGCATTTCGGCTCGAGGTGGGTCGCCCGGTCCGGCCGATGCTGGCCTCGCCCGCGGAGTCTCTGCGGGGCGCATGGGAACAGCTCTCCGGCGATGTCACCGTCGAATACAAGCTCGACGGCGCGCGAATTCAGGTGCACCGCTCCGGAACCGACGTGAGCATCTACACGCGCACTCTGCGCGACATCACTGCGAGTGTGCCCGAGCTGGTGGATCTGGTTCTCGCGCTGCCGTGCGACTCCGTGGTCCTGGACGGTGAGACCCTCGCGCTCGAAGACAGCGGCCGCCCGCGACCGTTCCAGGAAACGATGAGTCGGTTCGGTGCCGAGAGTGCACACGAGCTACTGCTGCAGCCCTACTTCTTCGACTGCCTGCACCTCGACGGTGTCGACCTGCTCGATGCCCCGTTGGAGCAGCGTCTGGCTGCACTGGACCGGGTGGCACCGGGACACCGAATTCCCAGTGTCGTCAGGCCCGACGCGGACGCGGCAGCAGTCCATTTCGACGCGGCACTCGACGCCGGGCACGAAGGGATCATGCTCAAAGCGCTCGGTGCTCCGTACGCCGCAGGCCGCCGCGGAAAGAGCTGGCAGAAGGTCAAACCCGAGCACACCCTCGACCTCGTCGTGCTAGGAGCCGAGTGGGGATACGGGCGTCGCACCGGTTACCTGTCCAATCTGCACCTCGGAGCTCGCGATCCCGACGGCGGTGACCCGATCATGGTCGGTAAGACCTTCAAAGGCCTGACCGACGTTCTGTTGCAATGGCAGACCGACGAATTCCCGAAACACGAGCGCGAGCGTGACGAGCACACCGTGTACCTGCGACCCGAGCTGATCGTCGAAATCGAACTCGACGGCGTGCAGGTCAGCCCACGCTATCCGGGCGGTGTTGCACTGCGATTCGCGCGAGTACTCCGGTATCGACCCGACAAGAACCTTGCCACCGCGGACTCCATCGACGCCGTGCGTGCACTGCTTCCGCACTCGTGAACAGTTCGGACGATTAATACGTACGAAACCGCACGAACGATCCCGTAACACGGCGCAAAATATCTTGAGGGTGCAAGCCAGCGAGAGATGGAGTGCCAATGATGTCCACAGTTCGAGCTGCTCTGGTCCAAAGCAAGTGGACCGGTGACAAAGAATCGATGATCGCGGCGCACGAGGGGTTTGCTCGGTCCGCCGCCGAGCAGGGCGCGAAAGTCGTTTGTTTCCAAGAACTTTTCTACGGTCCGTACTTCTGTCAATTGCAGGATGCGAAATTCTACGAGTACGCAGAATCGGTACCCGGGCCGACCGTCGACCGTTTCGCCGCATTGGCGAAGGAACTCGGCATCGTGATGATTCTGCCCGTCTACGAGCAGGAACAACCCGGACTTCTGTACAACACCGCTGCCGTCGTCGATGCGGACGGCACCTATCTCGGCAAGTATCGAAAACACCACATTCCCCACGTGAACGGATTCTGGGAGAAGTTCTACTTTCGCCCGGGAAACCTGGGGTGGCCGGTGTTCGACACCGCGGTCGGCCGAATCGGTGTGTACATCTGCTACGACAGGCACTTTCCCGAGGGTTGGCGGGCGTTGGGCCTCGCCGGTGCCGAGATCGTCTTCAATCCCTCGGCCACCTCGCGGGGCCTGTCGAACTACCTGTGGAAGCTCGAACAGCCCGCATCCGCCGTCGCGAACGAGTACTACGTCGGCGCGATCAATCGAGTCGGAATCGAATCCGAATACGGTGACGACGACTTCTACGGAACCAGTTACTTCGTGGACCCCGAAGGCAAATTCGTCGGCGAGGTGGCGTCGGATTCCGAATCCGAAATAATCGTGCGTGACCTGGACATGGATTTGATCAAGGTGGTCCGCGACCGGTGGGCCTTCTATCGTGACCGTAGACCCGACGCATACGGCCCGTTGGTGCAACCCTGATGGCCACCACCTTCGTGCACGGCGGGACCGTGGTATCCACCACCGGCGCACAGGAATTGGATGTGCTCATCGACGGCGAGAGCATCGTCGCGGTACTGGCACCCGGATCGGTCTCCCTGGCCGCGGACCTGAAGACCTCGGCGGACGTGGTCGTCGACGCGACCGGAAAATACGTGATCCCGGGTGGGGTCGACGGGCACACTCACATGGAGATGCCCTTCGGCGGTACGTTCGCCTCCGACACCTTCGAAACCGGAACGCGCGCAGCGGCGTGGGGTGGCACGACGACGATCGTGGACTTCGCGATTCAGACTCCCGGTCAGCGCGTCCAGGACACTCTGGCGCAATGGCACGAGAAGGCCGCGGGGCAGTGTGCCGTCGACTACGGATTCCATCAGATCATCGGCGACGTGACCGACGATTCCTTGAAAGCCATGAGCGAGTTGGTATCCGAGGGCGTCACCAGTTTCAAACTCTTCATGGCCTACCCGGGTGTGTTCTACTCCGACGACGGCAAGATCCTGCGCGCCATGCAGTCCGCCGCCGAAACGGGTGCACTGCTGATGATGCATGCGGAGAACGGCATCGCGATCGATGTTCTCGTTGCTCAGTCGATCGCCCGTGGAGACACGGCCCCGTACTTCCACGGCACGTCACGGCCGTGGCAGCTCGAGGAGGAGGCGACGCATCGAGCGATAATGTTGGCCGACGTCACCGGTGCACCGCTCTACGTCGTACACGTCTCTGCCAAGCAGGCCCTGGAACAGATCGTGCAGGCCCGAGGCAACGGACAGAACGTCTTTGCCGAGACATGTCCGCAGTACCTGTATCTGTCGCTAGAGGAACAGCTCGGCGCTCCGGGCTTCGAGGGTGCCAAGTGGGTCTGCTCGACGCCGTTGCGGTCGCGAGCGGAGGGGCATCAGGACGAGTTGTGGCGATACCTGCGCACCGGAGACGTGTCGACCGTCAGTACCGATCACTGCCCCTTCTGCATGAAGGATCAGAAGGAGATGGGTATCGGTGATTTCTCGAAGATTCCCAACGGGATCGGCTCGGTGGAACACCGCATCGATCTGATGTTCCAGGGTGTCAAGAGCGGCAAGATCACGCTCGAGAAGTGGGTCGACGTCTGCTGTACCACCCCGGCCAGGATGTTCGGGATGTATCCGAGGAAAGGCGTCATCACCCCCGGTGCCGACGCGGACATCGTGATCTACGACCCGAACGGACACACCAGCATCGGCGTCGACAAGACCCACCACATGAACATGGACTATTCGGCGTACGAGGGTTTCGAGATCGACGGCCATGTCGACACCGTGATCTCGCGTGGCCGGATCATCGTCGACGGTGGATCCTATTCCGGCACTGCGGGACACGGCCGATTCGTCCGGCGCGACCTGTCGCAGAATCTGATCTGAGCCATGGACATCGGGGTAGTGCTCCAGTGCAATCCGCCGGCGTCCCGTGTGGTCGACCTGGCCAGACAGGCGGAGACACATGGCTTCTCGCACGTGTGGACGTTCGATTCGCATCTGCTGTGGCAGGAACCGTACGTCATCTACAGCCAGATTCTGGCCGCGACGAGGCGGGTGACCGTCGGTCCGATGGTCACCAATCCCGCCACCCGCGACTGGACGGTGACGGCATCGACGTTCGCGACGCTCAACGACATGTTCGGCAATCGGACCGTCTGCGGCATCGGCCGCGGTGATTCGGCCGTCCGCGCCCTCGGCGGGAAGCCGACAACCCTTGCCACGCTGCGGGAATCGATCGAGGTGATCCGTAGCTTGGCCAATGGGCGAAGTGCCCGGATCGGGGAGACGACAGTGCAGTTTCCGTGGGCGGAGCGGTCCCGACTCGAGGTGTGGGTCGCGGCGTACGGCCCCAAAGCCCTCGAGCTCACCGGACAGGTGGCAGACGGGTTCATTCTGCAGCTGGCTGATCCCGATATCGCAGCGTGGACGATCGGCCGGGTCCGCGCTGCGGCCGAGCAGGCGGGTCGCGATCCGGATTCGATCTCGATCTGCGTCGCCGCTCCCGCCTACGTCACCGACGGTACCGACGCAGGGCTCGAACACGCCCGAGATCAGTGTCGTTGGTTCGGCGGGATGGTGGGCAATCACGTCGCCGATATCGTCTCGCGGTACGGCGGCGACGGCAGCGGTGTGCCACAGGCACTCACCGACTACATCGCGGCGCGTGAAGGGTACGACTACAACGAGCACGGCCGCGCAGGCAATTCGCACGCAGAGTTCGTTCCGGACGAGGTGATCGACAGGTTCTGTCTGCTCGGCTCCCCGGCCGATCACATCGCGAAGCTGAAAGATCTCGAGGCTCTCGGTGTCGATCAGTTCTCGGTGTACCTGCAACACGATGCCAAGGCAGCGACGCTGGAAGCGTACGGGGAGAGCATAATTCCGCAGATCCGCCCGAGCGTGACGGCGACGTCGTGACGGGTGTTCTCGATCAGGCCTCGGTGGTGACACCTGCTCCCGCCGGTGCGCATCGAGGAGCGCGGCGTCCGTTGATGGCAGTGGGGGCCGTCGGCGTGCTGCTGGTGTTCTGGGAGTCGGTGAAAGTGCTCGTCCCCGACAACGGGGTGAGTATCGCCGGCGTGCGGGTGCTGCCCCGCACCGACGACGGAGCGCTACCGCACGTGTGGTCGGTGTTGGCAGCGCTGACCGAGCCGGAGGTGAACGTCACGGGGGCTCGCAGTGTCGGTGCGGCGATCGTGTCCAGTGGCCTGTTCACCTTCGGGCTCGCGGTACTCGGGTTCGCGCTGGGGACGGTGGTCGGGCTGGTGCTGGCGGTGGCGATGCAACGATTCGTGTGGGTCGAGCGCTCCGTACTGCCGTATGTGATCGTCTCGCAGACGGTTCCGCTGATCGCGTTGGCACCGCTCGTCGCAGGGTGGGGCGGAAAGATCGCAATCGGCGGTTACGCCTGGCAGCCGTGGATGAGCATCACCGTCATCGCGTCGTATCTTGCGTTCTTCCCGGTGGCGGTGGGGATGCTGCGCGGCCTGCGTGCACCCGATCGGGCAGCGTTGGACCTGATGCACAGTTACGCGTCCGGATGGTGGACCACACTCGTTCGACTACGCCTACCCGCCTCGGTGCCTCATCTGATTCCGGCGCTGCGTCTGGCCGCGGCCGCTGCCGTGATCGGTGCCGTGGTCGCCGAGATCTCCACCGGAACGACCGGCGGTATCGGCAGGCAGATCATCGTGTTCTCGCAGCAGGCAACAGGAGACGCATCCCGCCTTTACGCAGCCGTTCTCGGCGCAGCGGTGCTCGGACTGGTGGTGACCGGGTTGGTGTCACTGCTCGACATCGCACTGGGTCGGTACGCCGGTCGCTCGCCGGGTCGAAAGGATCGGTCATGACCGAGCATGCGGTACTCGTCGAGGGCGTCGGAAAGAAGTTCGACGGGGGAGTGACTGCGTTGGAGGACGTATCGCTCGCGATCGCCCCCGGCGAATTCGTCTCGCTGATCGGGCCCTCGGGGTGCGGTAAGTCGACGTTGCTCCGTATCGTTGCCGATCTCGAGCAACCCACGTCCGGTACTGCCTCGGTGTTCGGTCTGACTGCTCGCCGAGCCCGCGTCGATCAGAAGTACGGCATCGCCTTTCAGCAGGCCGGGCTGCTCGAGTGGCGCACAGTGCAATCCAACGTCGCATTGCCGCTCGAACTCCACAAGGTTCTCAAGAAGGAACGCGCAGAACGGGTTCGCGAACTACTGGACCTCGTCGGACTCACCGATTTCGCCGACAAGTTTCCCAGCCAGCTGTCCGGTGGGATGCAGCAACGAGTGGCGATCGCGCGGGCGCTGGCCCGAACGCCGGGACTGCTGCTGATGGACGAACCGTTCGGTGCCCTGGACGAGATGACCCGCGAGAAGATGCAGAACGACCTACTGCGCATCGCCGAGGAGTCGAGCGCAGCAGTGGTGTTCGTGACCCACTCGATTCCCGAAGCGGTCTACCTGTCCGATCGGGTGGTGGTGATGTCCGCTCGGCCGGGGCGGATCGTCGACACACTCACGATCGACAGATTCGACACGAACGACGATCCGCGCGAATCGGCGGAGTTCTTCTCGTCCATCACCGCGGTTCGGGATGCACTGCACGGCCGTTCGGTTCGAAGTGCGGATCTGCGATGAAGCTCTGGCTGCCACCGGTGGTGTTCGGGGCGGCGGCGCTCGCACTGTGGCAGTTGCTCACGGTCGTCGCGGGGGTTCCGTCGTTCCTGCTGCCGTCGCCGAGCGCCATCGCCGAGCAATTCGTGCGAAACCTCGGAAACATCGGATCGGCAAGTCTGGCAACGGGAACCAACGCTCTGGTGGGGTTGATCGCAGGCTCGGTCCTCGGTCTCCTGGCAGCAATGGCAGCAGTTCGCCTGCGGATCGTCGACGAACTGCTCACCCCGTTGGCAGCAGGTGCCGCAGCCGTTCCCATCGTCGCTCTCGCGCCGGTGTTCAACTCGATGTTCTCCTCGACCACCGATCTACCGCGCCGCCTCGTGGTCACCATCGTCGTGTTCTTCCCGGTCTTCGTCAGTGCGGCGAAGGGACTGCGTCAGGTCTCGGCCGTGCACCACGACCTCATGACGTCGTATGCCGTCGGTGGTTGGCAGTTCACCCGAATCGTCCGCCTCCCGTCCGCCGTTCCACACATCTTCACCGGGTTGCGGGTTGCCGCTCCCAATGCTGTCATTGCTGCCATCATCTGCGAGTACTTCGGTGGACTGCAGAACGGTTTGGGGTCGCGGATCACCTCCGCCGCGGCGAACACGGCCTACCCCCGGGCATGGGCCTACGTGATGGGTGCCATCGCAGTCGGTTTGCTCTTCTTTCTGGTTGTTCTGCTGCTCGAGAAGCTCGTGTCCCGGCGTCGTACCTAGGAGATGAACGTGAAGATCACCCGAACCCCCCGATCTCTTCTCGCCGCCGTGATGGCGCTTGCAGTGGTCGCCTCGGCGTGCAGTACCACCACGACAGACACCGACACCGGTGCCGACGGAGACACCACGATCAAGCTGCAATTGCAGTGGTTCAAGCAGGGCCAGTTCGCCGGCTACCTCGCCGCCGTCGATCAGGGTTTCTATGCGGAACAGGGGTTGGACGTCGAAATCCTGGACGGTGGAACGGATATCGTCCCGCAAACCGTGCTTGCCCAGGGGCAGGCCGACTACGCCATCGCGTGGGTACCGAAGGCGCTCGCATCCCGCGAGGCCGGAGCCGGCATCACCGACGTGGCTCAGATCTATCAGAAGTCGGGCACCCTGCAGGTCTCGTTCGAGGATCAGAACATCGCCTCACCCGCGGACCTCCGAGGCAAGACCGTCGGAAACTGGGGCTACGGAAACGAGTTCGAATTGTTCGCCGGAATGACGAAAGCGGGAGTGAGCCCGGCGGACGTGACGCTGGTACAGCAGCAGTTCGACATGAACGGCCTGTTGTCCGGTGATATCGCTGCAGCCCAGGCGATGTCGTACAACGAGTACGCTCAGTTGCTCGAGACCGTGAACCCGGCAACCGGAGCTCTCTACACCGCAGACGATTTCACCACGCTGAACTGGAACGACGACGGCGTCGCGATGCTGCAGGACGCGATCTGGGCCAACACCGACAAGCTCTCGGACGAGGCCTACCAGGAGCAGACCGTCAAATTCCTGGCGGCATCGTTGAAGGGCTGGATCTTCTGCCGCGACAACGTCGAAACGTGCCGCGACATCACCGTCGCTGCAGGCTCCACACTCGGCGCGAGTCACCAGCTCTGGCAGGTCAACGAGGTCAACAAACTGATCTGGCCGTCCGCGGATGGCATCGGCATGATCGACGAGGCGGCCTGGCAGCAGACCGTCGACATCGCCAAGAGCACCGAGAATGCCGAAGGATCGACGGTGCTGACCGCCGATCCCGATGCCGAGGCGTACACCAACGAGTACGTCACGCAGGCGCTCGATTTGTTGAAGGCCGACGGAGTGGACGTCACCGGAGAGTCGTACGCTCCGATGGAGGTCACACTGGAGGAAGGCGGCAAGTAGATGGATCACGTGTTCTACTCCTGGGCGGCGCAGGCCGAACTGAATCCGATCACCGTCGAGGGAGCGGAGGGGTCGTGGTTCTGGGACGACAAGGGCAACCGATACCTCGACTTCTCGTCGCAGTTGGTCAACGTCAATCTCGGTCATCAACACCCCGACGTGGTCGCCGCCATCGTCGAACAGGCTCAGGTTCTGACGACCATCTCCCCGACCGTGGCCAACAACAAGCGCAGTGAACTCGCCACGTTGATCGCCGAACGTGCGCCGGGTGATCTGAACCGAGTGTTCTTCACGACCGGTGGGGCGGAAGCCGTCGAGCATGCGGTGCGGTTGGCGCGACAGCACACCGGGCGTACGAAGATGCTTGCCGCGTATCGCTCGTACCACGGTGGAACCGGAGTTGCGATCGGTCTCACGGGCGAGCCGCGCCGATGGGGCACCGAGCCGACCAACGTCGACGTCGTACGTTTCTTCGGGCCGTACCCGTACCGCTCACCCTGGGGCACAACGACTCCCGAGGACGAGACGGCCGCAGCGCTGGCACACCTCGAGCAGGTCATCGTGCTCGAAGGTGCGCAGAACATCGCCGGACTGATCCTCGAATCGGTCATCGGCACCAACGGTGTGCTGATCCCGCCGCCCGGCTATCTGGCCGGCGTTCGAGCGCTGTGCGACAAGTACGGGATCGTCTACATCGCCGACGAGGTCATGGTCGGGTTCGGGCGCATCGGCGAATGGTTCGCCTGCCAGGCCTGGGATGTGACACCGGATCTCATCACGTTCGCCAAAGGCGTCAACTCCGGATACGTGCCCCTCGGCGGGGTCGTGATCTCGGAGAAGATCGCCTCGCAGTTCGACCACAAGCCGTACCCGGGCGGCTTGACCTACTCCGGTCACGTGCTCGGGTGCGCCGCGGGCGTGGCTTCCATCGGAGTGTTCGAGCGCGACAAGATCCTTCCTCACGTGCGTCACGTCGGCGAGGACGTACTCGGTGCGGGCCTGTCCAAGCTGGCCGAATCGCATCCGAGTGTGGGCGAGGTACGCGGTAAGGGATTCTTCTGGGCCGTCGAGCTGGTCAAGGACGGAACGACCCGAGAGCCACTGGTTGCCTTCGCCGCGTCGGGCAAGGACGCGGCGGCGATGGGCACGGTGACCGCCGCGGCGAAGTCACGTGGACTGTGGCCGTTCGTCGCAGGCAATCGCCTCCAGATCGCCCCTCCGCTGACGACGTCCGAGGACGAGATTCGTCAAGGACTGGAAGTCCTCGACGAGGTGCTGACGGTGGCGGACGGATTCACCGTCGACGGGTGATCACAGCACGGCACCGGGGTTGAGGATGCCCGCCGGATCGAGAGCGGTCTTGATTCGGCGGGTCAGTTCCATGACGTCCTCACCGACCTGATCGGGCAGCCACGCCTTCTTGAGGCGACCGACACCGTGTTCGCCGGTGATGGTGCCGCCCAACGAGATTGCCAGATCCATGATCGCGCCGAATGCGATGTTGGCGCGACGTGTCATGTCGGCGTCCTCGGGGTCGAAAACGATCAGCGGGTGAGTGTTGCCGTCACCGGCGTGGGCGATGACCGCCACCAGCACGTCGTATTTCGTGGACAGCTCGGCGATTCCGTCGACGAGGGCCGGAAGTGCGGGCAGCGGAACCCCGACGTCCTCGAGGAGCAGGCTGCCGAGTCGCTCGACAGCGGGAATGGCGAACCGCCGCGCGGCAGCGAAGGCCTCGCCCTCGTCGGGGTCGTCGGTGGTGAACACATCCGAGGCACCGGCCTCGGTGCACGCGGCCGCCATGATCTCGATCTCGCGGCCTCGGTCGGCACCGGGGGAGTCGGACCGAGCAATGAGCATCGCCGCCGCCTCGCGATCGAGCCCCATGTTCATGGCATCTTCGACGGCACCGATGGAAGCTCGGTCCATGAACTCGAGCATCGACGGGCGCAGTGTCCGGGTGATGGCCAGAATTGCGGCGGTTGCGTCGTGCACCGACGCGAACGAGGCGACCACCGTACTGGCGGGAGGTTGCGCCGGAATCAATCGAAGAGTGATCTCGGTGATGATGCCCAGCGTTCCCTCGGAGCCGACGAACAGCTTCGCAAGGGACAGACCCGCAACGTCTTTCAGTCGTGGCCCGCCGAGCCGGACGGCGGTACCGTCGGCCAGGACGACCTCGAGACCGAGAACGTAATCGGTGGTGACGCCGTACTTCACACAGCACAGTCCGCCCGCGTTGGTGGCCGCATTGCCTCCGATGGAACACATCTCGAACGAGGACGGATCCGGTGGGTACCAGAGGCCGTGTTCGGCGACGGCCTTTTTGACCTCCGCGTTGAGCAGTCCGGGTTGTACGACGGCGATGCGGGTCACCGGATCGACGGTGATCTCTCGCATCAACTCGGTGGTGAGCACGATTCCGCCGTCCACGGCGGTGGCTCCACCGGACAGACCCGATCCCGCGCCGCGTGGGACGACCGCCACGGCGTGCTCGGTGGCCCACCGCATCACGGCACGAACGTCCTCGGTGGACTGTGCGCGCACGACGGCCAGCGGGGTGCCCGCGTCGGGATCCTTCGCCCAGTCGCGTCGATAGCCCTCGGTGATGTCCGGGTCGGTGACCACCGAGCCGGGTGAAAGAAGGGATTCGAGCGCACTCAGGCGGGCATCTGCATCGGTCGTCACGGACATCTCGGTCTCCTCACGTCAGAAATGTGACCGTCGACACTCGAGTCTGTCACGGCGGAGCGTGGGGCGGAGTCGGGGTCGGTCGACGCTCGGTCACTGGTTGCGTTGCAGTGTCAGTTCTGCAAGTTCCGTGGCGGCGGCGCACGGGTCGGTCGGACTGGTGCCTCGGTACTGCACCCACCAGGTGATGACGCCCGAATACGCCGCGCTGATTCCGCACGACGACGGGTCGGCCGGTCGTCGTGACAGGAACGCCGTGGTGCCGGCAACAGGGACGTTCTCGGTCGCGTAGCCGAGCCGCTCGGCCAGCTCTCGCTCGCGAGAGAGCGCATCGTCCTCGAACCAGGCGAAGGTCACGTCGATGAGCCCGGCGGCACCGATGCCCGTCCACATGCACACTGCACCGTAGAAGTACTGATCGACGAGGTCGGCACCCACTGTGTCGGCGATGGTGGGATCCGGGACGGCGATGCACTCCTCGAGCAGCTTGTCGAACTCTCCGCTGTCGGCCGATCGAGCAGGTACCGCCGTACCGGCCACGGTGGTGGTGCATCCCGTACCGACGGCCGCAGTGACGAGGACAGCGGCGAGGATGCGACGGTTGGACTCGGTGGAGGGGAACGTCCTCATGGGGCTACTTCGCCTTCGACATCGTGGTTCGTGCCAGATCCTCGACGACGTCGCAGGAATCGCGGGGCCCGTCGATCACGTAGTTGACGGACCAGTGCACGAAGCCGTCCCCGTTCTCGACCCCGGCCTCGCACGACGCTCCCGACGCCGCGGCGGTGAATCCCGGGTGACCGTCCACATCGATGCGCTCGATGGTGCGGCCGACGGCTTCGGCCACGGATCTCTCTCGGTCGATGGGGCTGCCGCGATACCAGGTGAACATCGCGTACGCGCCGGTCGCGGATTCCCATCGACACCGAACGGCGTTCTCGGACACCACCGTCAGGTCGGATACGGCCGTGAGTCTCTGCACTTCCGTGTTGTCCATCGACCCGCATTCGCCGACGAAGAGTTCTTCGGTGACGGGCTGTTCGGCCGTCTCGGGCGAATTCGGATCGGCCTCGGTTCCCGGCGTGTTCGAGCATCCCACCAGCCCGCACGCGATCGCTGCGATCGACGCTGCAACGGCTCGGGTGCCCACGAATGCGGACTTTACCCACCCTGTTCGAGGTGGGTGAGCCTTTTCCGGAAGCGAGTCACATCAGTAACACCAGCCTCAGGCGTTACCAGATCGATGCGTCGTCGACACGCAAATTTGTAGTTCGCCACGCTAGCGTCCAGCGCAGCGAATCTCGCACCCCATGTGGTGCGAGTCGACAAGGAGGCTGCACCATGATCGATCCCGGAAGTGACTCCTGGAACTACGTGGCCGCGATGTTCTCGTACGAATTCCTCGGGGGCGGAATCGAATACGACACCATCGAGCGCATTCACCGAGGCGAGGTCGACGAATGGGTTCAGGCGTTGACCCAGTCCGGATTGTTCGATCGAGCCACCATCGCGCAGATTGCCCACTCGTGGCATCAGGCCCCTCGGCAGTTGTTCGACATGCTGGTGCTCGACGCGGACGAAATGACCGCAAGGCGGTGCTCGCTGGCGTGGTCCTCGCTGGATCGACTCGCTCCACTTGCCCGCCTGGGCTGACCGACGGTCAACTACCGAGCACACGCGTCCCCGACGCGTCGACGACGATGGCCTGGTCGTCGGTCAACCCGTGACAGTCCATGCCGGCCCGGCGAAGGCGCTGCACCGTCACATGCCCCGAATTCTGCTCGTCGAGAACGGAATTCAGGTGCGGGACAATGGAGAAATCCACCAGACCCAACCCGGTCCACACCGGATCGACACCGGTGGCGTGCCGAACCTCGCCCGGGTCGTCCGCGTCCTCGACTCCGATCAACGACGGTGCGGCCACACAGGCACCCGCACTGTATCCGCCGTACGCGATCGATCCTCGCCGAACTCGGTCGGCCAGAACCTCGTCCGCACCCGAGCGGGCGAGCTGAGCGCGCAGGACGAAGGTGTTGCCCCCGCGCACCCACACCGCACCGAATCCTTCGAGCTCGCGCTCGAATGCCGCGGGCCGACCCACGTACTCGCGCAGATCCAGCTCCGCCGGCCGATACCCGAGAGCGCGCAGCGGACCGAACTCACTGCGAAGCGAGGACTCGCGAGCGGCGGCGGGCCACGCGTCCGACGCGTTCGCGATCACCGCGAGATCGGACGGCGGCCCGGTCAGCTCGACGAAAGCAGCCGAGTGGCCCCCGAATCGATACGACGACAGGAACAGTCTCACGCCGTCGATTCGCCGTTCAGCCGGGCCAGCCCGACGCGAACGGCGTCCGCGACATGCTCGGGCTCACGCAGGCGGCGCGTCACGAACCCGGTAGCGAACCGCAGCCGGTCCCGATGCCAGCGAGGCACCACGTGCAAGTGCAGGTGGAAAACCGTCTGAAACGCGGCCTTGCCGTCGTTGATCACGAGGTTGGCTCCGTCGGCGCGCAGATCCGAGTGGCGCACCGCGCGCGCCAGCGTGTGACCGACGCGAAATACGTCGGCGGCCGCGTCCGGATGGGTCGAGTTCAGATCGGTGGCGTGCTCGCGCGGGACGACGAGCAGGTGTCCGCGACTGACCGGCCGGATGTCGAGAAAGGCCATCGCGTGGTCGTTCTCGAACACGCGGTGTGCGGGGGCGTCGCCGGCGACGATGGCACAGAAGATGCAAGATTCCACGGTTGTCACTGTAGGGTCCGATCATCACCGATAGACCTGTGTGGCGTGCATCACAATTGCCCGCCCTGTAACTGCGGAATGCCGAACGGACTCGATTCAGAACGAATCGGACTGTGTTCCGAGTTACCCGTGGTCTGTTTCCTCTGGCTACTATCAGGGACCTTGTGCCTTTGTCGCATGGGTTCGTCCACTCGTCGCAAGCTCGGGGCCGTTGGCCGATCAGTGGACACCATTCAACGCAGGAAGACGGAGATTTGGATACATCGCAGAGCACTGAGAAGGGTTCGGGATCCACGACCGTGGTCGGTGTGGTTCGGGAATCGGGGGAGGGCGAACGTCGCGTCGCCCTGGTGCCCAAGATCGTTGCCTCCCTGACGGGTAAGGGCGTCGAGATCGTCGTCGAATCGGGTGCCGGTCTGGGCGCTCTGATTCCCGACGAGCTGTACGTCGCCGCCGGAGCGACCATCGGTGATCCATGGTCGGCGGACGTCGTGGTGAAGGTCGCGCCGCCGTCCGACGCCGAGATCGCCAAGCTGTCGTCGGGTTCGACGCTCATCGGATTTCTGGCACCGCGCAACGCGGAGAACAGCATCGGGGCGTTGAAGGCGGCCGGAGTGCAGGCCTTCGCCGTCGAAGCGATCCCGCGGATCTCGCGGGCGCAGGTGATGGACGCACTGTCGTCTCAGGCCAATGTCGCCGGATACAAGGCCGTCCTGCTGGCCGCGTCCGAGTCCACCCGATTTTTCCCGATGCTCACCACTGCCGCGGGCACCGTCAAGCCTGCCACCGTGCTGGTGCTGGGTGTGGGCGTGGCAGGTCTGCAGGCGCTTGCCACCGCGAAGCGTCTCGGCGGCCGGCCCACCGGGTACGACGTGCGCCCGGAGGTGGCGGACCAGGTTCGCTCCGTCGGGGCGCAGTGGCTCGATCTCGGGATCGACGCCGCAGGTGAGGGCGGGTACGCGCGTGAGCTGACCGAGGACGAGCGGGTGCAACAGCAGAAGGCTCTCGAGGAGGCCATCAAGGGATTCGACGTGGTCATCACCACCGCGTTGGTGCCCGGACGCCCCGCCCCGCGACTGGTCACGGCCGCAGCCGTCGAGGGCATGAAGCCCGGCAGCGTCGTGGTCGACCTCGCCGGTGAGACCGGCGGCAACTGTGAGCTCACCGAGCCCGGAGAGACCGTCGTCAAGCACGACGTGACCATCTGCTCGCCGTTGAACCTGCCTGCCTCGATGCCCGAGCACGCCAGCGAGCTGTACTCGAAGAACATCTCGGCATTGCTCGAACTCATGCTGGTCGACGGCAAGCTCGCCCCCGACTTCTCGGACGAGGTTCTCGCCGGTGCCTGCGTGACACGTGAGAAGGAGAACTGATGTACACCCCGCTGCTCGCGAACATAGCGATCCTGGTGTTGTCCGGGTTCGTCGGCTTCGCGGTGATCTCCAAGGTGCCCAACACCTTGCACACCCCGTTGATGTCGGGCACCAATGCCATCCACGGCATCGTCGTGCTCGGCGCGTTGGTCGTCCTGGGCAAGGTGGACGATCCGTCCATC
This sequence comes from Rhodococcus sp. 05-2255-3B1, assembly GCF_002258545.1. Classification (NCBI taxonomy): domain Bacteria; kingdom Bacillati; phylum Actinomycetota; class Actinomycetes; order Mycobacteriales; family Nocardiaceae; genus Rhodococcus; species Rhodococcus sp. 05-2255-3B1. Next base: position 23,645 of record NZ_NOZC01000043.1, on the reverse strand, counting down.
GGATTGCAGGTGATCCTGTTCGTGGCGCTGGTCTTCGGAACGGTCAACGTGATCGGTGGATTCGTCGTCACCGACCGCATGCTCGGCATGTTCAAGTCCAAGCCTGTCCCTGCCAAGGCCGAGAAGGGCGCTGACTCCTGATGGACAATCTCGTCAACATCCTCTACATCGTCGCGTTCGCGATGTTCATCTACGGTCTGATGGGTCTGACGGGCCCGAAGACCGCTGTCCGCGGCAATCAGATCGCCGCCGTCGGCATGTTCATCGCAGTGGTGGCGACCCTCATCTCCATCCGAGACACCGGCAACTGGATTCTCATCGTCGTCGGCCTGGTCGTCGGCGTCGCTCTCGGTATCCCTCCCGCGCGTCGGGTCAAGATGACGGCAATGCCGCAGTTGGTGGCTCTGTTCAACGGCGTCGGCGGTGGAACGGTTGCACTGATCGCCTGGGCCGAGTTCCTCGACACATCGGGATTCTCGAACTTCAAGCACGGCGAATCGCCGACGGTCCACATCGTCATCGGGTCGCTGTTCGCGGCGATCATCGGGTCGATCTCGTTCTGGGGATCGCTGATCGCGTTCCTCAAGCTGCAGGAGACCCTGCCCGGTTCGCCCATCACCATCGGCAAGTTGCAGCAGCCGCTCAACGCTCTGCTGCTGATCGGTGCCGTGGCGGCTGCGGTGGTCATCGGAATCAACGCCACTCCGGGCGGCGGGGTGTCGCAGTGGTGGATCGTGGCGGTTCTCGTACTCGCCGGAATCTTGGGTCTGACGGTCGTGCTGCCCATCGGCGGCGCGGACATGCCGGTCGTCATTTCGTTGCTCAACGCTCTGACCGGTCTGTCCGCTGCGGCGGCAGGTCTGGCGCTCAACAACACAGCGATGATCGTCGCAGGCATGATCGTCGGCGCGTCCGGCACGATTCTGACCAACCTCATGGCCAAGGCCATGAACCGTTCCATCCCGGCGATCGTCGCCGGCGGATTCGGTGGCGGCGACGCGGCTGCCGGGCCTGCGGGTGCAGGCGGCGGAACCGCGAAGGCCACGTCCGCGGCGGATGCGGCGATCCAGATGGCCTACGCCAACCAGGTCATCGTCGTACCCGGATACGGACTCGCGGTTGCGCAGGCGCAGCATGCGGTCAAGGACATGGCCAAGCTACTGGAGTCGAAGGGCGTCGAGGTCAAGTACGCCATTCACCCCGTGGCCGGTCGCATGCCCGGGCACATGAACGTGCTGCTCGCCGAGGCCGATGTCGCGTACGACGCGATGAAGGAAATGGACGACATCAACGACGAATTCTCCCGTACCGACGTCACGTTGGTCATCGGTGCGAACGACGTGACCAACCCGGCGGCGCGCAACGATCCGTCGAGCCCGATTCACGGGATGCCGATCCTGAACGTCGATCAGTCGAAGTCGGTCATCGTTCTGAAGCGGTCGATGTCGTCCGGGTTCGCCGGCATCGAGAACCCGTTGTTCTTCGCCGAGGGCACCTCGATGCTGTTCGGTGACGCGAAGAAGTCGGTGTCCGAGGTGACCGAGGAGCTCAAGGCCCTCTAGTCACGAGCAGTCAGCAGTCAGATGGGGCGCTTCCGGTTGTTCGTCAACGGGAGCGCCCCATTTTGCGTTGAACGGCCAGAGCGGCCGTGTCGAGCGGGTTGCGAGCTTCGCGGGCAGCTGCGACGGGCGAGTAGAGCATGACGATCGAGCACGCCGGCCACCACACGAACACGATCGACGCTGCGCTCACGATCCCGGTCACGGACGCGGAACCGACGAAAAGAGCAGCCGCCGCGACCGCGAGCGTTGCGACGGTGCCCAGGCCGAGGACCACGGGCCGCCATGCTGCGGACGCCACCATGGACGCTGCTCCGAGTAGAGAGGCCACCGCGACGAGTTGACCGTTCGGAAGATCTGCCGACGGCATCGACGCTCCCAGGACCTCGCGAGCGAGCGCACTGCTGACGACGGCACCGATGGTGCAGGCGATCACCACCCCGATCCCGAACGGCAGCTTTCGTATCAGCGCCACGACGGCGAGCGCGGCGACGGCGATCAACACCGCGGTCACATCGATCGCATCGAGTACGTGAGTGGCCAGTGCCGTGGCAGGGGTCGATTCGACGGACGTCGAGGGTGCGACCTGCGGTGCCAACATCAGGATCATCAGCAACAGGACGGCAGAGGCAGCGGACACGGCCGAGCGAGCGACCACGGCGCGCCGCCGCGGACGGGTGGGGGCACTGGACGACACCGCTGGCGTCTCGGCGTCGGTTTCGGCGTGACGGGACGCTTGGATCGGTCCGGAACCGAGGCTCGGTGTTGGCATGCGGCCACGGTGCCCGACTCAGCTGAACATCGGATGTGAGGAAGTTGGGAACGAGCTGATTGTTTTCGTAATAACGTTTCGATCACGCAGCGGCCTGAGGGGTTTCGAAAAGTGAGCGGCAGGATGCTCACTTCGTCAAATTCTGCATGTCGGCAAATCGGCCACAAGTCGGGGAAAGAGATCGAAAACTGGCCCGATACAGAACTGCGTGCCTTCTTGCAGCTCGTGTAGCGGAGGCATGCTGAGTTCGAGTTGCTGCAGTCGGACGTCGGTCCGAATGGTGCGAATGCCCTCCGAACTGGCGTTTTGTGGATAACTTGTTTCCTGTCACAGCATTTCGTAAACCAAACTATGACTTCGTTGCAAGACGTTGATTGGATGGGTCCAAGTGTGTGACGATAGTCACAGAGTCCAGTTCACCCTGGGCGAGACCGACCAAAAGGGCGTAGTTTCAGCCGCATCGGAAACCCGCAATCGACCGTTACAGCCAAATCGATAACGATCTGGAAACGGACCGTGGTACCCGTCACAACCCGTTGGAATCGGGTATTCGACACCTACGGACGCCGACAACTCGAGGGAGAAGAACATGACCGCAATGTCTCAGGGACAGCTCGCTATGGTCCGCGCGTTCTTTTGCAACGAGTTCCAAGCGGACTCGCTCGACCGATCGACCGTGCCCGATCCCACGGCCGACGCCGTCGCCGAATGGATCGACGCTCTGGCAACCAGCGGACTGTTCGCACCTGCCGAAGTGCGGAACATCTCCTCCGTCTGGGCCTCCGAGCCGGAGACGATGGTTGCCCTGTTGGTCGGTGAAGTGGACGAAATTGCCGTCAAGCGCAACGAGGTAGCCGCTCCGGCTCCGGCGATCGCGACTCCAGCGCTGATCTCCGCGTTCGAGCGCGCAAGTTGATTGGCCCCGCTCGGTGCCTCGGCACCCGAGCGGGTTCAGCTTCGCTACTATCGGTCGAATTCCGATGACGGCAGTCGACAACGGTGTCGCGCGGCGAAGTGAGGGTTCTGTATGGGTGCGGTGGGACTGGACGAAGACGCGGTATCGACCTGGATCGCAGGATTGGGAATCGGCGCAACCTCGCCTCTCACCTTCCATCGGATCGGTAATGGTCAGTCCAATCTCACCTACGCAGTTCGTGATGCCGGCGGCAGTAGCTGGGTGCTTCGGCGTCCACCACTGGGGAAACTGTTGGCGTCCGCACACGATGTGGTGCGTGAGCATCGAATTCTGTCGGGCCTGCAGAACACGGCGGTTCCGGTTCCGAAAATGATTGCGATGACCGAGGATTCGTCGGTGTCCGAGGTCCCACTCGTGCTGATGAGTTTCGTCGACGGGATCGTCGTCGACTCGGTGGCGGTAGCCGAAGGACTCGACCCCGATCACAGGCGCCGAGTTGGGCTCGGCCTCACGGTCGCGCTGTCCGACATCCATCGCGTGGATCTGGACTCCTCGGGTCTGGCCGATCTGGCCAGTCACAAGCCGTACGCCGCTCGCCAGCTCGCCCGGTGGACCAAGCAATGGCAATCCTCGCGCACTCGCGACGTACCCGGTATCGATTCGCTGGCAACGCGATTGGCAGCCGGCATTCCATCGCAGCACGAGGTGACTCTGGTGCACGGAGACTTCCACCTCAGCAACGTCATCACGGCCCGCGACGACGGCCGTGTCGCCGCGGTTGTCGACTGGGAGCTGTGCACACTCGGAGACCCCTTGGCGGACCTCGGAGGACTTCTGGCCTATTGGCCGCAAGCCGACGACGGGGTCGCCGGTCCCTTCATGGCGTCGACTCTGCCGGGCTTTCCTACTCGGGCCGAACTCGTCGAGTCGTATGCGGGGCACACCGGCCGCGACGTCTCCGATGTCGGATTCTGGCAGGTACTGGCGCTGTGGAAGCTCTCGATCATCGCCGAAGGTGTCATGCGCCGGATGGAAGCAGACTCGCGAAACCGGGCGGTGGCAGGCGGGCCGACCACGACGCTCATCGACGACATCGTCAGCAGGGCTCTGCGTACGGCCGACGAGATCGGGCTGTAGTCGGTCAGGCCGACGCCGTCCCGATCACCAAAGTGCGAGCTGCAGTCTCGATTTCGGGCGGAATCGCCACCGGCCTACGGGTGACCCCATCGACGTACACGTGTACGAATCGACCCCTGGCCGCCAGCTCCAACGCATCGTCGTCGGCTTCGCGGAACAACCCGAGCGAGTACACGATGCTGCGGGTGCCCAGCTTCTCGACTGCCAGGCCCACCTGAAGGCGATCCGGAAAGCTCAATTCGGACAGGTATCGGCACGAGGTTTCGGCAACGACACCGATCGCAGGCAGTGTCCTGATATCGAGACCGGTCGTCTCCATCAGCCAACCGTTGACGGCGGTGTCGAAATAGGCGTAGTAGGTGACGTTGTTGACGTGGCCGTAGTGGTCGTTGTCGTCCCATCTCGTCGTCACCGGCCACAGTGCCGGAAAATCCGATGCGTGTGACAAGTCCGACGCGGGGCTCACTCGATCGGTCATGAACGTGACCCTAACCAGTGGCGTCGGTAGCTGGCGTCGCCGGGGACTGCCGACGCAGGATCGCTCGGACCATCAGACCGACGACCAAGGCCCAGAACGCGGAGCCGATTCCTGCGAATGTCAGGCCGGACGCAGCGACGAGGAATGTCAGAACCGTTGCTTCTCTGTCCGCTGCATGTTCCAGCGCGCCGAACAACGACGCCGCGAGGGTCCCCAACAGGGCAAGCCCGGCAACTGTTTCCACCACACCTGCGGGAGCGGCAGCGACCAGGGTGGCCAGGGCGGTGGAGAGAAGCGCCAGCACCAGGTAGGACGATCCGGCCGAGAAGGCGGCGATCCATCGCCGCTTCGGGTCAGGATGGGCACTGGGATTCGCCGACAGCGCAGCGCTGATCGCGGCGAGGTTGATCGTGTGACCGCCGGCGAATGCGCCCAGGACGGTTCCGGTTCCGGTGACGGTCATCGACGCACGCCAGGGAATGCGGAACCCGAACGACGCCATGACCGTGACGCCGGGGATGTTCTGGGACGCCATCGTGACGATGTACAGCGGCACCGCGATACCTATTGTGGCCTGCCAGCTCCAGTGCGGAACCGTCCAGTCGATTCGGGGGACCAGATCGTTCGGCGCGATCGGAATGCCGCCGCCGACCAGACCGGCCGCGATCACCACCGCCGCCGCGGCGAATGCTGCCGGAACTGCCCAACGTGCACTGAACCGCAGGACCACGAGCCAGACCAGGACCACCGGAGCCACCTGGGCGGGGGAGTCGGCGAAGGCGACCACCGGTGCTGCGCAGAGAGGAAGGAGAACTCCGGCCAGCATCGCCTGCGCGAGTGGCACCGGAATTGTCGACACGAGTGCGCCGAGTCTCGGCCACAGGCCCGTCAGGACGATCAGGACTCCGACGGTGACGAACGCACCCACCGCCGCGGGCCACCCTCCGACCACCATGCCGGTTCCGGCGAGCAGCGCCGCGCCCGGTGTCGACCACGCCAGAGTGATGGGCTGTCTGTATCTGCGCGCGAGCCACATCATTCCCACGGCCTGGGTGACGCACAGTGCCAGCAAACCGGATGCCGCCTCGGTCGGGCTGGCACCTACCGCCCGCAGGCCCGTCAGTACAACGGCGAACGAGCTGGTGAAGCCGACCAGTGAGGCCACGATTCCAGCGCTGACGGGGGTGGAGAGTGGCGTCGGTCTGTCGGCAGCGTCGGCGGTGGTCACGACTGACGATGATGCACTGTGGGCCGTCGCCTGTCGCGTCGTTTCCCGTCGAGCCGAGTCGCCACCAGGGGTCGGTGGTCGAATGCTGTCGGGGCACCGCCGATGTGACGTAGTCTCTTGGTTGGACCGGACCAGTCCGTACCGCTGGTTCGGCGAGTGACGGAAAGGCCTGCGCAGTGGTGATGCCCGTACATCTGAGGGACAGTCAGGTCCCCAAGCACGAACAGCTTCGCGCAATTCTGTTGCACCGTTGCACGAAGGAGTTGCAACCCGGCGATCTCATGCCCAGCGAGCGAAAGCTGATGGAGGACTACGGCGTCAGCCGCATCACCGTTCGCGAGGCCATCGGTCAACTCGTCAACGACGGACACCTGGTGCGGGTCCGTGGCAAGGGCACGTTCGTGGCCAGTCGCACCGTGCAGTCTCGTTTGCACCTGGCGTCGTTCTCGGAGGAGATGCGGGCGCAAGGATTGACGCCGACGACGGTTGTGCTGTTCGCGCGGCTCGAAAGCCCCTCGGCGGCAACGACTCGCGCTCTCGGACTGGCCGACGAGGAACAGACCTACCACGTCAAGCGTCTTCGGTTGGCCGATGCCGAACCGGTCAGCGTCGACGACGCGTGGTACCGGGCTTCCTTGCTGCCCGGTCTGATCGAGCACGACCTGAGCAAGTCCGTGTACGAGGCCGTTCAGATTCACTACGGGTTGACCATCGACCGGGCCGAGCAGACCGTCAAAGCCACTGCGGCCGACAGTGATACCGCCACCCTGCTCGGCACCAAGCGCGGTGCCCCCGTGCTGTACTTCGACCGCGTCTCCTTCAGCGGCGACGAGCCGCTCGAACACACCGAGAGTTGGTACCGCTGCGATCGGTATCAACTGTCGATGGAAGTCGAAGGCGGGCGACGCACCTCGCAGCGTCGGTGAGATCAGGGCAGCTCGAACAACAGGTCGCCCACCGCCACGGTGTTGTCGATGCTGGCACTCGTCACCGAATCCGGCTTCGAGTCCATCAGAACCACGGGAACGACATCCGAGTAGCCTGCCGCCGCGATCGCCGCCGGATCGTAGGTGACGACGAGATCGCCGGCCTCGACTCGATCACCCTCTGCTGCGAAGAGTTCGAAGCCTTCGCCCTTCATCTTCACGGTGTCGATACCGATGTGCACCAATACGCCTGCCTTGTTCTCGGTGAAGACGACGAATGCGTGTGGATGGAGTTTGAGGATCGTGCCCGCGACCGGTGAACGAACCTCGACCGACCCGTCGTTCGGGGCCGGGCGCAGTGCGACACCGGAGCCGACCATCTGCGCCGAGAACACCGGGTCCGGCACGTCTGCAAGCGAAATCACCTGGCCGGCAACAGGGCTGAGGATCGCACCGGCGTCGCTCACAGGATGTCGCCGATGTCTTCTGCGAGCGTGTCCGCTTCGGGGCCGACGATGACCTGAACTGCGGTTCCCTTGTGGAAGACGCCGTGGGCACCTGCTGCTTTGAGTGCTGCCTCGTTCACCAACGACCCATCCTTGACCTCGGTGCGCAGCCGGGTGATGCACGCTTCGATCTCGACGATGTTGTCGGCACCGCCGAGGCCTTCGACGATCGCGTCCGCTTTGGACATGTGGGTTCTCGCTTTCTGTGGGCGTACATCTGTCGGGTGGATCACATGTCCGGGTTGACATGTGCTTGCCACCTGGCCAAACTACAACTGGTAATGACCGGACAGTACCCCTGATGGCACCCGGTCACAACAGCGAAAAGCCCCCGAAGGACCAGCCCTCGAAGAGAAGGTCGCCATGACCCCGAAGAAGACTGACTCGGTCGACACCGAGCCGAAGAAGGAATCTCGATCATTGGCCGGGCTGCAGCGCTTCGGTCGCAGCCTCATGCTCCCGATCGCTGTTCTGCCCGCCGCCGGAATTCTCCTGAGACTCGGGCAGGACGACCTGCTGGGTCGATTCAGCGCACTGGAGACCACCGCCGCGGTCATCTCCGCTGCAGGTCAGGCAGTTTTCACCTGGCTTCCCCTCATCTTCGCAGTCGGTATCGCCATCGGCTGGGCCAAGAAGTCCGACGGTTCGACCGCGCTCGCAGCTGTGGTCGGCTACATGGTGATGAACGGAGTCTTCACGGCCATGTCGCCGGTCGTGCTCGACGGAGAGGTCGACGCCAACGGTGACCCCGCCGTGATCGACTACGGCGTCCTGGCAGGCATCGTCATCGGATTGCTCTCGGCGATTCTCTGGCAGCGTTTCTATCGCCAGAAGCTGCCGGACTATCTCGGCTTCTTCAGTGGCCGTCGTCTGGTACCGATCATGACGGCAATCACCGGTCTCGTTGTCGCCGTGATCATGTCGTTCGTCTATCCGCTCTTCTACAGTGCACTCCAGTGGGTGGGCAACACCGTCGCCGACCACAGTGTGGTGGGCAGCGGCATCTACGGCTTCGCCAATCGCATGCTCATTCCCACTGGGCTGCACCACATTCTGAACTCCGTCGTCTGGTTTCTGGTGGGTGACTACCAGGATGCAGGTGGTCAACTGGTCCGCGGCGATCTGAATCGGTTCTTCGCCGGTGACCCGTCCGCGGGAGTGTTCATGACCGGATTCTTCCCGATCATGATGTTCGCTCTTCCCGCTGCGGCATTCGCGATCTATCGCAACGCGAAGCCGTCACAGAAGAAGCTCGTCGGCGGAATCATGTTGTCCACGGGCCTGACTGCGTTCGTCACCGGTATCACCGAGCCGCTCGAATACTCGTTCATGTTCGTCGCCTGGCCGCTCTACATCATCCACGCGGTGTTGACCGGAACGTCGATGGCCCTGTGCAATGCCCTCGGGATCCACGACGGTTTCTTCTTCTCCGCCGGCGGCATCGACTATCTGCTCAACTACGGAATCGCAACCAAAGCGTGGCTGCTCATCCCGATCGGCCTGGTGTACGCGGTGATCTACTACTTCTTGTTCAGCTTCGTCATCAAGAAATGGAACCTGCGCACCCCTGGACGTGAGGACGACGCAGTGCTCGAACCCGATCGGGCATGACCGCATCCACCACGACCACTCACCGCGGGCGGGTCGTCACGCGCGACCAGGTGATCGAGGACGGCGTGGTCGCGTGGACGGGAGACCGGATCTCGTGGGTCGGACCGGCATCGGCATGGCCCGGTCAGGCTGTACCGCAGACGGATTCGACGATCCTCCCTGGTTTGGTCGATCTGCACTGCCACGGCGGGGCGGGGGCATCTTTCCCGGATTCACCTGCCGTCGATCTCATGACGGCGGTACGGCATCATCGCTCACGCGGGACCACGACGATGCTCGCATCACTGGTGTCGGCACCGCCGGAACGGCTGATCATGCAGACATCGCTTTTGGCCGATCTGTACGAGACCGGTGATGTCGCCGGAGTCCATCTCGAGGGGCCGTTCCTGTCGGTCGACCGCTGCGGCGCGCAAGACCCCGCGTCGCTGCGCAGCGGCGATCCCGGACTTCTCCGCGACATTTTGAGCGCGGGCCGGGGCGCGGTGCGGTCGATGACCCTTGCACCCGAGATCGACGGCTTCACCGCCGTCGCAGAGATGTTGCGAGAGAACGGGATACTGCCCAGCATCGGCCACACGGACGCCGATGCGCTCACCACCCGACGCGGAATCGAGTCGCTGGGGGACGGTCCGATCACGGCCACACACCTGTTCAACGGAATGCCTACCTGGCATCATCGGGCGCCGGGCCCGGTGAGCGAGTGTCTGGCCGCTGCGGCGCGCAACGCGATGGTGCTCGAATTGATAGGCGACGGAGTGCATCTCGCCGACGAGACCGTCCGCGCGGTGTTCGATCTCGTCGGTGGTGCACACATCGCGCTGGCCTCCGACGCGATGGCCGCGGCCGGAATGTCGGACGGTCGCTATCGACTCGGACCACTGGATGTGACCGTCCGACACTCGGTAGCGCGGTTGTCCCGCGACACCGACAGCGAGACCGCTCCGATCGCGGGCGGGACCGCAACCGTCCTGGACCTGCTACGCCGCGCCGTGCTGAACGCCGGCGTGCCATTGGTCGAGGCGGTACTGGCCGCGTCGTCGACTCCTGCCGCGTCGATCGGCCTCGACTCCGACGTCGGTCACCTCGAACCAGGCATGCGAGCCGACGTATTGGTGGTCGACCCGGCCTTCGAACCACTGCGGGTGATCAGAGGCGGAACTGCAATCGGAGAGGACAGCTAGATGGAGGTCGTGATCCTCGACGGGGCCGACGCGGTGGACCGAACAGCCGCCGACGTCGTCGAACGAGTCGCACGAGTCGGCTCCACTCCTGTACTGGGACTGGCAACCGGGTCCACCCCGGTGGGCACATATCGCGAATTGGCGCGACGGCATCGGGACGACGGCCTGTCGTTCGCGCGATGCCGCGCCTTCCTGCTCGACGAGTACATCGGACTGGCGAAAACAGCAGAGCAGTCCTATTTCTCGTTCATTCGCGAGAACTTCGTCGACCACGTCGATCTGGACGACACCGCGGTCTTCTCGCCCGACGGCGAAGCGGACGACATAGCTGTGGAGGCGCAGCGGTACGACGCGGCGATCACCGCCGCAGGCGGCATCGATGTTCAGATACTCGGAATCGGCACAGACGGGCACATCGGTTTCAACGAGCCCGGATCGTCGCTGAGATCTCGAACGCGGGTGAAGACGCTGACCGAACAGACTCGCGTCGACAACGCCCGATTCTTCGATTCGCCCGAGGACGTGCCGCATCACGTACTGACCCAGGGGCTGGGCACCATCGACGAGGCGCGTCACCTGCTGTTGATCGCAACAGGGCAGTCGAAAGCGGACGCGGTGGCGGCGGCCGTGGAAGGACCGTTGTCGGCGCACTGCCCGGCGTCGGCGATCCAATGGCACCCGCACGCAACGGTGCTGCTGGACGAGGCCGCGGCGTCGTCGCTCGCACTCGCGGAGTACTACCGGTACGCCTATGCCAACAAGCCCCGGTGGCAGCACCTGTGAGTCAGCTGCGCGAGAACTCCGATGCGCGCGCGATCTGTTCGTCCGACGGCCGAACTCCGGTGTAGAGAACGAACTGTTCTGCAGCCTGGAGCGCGATGACCTGAGCGCCGGTGATCACGGGCTTGTTCGCCGCCCGAGCGGCAACGATCAGCGGCGTTTCCGACGGCATGGCGACGACGTCGAACACGGCATTCGCTGCATCGATCTGCTGCTCGGTGAACGGTGCCGAATCGGCATCCGGCCCTCCGGCCATACCCACCGGGGTCACGTTCACGAGCAGGTCTGCGCCCACCGCTTCGGCCGACCAGTCGTAGCCGTAGGTCTCGGCGAGGGCAGGGCCGGTGTTCGCGTTGCGGGCGACGACGGTGCCCCGGGTGTAGCCCGAATCCCGAAGTGCGGCAACGACGGCCTTGGCCATCCCGCCGCTGCCGGTGACGGCCACCGAGTAGTCGGTCGAGAAGCCACTCGCGGCGAGCAGATTCGCGACGGCCTGGTAGTCGGTGTTGTAGGCGTGGAGGACGCCGTTCTCGTTGACGATCGTGTTGACGGATTCGATGGCGCTTGCCGACTCGTGCATCACGTCGACCAGTTCGATCACGTCTTCCTTGAACGGCATGGAGACGGCGCAGCCTCGGATGCCCAGGGCGCGAACGCCCCCCACTGCGGCGGCGAGATCGGTGGTGGTGAACGCCTTGTAGACGAAGTTCAGGCCCAACTCGTCGTAGAGATAGTTGTGGAAGCGAGTTCCGATGTTGCTCGGTCGGCCGGACAAGGACATGCAGAGCTGCGTCTCACGGTCGAGGACGCTGCGCGGGTGTGCTGTTGCCATCGCTCAGACGTTACGCCGCGCACGTCGAGGCGACCGAAGCGAGAACACCCTGATCGGCCTGGGTGATCGGTAACTCGTACTGCGCAGCGACCGACAGATACTTACCCGCATAGAAGCAGTGGTAGGCCGCGTTCGGTGGCAGCCATTGCGAGGGTGTCTTGTCACTCTTGCTCTGATTGTCCGCTCCGTTGACCGCGAGCAGATTGAACGCCACGTCGTTGGCGAACCGAACGCGCTTGTCGGGCAACCACGTGTTCGCGCCCATGTCCCATGCAGCGGACAGCGGGTAGACGTGATCGATCTGAATCTTTCCGGCGTCCGACTTGGTGAACTGGATCGGCTCACCGGAGTACGGATCTGCGAGCGAACCCGACAGCACGACGCAGTCGCGGGTGCCTGCGCGGAACTCGACCTCGGTCATCGACAGCGCCAGGACGTTGTCGCGGGTACCGCAGCCGTCGTGACCACCCGGCCCGTCGTAGTCGTCGGTCCACGCCGGGCCGAACACACACCCTTCGCCGCTCTTGCACCCGCGCTCGTAGCCGAGGGCATCGGGCCTGGCCGCGACCACGCGAACCTGGGCGAGCAACTGCTCGATCTGAGTACGCGTGGGACTGCCGGGAGCGGGTTGGGCGGGTGTGAAGCCGGGGATGACGGACCGCTCGCACGAGCCGAACACGGCCATCACTGCCGCAGCGAGCACAAGCAGTACCGCGACCCACAGTTTTCTCACGCACGCCCCATCGTCGATCTCCGTACTCGGTCATCGGTCCTCGCGACAGCAGTGTGCCGGAAGGTACCGACAGTGATCCCCGCACCCGTCTCGGTGTCAGCGAACTTCGACGACGACCTTGCCGAGCACGTGTCCGTTCTCCACGAGGGCGAGAGCCTCGCCCGCACGCTCGAGGGGGAAGGCATGGTCGATACGTGGACGAATGACGCCCGACGCGGTCAGGTCCGCCAGCCGCGCGAATGCTGCGGTGGTGCGGTCGCGATCGACTCCGGATCCGTCCCACTGCGCCGCGAGCATCGGGTCTGCGACGCTGACGATCGATACCCCCGCCGTCAGTGCGGTCGCCGCGGCGCGCAAGGTCTCGCCTCCGACGAGATCGACGATGCCGTTCACCTTTCGCGAGATCGAATCGACGAAGTCTCCGCCGGAGGCGACGAATTCGGCTCCGAGGCTCTCGATCCACTCCTGTTTGCCAGTACTCGCAACTGCGAGAACGTCGATACCGTCGGCTCGCGCGAGTTGCAGAACGGCCGAACCCACGCCGCCACCCGCACCGAGCACCAGGATGGAATCGCCCGCACCGACGGCCAGTCGGCGCAGCGCGTCGTACGCGGTCCCGGCAGCCACCGGCAGGGTGGCCGCCGCTGCCCACGAGACGGTCTCCGGCTTGTGGGCAGTGCTCGATGCGTTGAGCACCGTGTACTGCGCGTACCCTCCGTGTCCCGAGGCGGTGGCCCCGAACACATGGTCACCCACCGAGAAATCGGCCACACCCGCGCCGGCCGTCACGACGGTGCCCGATACTTCCCGACCCAGAACCGCGGGCAAGGTGATCTGCACGGTGTCTTTGCGATTGCCCGCCCGCACCTTCCAATCCGCAGGATTGACCCCGGCGGCGTGGACCGCCACGAGAATCTGCCCCGGTCCCGGCTCGGGGACGGGTAGGTCGAGAAGGTACTCGGTGTCGGGTCCGCCGTATTCGCTGAAGCCGTACGCGATCATGCATCCACTGTGCCTCACCGAGCGACGTGCTCGGGAGTGCCTCACCCGAGGTGTGTCGGTGCTTGCTGGTTGGATGGACCGATGCTGCACGGTCTCTGGTCTCCCGGTGCCGGGCTGATGCTGTGGGACGACGAGATCTCCATCGGCGACGAACCCGATCTGCCGCCGACACACGCGCACGTCCTCACCCGACCGTTCCGGCACCGTGCTGCGGTGTCGTTTCCGGCACCCGGGCGCAGTGCCACCGCGCAGGCCCCGGTGCAGGTTCCGGCCATTGCGCTCGCCCCGCACGACGGTGCCGATCTGCTGTTGCGGACGCCGTCCGAGCACGCTTCGATTTCCGGCGATCTCCGGTACCTGGCGCACGTCGCCCGCGGAATCGAACGCTGGGTTCGCGGCGGTCGTGTGGTTCCTGCTCTGAAGTTGATGGACGGGCAGTGGTGGCCACGGTGGCGTCTGGTCGGGGGTGAACGTCAACGGGCCTGGCTGAGCGAACTCGCCGTCGCGATGCCGTCGGTGCAGCGTGCGGGAGAGCGGCCCAAGAAGATCCTCGACGACATGGTGGAGGAGCTCACCGATCCGATCGTCAGATCGGTTCTGGGTAGGCCCGACTCGGAGCATCCGCTGTTGTCCGCTCTGATTCGCGACCACCCGTACTTGGATGGCACCCAACAGATGTCGACGTTGCTCGACAACTGGCGCGCAAGCCTCACCGTCGACGAGCCGTCCCTGGTGCTACGCCTGCTCGAACCCGATGACGACGATGGCGTCGTCGACAGTTCCTCCGAGGAATCAGCGGAGTCGTTCTGGACGCTGCAGGTGTGTCTGCGAGCGGATGGTGAAGCGCCGCGGCCGGTCCCGATGAGCCGTAAGGTCGATGCAACCCTGCTCTCGATCGCCGTGCGCAAGCTCGGTGAGGCCGTGGCGGCGTACCCGAGACTGCGTGATCTGCCGTCTCAAGAAGGCACCCTCGATCTGTTGCTTCCGACGTCGGTGGTCATCGACCTCGTCGAACACGGTGCGACGGCGCTGCAGGCCACCGGAACGACGGTTCTGCTTCCTCGGGCCTGGACGAGGTTGGATCCGTCGATGAGGCTGCGCGTCGATTCGCCTGCGGTGACGAAAGCGGCCGCCGATCGGGCGGTCGGCATGGACGAACTGGTGTCGTACGACTGGCAACTCCAACTCGGCGACATGGTGCTCACCGAGGCGGAGATGAACAGACTCGCCGTCTCGAAGGGCGATCTCGTTCGACTCCGCGGGCAGTGGGTACTGGCCGACGGCGGTCAGCTCGCACGAGCCGCCAAGTACGTCGCCGAGCATCACGGCGACGGGACTGCCCTGAGCACGCTGATGCGCGAGATGACGCTGGCCGACCCGCCGCCGGCTCCGGTCCAGGACATCAGAGCCACCGGATGGGCAGCGACGTTGCTCGAGCCCGGTGCGGTGCCCGAGACGATCCCCGTACCGGCCGGTGTGAACGCAACCCTGCGGCCGTATCAGCAGCGTGGGCTCGATTGGCTCGCGTTCATGAGTCGGCTCGGTCTCGGGGCTGTACTCGCCGACGACATGGGGCTCGGCAAGACGTTGCAGGTGTTGACACTGCTCGCGCACGAGAAGAGTTCGACGCCGACGCTGCTGGTGGCACCGATGTCGGTGGTCGGCAACTGGCAACGTGAGGCGGCGAAATTCACCCCGGCACTGCGAGTTCTGGTGCACCACGGCCCGGCTCGGTCCAAGGGCGACGAGCTGGACCGGGCGATCGCAGAGCACGATCTGATCGTCACCACCTACGCGCTGATGGCGAAGGATCGCGCGCAGCTGTCCGAGCAGACGTGGCGTCGGGTGGTCCTCGACGAGGCGCAGCACATCAAGAACTCGGGCACCGTTCAGGCCAAGGCGGCGCTCGCGATCCCTGCGGATCACAAGTTGGCACTCACCGGAACACCGGTCGAGAATCGTCTGGACGAGCTGAGGTCCATTCTCGACTTCGCCAATCCGGGCATGCTCGGTAGGCCGTCGGACTTTCGGAAGCGATTCTCGGTTCCGATCGAGCGCGAGAACGACGAGAGCGCGGTCTCGCGTCTGCGCGCCATCACCTCGCCGTTCATTCTGCGTCGTGTCAAGACCGATCCGACGGTCATCTCGGATCTGCCCGAGAAGAACGAGATGACCGTGCGCGCCAACCTGACAGCCGAGCAGGCCGCGCTGTACAAGGCGGTCGTCGACGAGATGATGGCGCAGATCGCCGACGCGAAGGGCATGAAGCGCAAAGGTGCGGTGCTGTCCGCGCTCACTCGTCTCAAGCAGGTGTGCAACCATCCCGCCCACTTCCTGTCCGACGGCTCACCGGTGCTCAAGAGGGGGCAGCATCGCTCGGGCAAGATCGGTCTGGTGGAGGACATGCTCGACTCGATTCTGGGCGACAACGAGAAAGCGTTGCTGTTCACCCAGTTCCGGGAGTTCGGTGAGCTCATGGCACCGTACTTCGCCGAACGATTCGGGACCGACCTGCCGTTCCTGCACGGCGGCGTGAGCAAGTCCAAGCGCGACGAGATGGTGGAGAAGTTCCAGAGCGGGAACGGTCCGCCGATCATGATGCTCTCGCTCAAGGCCGGCGGTACCGGCTTGAACCTCACAGCCGCCAATCATGTCGTTCATCTTGATCGTTGGTGGAACCCGGCGGTGGAGAACCAGGCGACGGACCGGGCCTTTCGCATCGGGCAGCGCAAGAACGTCGAGGTGCGAAAACTGCTGTGCGTGGGCACCGTCGAGGAACGGATCGATTCGATGCTCGTCTCCAAGCAGGATCTGGCGAATCTGGCGGTGGGCACCGGCGAGAACTGGGTGACCGAGATGGACACCGCGGAGCTGCAGGAACTGTTCCGCCTCAGCGAGGACGCGGTGGGGGAGTGATGGTCGACTTCTCGCAATACGGGAAACGGCGAAAAGCCAAGGGCGGCATCGAGTCCAGGAACAAACGCGGTGCATTCGGGCAGACGTGGTGGGGCAGGCATTTCGTGTCGGCCATGGAAGACCTCGCGGATCCGGGTCGGATAGCGCGTGGCAGAACGTATGCGCGCCAAGGGCAGGTGCTCACTCTCGGTGTCGAGCGCGGGCAGATATACGGCGAGGTGCAGGGCAGTCAGCTCGAGCCGTTCTCGGCCTCGGTCACCGTCGACCCGCTCACGCAGGGTGAGGTTGCCGCGCTCGTCGGCAGGGTGCGATCGAACCCCGGCATGCTGGCCGAGCTGGCCTCCAATGCCATTCCGCAGGCACTGGCGTCGGTATTGCTGCCGCACGACAAGGGGCAGCTCGATTTCGACTGCACCTGCCCCGACGACGGCTGGCCCTGCAAACATGCGGCGGCTCTGATGTACATCGCTGCCGAGCACATCGACGCGTCCGCCGCCACCATCCTGACGCTGCGTGGCGTCGATCTCGATCAACTGATCGAGGGTGTCGGTGACGGGGACGACGAGTTCGACCCCGACGACTGGTTCGCCGATCGCGCATCGTTCTCGGAACTTCCCCAGGTGTCGTTCGCTCCGGCGGTCGACGATCTCGATCCGTTGATCCTGCGCCGAATCTTCCGCGCCGACGGCTCCACCGAGGCCGAGGTCAGTCGTGCCGTCGCCGATCTGAGGCAGTTCTACGACCGGATGTGACCACTCCTGGACTTACGTGGACATCCGACTATAGGATGGGCGTACTTCACTTCCACGCTCGAGGACGGACAAATTCCATGGCTCGCGAACTCACGCACTTCATCGGCGGCAAGCATGTCGCAGGCACCTCCGGAAAATTCGGGGATGTCTTCGATCCCAACACCGGCGAGGTTCAGGCCCGGGTTCCCCTGGCCGACGTATCCGAGGTCGAGGCCGCGATAGCCGACGCCGAACAGGCGCAGCGTGAATGGGCAACCTGGAACCCGCAGCGTCGCGCCCGAGTGTTGATGAAATTCCTCGCGCTGGTCACGCGCGACACCGAAGAGCTCGCTCGTCTGCTCTCCTCCGAGCACGGTAAGACCATCGCCGACGCCAAGGGCGACATTCAGCGCGGCGTCGAGGTCGTCGAGTTCGCCGTCGGTGTCCCACACCTGCTCAAGGGTGAGTACACCGAGGGTGCGGGCGGCGGAATCGACGTCTACTCGATGCGTCAGCCACTCGGCGTCGTAGCCGGAATCACCCCGTTCAATTTTCCCGCGATGATTCCCCTGTGGAAGGCCGGCCCGGCCATCGCCTGCGGAAACGCGTTCATTCTCAAGCCCTCCGAGCGTGACCCGTCCGTTCCGCTCAAGCTCGCCGAACTCTTCCTCGAGGCAGGACTTCCGCCGGGTGTGTTCAACGTCGTCAACGGCGGCAAGGATGCCGTCGACGTGCTCCTCACCGACGACCGCGTCAAGGCGATCGGCTTCGTCGGTTCGACCCCCATCGCGCAGTACATCTACGAGACGGCAGCCCAACACGGCAAGCGAGCGCAGTGCTTCGGTGGAGCCAAGAACCACGCCCTGGTGATGCCCGACGCCGATCTCGACGAGGTCGCCGACGCACTGCTCGGTGCCGCCTACGGTTCGGCAGGTGAGCGTTGCATGGCGATCTCCGTCGCGGTACCGGTCGGGGAGGAGACTGCCGACGCGTTGGTCGCCAAACTGACCGAGCGAGTGGCGAAGCTGAAGATCGGCCGCAGCGACGACGAGAGCGCGGACTTCGGGCCGCTCGTGGGCAGCGATGCGCTGAAGAGGGTCAACGACTACACCCAGATCGGTGTGGACGAGGGTGCCGAGCTCGTCGTCGACGGACGCGGTTTCAGCCTCGAAGGCCATGAGAACGGATTCTTCGCCGGCGCAACGCTGTTCGACAAGGTGACCACCGACATGCGGATCTACAAGGAGGAGATCTTCGGACCCGTCCTTATCGTCGTCCGCGCCAAGGACTACGAGGATGCTCTGCGCTTGCCCACCGAGCACGAATACGGCAACGGGGTCTCGATCTTCACCCGTGACGGCGATACTGCTCGCGACTTCTGCTCCCGTGTCCAGGTGGGCATGGTCGGCGTCAACGTACCGATTCCGGTGCCGATCGCCTACCACACCTTCGGTGGTTGGAAGCGTTCGGGATTCGGTGATCTGAACCAGCACGGGCCCGATTCGATTCGCTTCTACACCAAGACCAAGACGGTCACCCAGCGCTGGCCGTCGGGCACCAAAGAAGCAGTTGCACAGAATCACTTCGTCATTCCGAACATGGACTGATCCGGCGATGTTCACCTTGAACGAGGACGAGCGAGCGATCAACGACACCGCTCGCGAATTCGCCGACGAGTTCCTGGCACCGAATGCCATCGAATGGGATCAGCAGAAACACTTTCCGGTGGACGTGCTGCGCAAGGCAGCGGGACTGGGAATGGGCGGCATCTACATTCGCGAGGATGTGGGTGGATCGGGTCTGACCAGAGTCGATTCGGTGCGGATCTTCGAGCAGTTGGCCACCGGTGACCCGTCCATCGCGGCGTACATCTCCATTCACAACATGGTCGCGTGGATGATCGACACGTACGGCAACGACGAGCAACGGCAGCGTTGGCTCCCGGGCCTGTGCGCGATGGATCAGCTGGGGAGCTACTGCCTCACCGAGCCGGGCGCGGGATCCGACGCCGCGATGCTCGGCACCAAAGCTGTGCGTGACGGTGACGAATATGTGCTGGACGGCGTCAAGCAATTCATCTCCGGCGCGGGCACATCCGAGGTGTACGTCGTGATGGCGCGCACCGGTGCACCAGGGCCGCGCGGCATCTCGGCGTTCATCGTGCCGAAGGACTCCGCGGGACTCTCGTTCGGAGCCAACGAGAAGAAGATGGGCTGGAATGCCCAGCCCACCCGGCAGGTCGTTCTCGAAGGAGTCCGCATCCCGGCCGAGAACCTGCTCGGCAACGAGGGCGACGGGTTCCGTATCGCGATGAACGGACTCAACGGAGGGCGCATCAACATCGCGGCATGTTCGATCGGCGGCGCGCAGTCCGCTCTCGACAAGGCCGTTGCCTACCTCGCCGAGCGCAAGGCGTTCGGGGCGCGGTTGCTCGATGCGCAGGCGCTCCAGTTCCGACTCGCCGATTTCAAGACCGAACTCGAAGCCGCCCGCACGTTGCTGTGGCGGGCCGCGGACGCGCTGCAGAACGACGCGCCGGACAAGGTCGAAATGTGCGCTATGGCAAAGCGTTTCGGAACCGACACCGGATTCGAGGTCGCCAACGGAGCGCTGCAACTGCTCGGCGGCTACGGCTATCTCAGCGAGTACGGCGTCGAGAAGATCGTTCGTGACCTTCGGGTGCACCAGATTCTGGAAGGGACCAACGAAATCATGCGGGTGGTCGTCGCTCGGTCGATCGTGGGTGCCGCATGAGCGACGTGATCCTCGAGGTCTCCCGCGGTATAGGTCGAATCACCTTGAACCGCCCCAAAGCCATCAATGCGCTCGACCATGCGATGGTTCGCGAGATCGCACCGGCGTTGGCGCAGTGGGCAACCGACGACGCTGTGGACGTCGTCCTGCTGACCGGAGCAGGTGAGCGCGGACTGTGTGCAGGCGGCGACATCGTCTCCATCTACCACGACGCCAAGGACGGCGGCAGCGGTAGCAAGGACTTCTGGCGCGAGGAGTACATCCTCAACGCCGCGATCGCTCGGTTCCCCAAGCCGTTCGTGGCCATCATGGACGGCATCGTCATGGGCGGAGGCGTCGGACTCTCGGCACATGCCAACACTCGCATCGTCACCGAACGATCGAAGATCGCGATGCCCGAGGTGGGAATCGGATTCGTTCCCGATGTGGGTGGCACGTACCTGCTCTCGCGTGCGCCGGGCGAGATCGGCACTCACTTCGCGCTCACCACGGCGCGGATGAATGCTGCCGACGCCATCGCGGTCGGCTTCGCCGATCACTACATCCCCTCCGACAAGCTCGAGGACTTCTACTCGGCACTCGAGACGGTCAGCGTCGGAGAGGCCGTCGCGACGTTCAGCGAGCCGGCACCGGAGTCCACGATTGTCGGTCAGCAGGGGTGGATCGACGAGTGCTACGCCGGCGACGACGTTCAGGGCATCGTGGACGCTCTTGCCGCCAGCCCAGTGCCCGAGGCGCAGAAGTCGGCGCAGGACATCGCGTCCAAATCACCTGTGTCGCTGGCTGTGACACTGAGATCGCTGCGTCGTGCCGCGACGCTGCCGACGCTGGAGTCGGTACTCGACGAGGAATACCGCGTGTCGGTCGCGTCGCTGAGCAGCCACGACCTCGTCGAGGGAATCCGAGCACAGGTGGTCGAGAAGGACCGCAACCCGCAATGGCAACCGCGTACGTTGGCAGACGTCACACCCGAGGACGTCGACCGGTACTTCGCGCCCCTCGGGGACGCGGAGCTGGGCCTGTCGAACGCACACACAGAAGGTGAGCAGTCATGAGCGAGAAGACGATCGGCTTCATCGGCCTCGGCCACATGGGTGGACCGATGGCCGCCAATCTGGTTGCGGCCGGCTACACGGTGCAGGGCTTCGACCTGGTTCCCGCCGCGCTCGAGCAAGCCACGAAGGACGGCGTCACCGTGATGGAATCGGCCGTGGCCGCCGTCGCCGATGCCGAGATCGTCATCACGATGCTGCCCAACGGCAGACTGGTACTGGGGTTGTACGCGGACCTGCTGCCCGCTGCCGCGCCGGGTACGTTGTTCATCGATTCCTCGACCATCGACGTCGCCGATGCGCACACCGCCCACAAGCTGGTGCACGAGGCAGGACACCGCAGTCTGGACGCGCCGGTTTCCGGCGGAGTCGGGGGAGCGGCCGCAGGAACACTGACCTTCATGGTCGGCGGTTCCGAGGAGGATTTCGCCTCTGCTGCAGAGGTTCTCGACGTCATGGGTCGCAAGGTGGTGCACTGCGGTGCAGCAGGCAACGGCCAGGCCGCAAAGATCTGCAACAACATGATTCTCGGAGTGTCGATGATCGCCATCAGTGAGGCCTTCGTGCTGGGGGAGAAGCTGGGGCTGAGCAATCAGGCACTGTTCGACGTGGCGTCGACTGCGTCGGGTCAATGTTGGGCACTGACGACGAATTGCCCGGTGCCAGGACCGGTCCCGACGAGCCCTGCCAACAACGAGTACAAGCCCGGCTTCGCGGCGGCTCTCATGGACAAGGACCTGGGTCTGGCTGCCAATGCACTGCGCGACAACGGTGTCGAGGGTGTCCTCGGCCTACGGGCGGCCGAGTTGTACTCTCGGTTCAAGGAAACATCCGGGGGCGGCACCGATGTCGACTTCTCCGGCATCATCAACGACATCCGCGAGCGCTCGAACGGAGCAGGCCAGTGAGTGACTACGAGACGATTCTGCTCGAGCGTCGGGGACGCGTCGGCATCATCACACTCAATCGTCCCAAGGCGCTGAACGCGCTCAACTCCGAGCTGATGCGCGAAGTGGTTTCGGTGGTCGAAGAACTCGACGCCGACTCCGGCATCGGTGCCATCCTGATCACCGGCTCCGAGCGAGCCTTCGCGGCCGGAGCCGACATCAAGGAGATGCAGCCCAAGTCCTACATGGACGTGTACCTCGACGACTTCTTCGCGGCGTGGGATCGACTTGCGTCGGCTCGGACGCCGTTGATCGCAGCGGTCTCCGGTTACGCGCTCGGCGGCGGGTGTGAACTCGCGATGCTGTGCGATGTCCTGATCGCCTCGGACACCGCGGTATTCGGACAACCCGAGATCAAGCTCGGCGTCATCCCGGGAATCGGCGGGTCGCAGCGCCTGACGCGAGCGGTGGGCAAGGCCAAGGCCATGGAGATGTGCTTGACCGGTCGCAACATGAAGGTCGAGGAAGCCGAGCGAGCCGGACTGGTCTCGCGCATCGTGCCGGTTGCCGATCTGCTCGACGACGCCGTCGCGACCGCGACCACCATCGCCGAGATGTCGCTACCGGTTGCCCAGATGGCGAAGGAAGCGGTGAACCGATCGTTCGAGTCCAGTCTGCGCGAGGGTGTTCTGTTCGAGCGCCGCGTGTTTCACTCGACTTTCGCCACCGAGGATCAGAAGGAAGGTATGTCGGCCTTCATCGAGAAGCGGACGCCGAACTTCCAGCACCGGTAGCGGCGGGCTCCACTCTCGGTGCCGTCCTACCTGTCGGGGACAGGAGGGCGGCCCCGCGGGCCGAGACCAGCTCCGGCATCGACGGCACCAGCGTCGTCAGACCGGTACGCAGCTCGAGAGAACGCGCAATCGAGGTGATGTTCGCACCGCCGCCCACCACGACGATGGACTGCGGTCTGGCACCGGACAATTGGATGGTCTGCTCCACCAGCATGCCCGCATACCGCACCGGTCCTGCGATCAGATCGTCGAAGTCGCGCCGAGTGAGCACATGCCGCGCAGTACCGGACGGATCGGTGGTGCTGACGACGGAGTCCACGCTCAACTGCTCCTTGATGGACCGGCTGGCGTCGATTCCGACGCGAACGCCGTTGGACGAGAGCAGCCTGCGAACCGAGTGATCGAGATCGTCGCCGCAGAACGTGGCAGTGCGCCGCGTCATGAGGGTGCGAGTGGACGCGAGATCGATGACGGTGACCGTGGTGCCGGTGCTACCGATATCGCACAACACGGTGACGCCGTGATTGGGCACCAGCCCGATGAAACGCAGATACCGCACTTGCGCAGCAGTTTCCGGCACGAGCGACGCGGTGCGGGCCGTACCTCGGGTGGCGACTGCGCCTGGATCGGTGGCAACTCGATAGGCGATGGCCGAGAACTGCACCGGCAGCGACATCGTCGCTGCGATCGAGTGGATGGCGTCGACACCGGTGGCGATCGTGGCGGACAGCGACTGCCCGGGCGTGCGGCGCACCGTCCGCGACACGATGGGGGTTCGATGGGGACTGTCCAGATACGTCAGAATTGCGCGTGCACCGTGCGCACCCGCCCCGACCCCCAACACCAGCAC
>NZ_NOZC01000009.1:0-551 GCF_002258545.1 Rhodococcus sp. 05-2255-3B1 | reverse complement strand
CTGACCTCCGCCGCAGCGCTGTTCTGTACCCACACTCCCGTCGGCAGGGGCACACGGCACAGCTCTGCCCTCGACCTGCCCTTCGCAATCCGGCCCAACAACCGCACGATCCACACATCGGTAACCCGCACACCCGCCGGCCTCTATCTCGGCAACGCCTCCCTTGCCGCCGCACTCGAAGCCGCCATCGCCGCCGACCCCACCCTCGGCAACTCTGTACCCCGCGACCCACTCACCGACCGGGCCCTGATCTACCGACCCGACGCCCTCACCACCGCAGCCGTCCGATTCCGCGACAAACACTGCCGCTTCCCCGGCTGCCACCGCCCCGCCGCACGCTGCCAACTCGACCACATCAACCCGTTCGACCACAGCAACCCCCTCGGCGGCGGCTGGACCACCGTCAACAATCTGCAGTGCCTCTGCGACTACCACCACACCGTCAAAACCGCCGGCTACTGGAAAGCCGTCATGCTCCCCGGCGGAGCGATCCTGTGGACATCGACATCGAAGACCACCCGAATCACCCTGCCCGCCAACGGCACCGCCGT
>NZ_NOZC01000023.1:0-57350 GCF_002258545.1 Rhodococcus sp. 05-2255-3B1 | reverse complement strand
CTCCGCCGCCTCCGCCGAAGCCCCCGCCGCCGCCGAATCCGCCACCGAAGCCTCCGCCACCCCCGCCGCCGCGAAGAACACTGTTGATCAGAATGCCGCCGAGCACTGCGCCGGCGATGTTGCCGCCGCCGCTGCCGCCGCCGCGAGGACCGTGACGATTCTCCCAGTTCTGGACATCGGACTGGGCGATCTGCGATGCGCGCGAGGCCAATTGGCTGGCAGCGTGAGCATGCTTGAGGGCTTCGTCGGGGTTGTCCTGGCCCAGCTGCCGAGCCGCGCCGAGGTGGCGTTCGGCCTCGGACAGGCGCGTTCTGGCGTCGGCCCCCACACCGCCACGGCGGGTCGAGATGTAGTCCGCGGCCGCGGTGATCTGCGCCTGAGCGGCCGCGATATCGCGATCCAGACGGGCCCGCAGTTGGTCCTCGGCAGCCTTGTCCGCCGAGGCCTCGTCGACGATCTTCTCGAGTTCGGCGTCGGCCGCCGCGAGCGCGGTGTAACTGCCGAGAGGGTCCGAGGACTGCGCCGTCTCGGCGTTCTTCAGAGCCGCCTGCGCCGCCGTCATGGCCGATTGCAGTTCGGCCCCACCGTGTTCGGCCAAACCACGCGCCTGCTCGATGTCGCGGCGAACGTCCGCGATGGCGTCGGGCAGGGTGGCGATGGCATGCCGGATGTCGTCTCGCGCATGGTCGACGCCGTCGAGCAGGGTCTTGGCCTGATCGACGGCTCGTTCGGCCGTTCGAATGGCGGTCACAGCAGGTCCCTGCTTACCGGGCGGGAGTGCTGCCGCCTTGCGGCCGGCCTCGATGTTGTCCTCGGCCAGGGCCATTCGGTCCTTGGCCATCGTGACGTTGTCTGCGATCGAGGCCAGGGCGGAGGCGGCGAATTCCGAATGCAGCTGCGCGAGAACCGACTCGGATTGCGGAATTCTCACCGTCAAGCCGACGACCGCCTGGGTCAGCTCGTCGAGGTGGGCGTCTGCGTTCATCACGAGATCGCGGAACCCGTCGAATTCCTCCACCCGCGAATCGAGTTCGCGATCGGCCTGGCCACAGGAGGAGATGATCTCGACGAGCATCGCGCGACGCTGATCGGGAGTTTCCGGAATGGCGTCGTCGAGGCGTTGGCGGATCTCGAAGGCGGACGCGAGGGCCCGTTTGGCGTTGTCGTGGGCGGCGATGAAGGGTGCGGCCGCAGAATCTCCGAACTCTCCACGAGCGAGGTTCAATTCCTCTTCGCTGGCGCGTACTGCATTGTCGGTCTCGACCAGGATTTCCTTGGCACGGGTGTCGAGTACGTCTATGGGGAAGGCGGCCAGTGCGGCCGGATCGCTCGGGTCGATCTTCGCCACGGCCTCGACCTCGGCGGCGACGCGGGCCTTCTTGCGCCGCGACGAGTAGACGACGGCTCCGCCACCGGCCACGGCCAGTACGCCGACGCCGATCAGCAGGGGTGCGGACGAGCCGCCGCTGCCGCTCGAGGCATACGCGTCGCCGAGCGCACCCGCTGCTGCGATGGCCGCACCGGACCAATCTTCTTCGCGCAGTGCGGGTTCGACGTCATTGACCCGAATATCTTCCTGCTCGGACGAGGTGATCTGCGACAGTCCGGTGTTCACACCGAGGTAGTACGAACGGTCCACGGTCGCCACCGCGAGCAGAACGTCGCGCTGCCCGAGATCGCTCCTCGATGCAGTCTGCTCGGCCCAGCTCGCCGCCGACATGTTGTCGAAGTCCGCGACGTACGTGACCCACAACCGAAGCTGGCTGCTGCCGTAGAGGTCGTCGACGGAGGTCTGTACCTCGGCCATCGAGTCGGGGTCGAGTGCCTGGACGTTGTCGGTGATCTGCGTGGGCAGGCGCGACGGAGCCTCTGCTGAGGCGACCCCCGGCGCGAGCAGGACCGCCGCGAACAGGGTCAGGGCACCCACGGCGGCGAGACGACGAAATCGATGGACCGAGCTTCGGGCGTCTGACTTTCGAACGACTGTGGCGCTGCTGTGCCGCCGGTGCTGGACTGCCATGCGCTGAAATCTACCGGCTGGGCGGCGAGGAGATCGAGCAGGTCGATGTGGATGCATGACAGTTGTCACCTCGTAATCGTGACGCTCGAACGAGGTCGACGCTGCTCGATCGCAGCAGAGTGATTCCCATGACCACAACGAAGGCAGTCGAACTGCGAAACGTCACCAAGACCTACGGCTCGGTCCGGGCGGTCGACGGGCTCAGCCTGTCCATCGAACCGGGCGAGGTCGTCGCATTTCTCGGACCGAACGGAGCGGGAAAGACGACCACCATCGACATGATGCTCGGCCTGGCGACACCCACCACCGGGTCGGTGTCGGTGTTCGGGGGAACACCCGCCGACGCGATCGCCCAGGGCCGCATCTCGGCCGTCATGCAGACCGGCGGTCTGCTTCGCGACCTGACCGTCCGAGAAACCGTCGAGCTGACGTCGGCACTGTTCGCCCGCACACGGTCGGTGAAGGAAGTCCTCACCCGGGCCGGCATCGCCGACATCGGAGATCGGCGAGTGGCCAAATGCTCCGGGGGACAGCAGCAGCGACTGCGATTCGCGCTGGCACTGCTACCCGATCCGGACCTGCTGGTGCTCGACGAGCCGACCACCGGAATGGACGTCGAAGGACGTCGCGACTTCTGGAACGCCATTCGCCAGGACGCCAGCACCGGCCGAACGGTGCTGTTCGCAACGCACTACCTCGACGAGGCCGACGCGTACGCGGACCGCATCGTTCTGGTGCGGCACGGCAAGATCGTCGCCGACGGCAGCGCCGCCGAGGTGAAGAACCTGGCGGCAGGGCGCACCGTCACCGCCACACTGCCCGGCGTCGACCAGTCGGTGTTGCTGGCTCTGCCGGGAGTGGACCGCGTCGACACACGTGGCGACCGGGTGATCGTCCACGGACGCGACTCCGACGCGGTGGCCCGGTACCTGCTCAACGACGCACACGCGACCGATCTCGAAATCGTCTCGCGCAACCTCGAGGACGCATTCCTCGCCCTGACCACCGACTCCGAAAACAACCTCGCCGGGAGCATCCGATGACCACGACCACGCAGTCCACAACCACCCGCACATCCGGCAGAGCCGTTGCCTGGGGCGGATTCTCGACCACGTTTCTCGGACTCGAAATCCGCAGACTGTTCCGAAACAAGCGCACGCTGATCTTCACGTTGGTCATGCCGCCGGTGTTCTTCGTCATCTTCGGCACGCAGTCGGACTACCGCACCGACTATCCCTTTGCGCACGGCAACGTCACCGGTTACATCGCCATCAGCATGGCCGTCTACGGAGCGATGCTGGCAACGACCAGCGGGGGAGCGATGGTATCGGTCGAGCGGGCACAGGGGTGGAGCCGACAGCTTCGCCTGACGCCGCTCAGGCCCGTCGCCTACATCGTCACCAAGGTGCTCGTGGCCATGACGATGGGCGCGGCCTCGATCGTGGTGGTGTTCGTCGTCGCGAAGTTCCTCGGGGCGGACATGCCGATCTGGGTGTGGATCGTCAGCGGCCTGATCGGCTGGATCGGCTCGGCGGTGTTCGCCGCGTTCGGACTGTTCATGGGCTACCTGCTGCCCTCGGAGAACGTGATGCAGATCCTCGGACCCGTGCTCGCGTTCCTGGCGCTGGCAGGCGGACTCTTCGTTCCCCTCGGTGACAGCGGCTGGTTCCCGATGTTGGCCCAGTTCACCCCGCTCTACGGCTTGGCTACCGTGTCCCGGGCCGCGTTCGCCGGGACCGAAACCGGAACGTTGCTGGTCGCCGTGATCAATCTGGTGGTGTGGGCGACAATCTTCGTCACAGGCGCGGCGATGCTGTTCCGGAGAGACACCAAGCGTGCCTGAGACCGAAACCACTGATCGTGTCGCCCACAGGGATACCGTGGGCGACATGACCACGTTGACCGCCGATCTCCCCGAGGGCCGGGTCTGGCGGTACGGCTGGATGTTCGGAGCCATCTGGCTCATCTATCTGATCTATCCGTTGAACGAGATTCTGTCTCTGGAATCCGTGCCGGACCGGGTCTTCGGGATCGTCGTGATTCTCGGCTTCGGTGTCGTGTTCACATCCACCTTCTGGCGTTTCCGCAACGGACACCGCCGAGGACATCCACTGCCGAGGTCGCAGGCATGGATCGCGCTCGGGGTGATGGTGGCCCTGACTTTCGCGATGAGTGCCTTGGTCGGTACCACCGGTTTCGGCGCGACCGTCTACATAGCGGTGCTGGCGATGATGACCCTGCCGGTCCGGCAGGCCTGGGCGTTGGTGGCGGCGATGGTGGTGACCGTCGAAGCGGCTCCACGTTTCGTCGATTCCTGGGAGCCCGACAACTTCTTCGCCTTCCAGCTGCTGATCAGCGCGGCCGCGGCATGGGGAATCACTCAGGTCTTCCAGCGCAATCACGAATTGGCCGTGGCCAGGCAACAATTGGCAGACCTGGCCATCGTGGCCGAACGCGAGCGCATGAGCCGGGACGTGCACGACATCCTCGGTCATTCCCTGACCGTCATCACCGTCAAGAGCGAACTGGCCGGCAGGCTCATCGAGATCGACCCCGCCCGAGCGGCCGTCGAGATCGCCGAACTGGAAACCCTTGCCCGGCAAGCACTTGCCGATGTGCGCAGCACCGTCGGGCGCATGCGACAGGTCGACATCGGATCCGAGTTGGCCAGTGCACGAACCGCATTGACCGCTGCGGGAATCGATGCCGATCTTCCCGATGACGCCGACGTGGTGCCACTGCGACATCGAGAACTGTTCGGTTGGGTGATCCGGGAGGCGGTGACCAATGTGGTCCGCCACTCGAGCGCACGACATTGCCGAGTGACGCTGACGGCGTCGACCATCTCCATCGTCGACGACGGAGTGGGACCGGCAGACAAGGATTCCGGCGGCAACGGTCTGCGGGGTCTGGGAGAACGAGTGGCCACCGCGGGTGGTGCACTGACGATCGCCCGGGTGCCGACCGGTGGTTTCAGGGTGGAGGTACACGGTGAATAGGACGCAGGCGCAATGACCATCACACTCCTGCTGGCGGACGACCAAGCCCTGGTGCGGGGAGCGCTGGCAGCTCTGCTGGGGCTCGAACAGGATCTCGACGTCGTCGCCGAGGTGGGACGCGGGGACGAGGTCGCCGCTGCCGTTCTCGAACATCGACCCGACGTCGTCCTGCTCGACATGGAGATGCCCGGCAAGAACGGTATCGAGGTCACCGCCGAACTGGCCCTGATCGCACCGGAGTCGAGAGTGCTGATCGTCACCACATTCGGGCGACCCGGCTACCTGCGGCGCGCGATCGATGCGGGTGCGTCGGGTTTCGTGGTCAAGGACACCCCAGCCAAGCAGTTGGCCGACGCCGTTCGGCGCGTGCACATGGGGCTTCGCGTGGTCGATCCGACGCTGGCGACCGAAACCCTCACCGACGGCGTCTCTCCACTGACGGCCCGAGAGCAGGAGGTTCTCCGGGCGGCCGCCAAGGGCGGGACGGCGGGATCCATCGCTGCTCAGGTCCACCTCTCGGAGGGCACAGTACGCAATCATCTGTCGTCGGCCATCGGTAAGACCGGCACCACTACCCGGGCCGAGGCGGTACGGGTGGCCGAGGACAGAGGGTGGCTGTAGGTCGTTCGGGGCGCGCCGTGACCACGCCGACGAGCAGGCCTGGCAAACTCGAGGGGTGAATTCAACTCTCGACCGAGATTCGTACGGAGATCCGTACGACGATCGGTATGCCCCGGACCCCGGTCCCGAGCGCCTGGGCTTCTTCGGAACGCTCGGACGCTGGACCGGTCGGCTCGTCGCGGGAGTGGTGCTGATGTCGCTGGTGCTGGTCGCGGGAACAGCAGTGCGGGTGTGGCAGGTAGCGCGCATCGACGACTATTCCAAGGCGGACGCCATCGTGGTGCTCGGTGCCGCGCAGTACAGCGGCACCCCCTCGACGGTGTTCGAGGCACGACTGTCCCAGGCCGCGTCGCTGTACGAGCAGGGTATAGCCCCCGAGATCGTCACCGTCGGTGGCAAGCAGGAGGGGGACCTGTTCACCGAGGCCGCATCGGGCCGCAACTATCTGATCGATCAGGGCGTTCCCGCCGACGCCATCGTTGCCGTCGAGACCGGCTCGGACACACTGGAGAGCATCGAGGCCGTGAGCAACACCCTGCGCGAGCAGGGCAAGTCGTCGGTGGTGTTGGTCAGCGATCCGTGGCATTCACTTCGCACCCGAACCATGGCGCGCGACGCGGGCCTGGACGCCTGGACCTCGCCGACGCGCACCGGTCCGGCTGTCTACACCAGAGAATCCCAGGCGCACGGAATCGCCAGGGAGACAGGCGCTCTGCTGTGGTATCAGCTGACCCACTTCACCGCGGACTTCTCCTACACGGCAGGCCAGTAGATGACCGGCACGTACTCGGCCCACGACGTCGAACGATTCGTCCCCGAACCGCCCAAGACCGCGGGACTGCGGGCCGGGGCAGACAACGCCTCGCACCGAAGCGCCTTCGCGCGCGATCGAGCGCGCGTGTTGCACTGCGCCGCACTGCGCAGGCTCGCCGACAAGACCCAGGTCACCGGACCGCGAGACGGAGACACCCCACGCACGCGGTTGACGCACTCGCTCGAAGTTGCCCAGATCGGCCGCAGCATCGCCGAAGGACTCGGCAGCGATCCCGATCTGGTGGACCTGGCCGGGCTGGCGCACGACATCGGCCACCCGCCGTACGGGCACAACGGCGAACGCGCCCTCGACGAAGTGGCCCAGGATTGCGGTGGGTTCGAGGGCAACGCGCAGAACCTGCGCATTCTCACCGGACTCGAGCCGAAGATCCTCGATGCCGACGGTCGCAGCGTCGGGCTCAACCTGACCCGAGCCTCGCTCGATGCCGCCACCAAGTACCCCTGGATCCGACCAGCCCCGGGCGCGAAATTCGGTGCCTACGACGACGACTCCGCCATTCTGGGTTGGGTGCGTGACGGTGCCCCGGACAAACACAAGTGCCTCGAAGCGCAGAGCATGGACTGGTCCGACGACGTGGCGTACTCGGTGCACGACGTCGAGGACGGTGTGATCGACGCTCGAATCGACCTGCGGGCGCTGTCCGATCCGATCGAGCGACGCGCCCTCGCAGAACTCGGCGTCTCCGAATTTCGCGGACTCGATGTCGACGAACTGATCGAGGCCGCGGATCGCCTGTCGAGGATGCCCGTCGTGGTCGCGGTCGGACGCTACGACGGAACTCTCGCCGCATCGGTGGCGCTCAAGCACATGACCAGTGAACTCGTCGGCCGCTTCGCCACCGCCGCCATCGAGGGCACGCACGAGAAGTACGGCACCGCGCCGTTGAGTCGCTACGACGCCGATCTCGTGGTGCCGTCGATCGTCGGCTCGGAGGTTGCGCTGCTCAAGACCATGGCCCTGCGGTACGTGATGTCCGACGCCGGACACAAGATCCGCCAGGAGCGTCAGCGCGATCGCATCCACCGCGTCGCCGAGTGGTTGATGCGCTCGGCTCCGGGCGAGCTGGACCCCATCCTGGTGCCCGCCTGGCAGCGGGCCGACAGCGATGCCGAACGGACCCGAGTGGTCGTCGACCAGATCGCGTCGTACACCGAGAGCCGACTCGAACTGATCGACAAGCGTTCGCTCGGAGCTCAGGCCAGCTGGGGCTGACCGCTCCGCGACCGAATGTGGGTAGGTCCGGATCGGGACTAGACTGCCCTTCGTGGCCGGCCGAATTCCTGAACGCGACATCGCCGCCATTCGCGAACGCACACGGATCGAAGACATAGTCGGCGACTACGTCTCTCTCAAGCGCGCGGGCGGCGACTCCATGAAGGGGTTGTGCCCCTTCCACGACGAGAAATCTCCGTCGTTCCATGTCCGACCCAACCACGGTCACTATCACTGCTTCGGCTGCGGCGAGGGCGGTGACGCCTACTCCTTCCTTCAGAAGATCGAGCACATCTCCTTCGTCGAGGCCGTCGAGCAATTGGCCGATCGGTTGAACTACTCGATCTCCTACGAGGGCGGAGGGCCGTCGGTTCAACGTGACCGCGGCACCCGAGCACGCCTGATCGCCGCGAACGCTGCCGCGCAGGAGTTCTACGCGGGCAGGCTCGGAGGTCCCGACGCCCAGACCGCGCGGGACTACCTCACCGAACGCAACTTCGACGGCCACGCCGCCCTGGCCTACGGCTGCGGATACGCGCCCGACGGCTGGGACACCCTCACCAAACACCTGCTGGGCAAGGGCTTCGAGGCCAAGGAAATAGTCGACGCGGGGCTGGCGACACCCGGTAAGCGGGGGACGCCGATCGATCGCTTCCGGCGTCGGCTGGTGTGGCCCATTCGCAGTCAGAGCGGCGACGTCATCGGCTTCGGCGCGCGCAAGCTGTTCGACGACGACACTATGCCGGGTAAGTACATCAACACCCCGGAAACGATGCTGTACAAGAAGTCTCAGGTGTTGTTCGGCCTCGATCTGGCGCGCAAGGAGATCGCGAAATCGCATCAGGCCGTCATCGTCGAGGGCTACACCGACGTGATGGCGATGCACCTGGCAGGCGTCAAGACTGCGGTGGCGTCCTGCGGAACCGCATTCGGCGAGGATCACCTGGCGATGCTGCGTCGATTGATGATGGACGACAGCTACTTTCGCGGCGAAGTGATCTACACCTTCGACGGCGACGAGGCCGGCCAGGCCGCCGCGATGAAGGCATTCGAGGGTGATCAGAAGATCGCCGGTCAGACGTTCGTCGCCGTCGCGCCGGACGGAATGGACCCGTGCGATCTGCGCCTGAAATCCGGCGACAACGCCGTTCGCGATCTCGTGGCCAGGCGCACCCCGATGTTCGCTTTCGTCGTCAAATCGCTGCTGCGAGAACATGATCTCGATACGCCTGAGGGGCGCGTCGAAGCATTGAAGCGAACCGTCCCCGTGGTCGCCCGCATCAAGGATGCGTCGCTGCGGGACGAGTACGCGCGGCAGCTCGCCGGCTGGACCGGGTGGGACGACACCGCGATGGTGCTCGCCCGCGTGCGCGACGAGGCGAAGAAGGGTGCCCGAGGCGACTCGAGTGGAAAACGCGTGCCGTTCGAGAAGCGTCAGGCAGCGCCCGCCGAAGCCCCCGCCGGGCCGCCGCGCCCCAATCCCACCGATCCGTCCCTGTGGCCGCAACGGGAAGCGCTCAAGGCGGTATTGCAGATGCCCGCGATGGCAGGAACGGTGTTCGATTCGCTCCCGCCGGAAAGCTTCCATCACCCGGCGTACGCGGCTGTGCGCGACGCAGTGGCCGCTGCCGGCGGCACCGCTGCCGGGCTGGGCGGAGGGGAGTGGGTCGACGCCGTGGCCAAACAGGCCAAGGACGCCGTTGTCGTGTCGTTGGTCACCGAGCTCGCCGTCGACCCGATGCGCGTGGCCGACGACGCCCTCACCCGCTACATCTCGGGCGTGCTCGCACGACTCCAGGAGGTATGGGTCGGCCAACAGGTGGCGGAACTCAAATCGAAACTGCAGCGCATGTCGCCGGTGGAGAAGCCCGACGACTACAACGCGCTGTTCGGCGACCTCATCGCCCTCGAGCAGTACCGCCGCAGTCTGCTCGAGCTCGCCGTCGGGAGTGTGGCCGAGGTCGGTTAGCGCCGCAGCTGATCGCGGGGAACGAAGACCTGGGTCTCGTCGTCGATCGGCTTCATCGGTTCCAGTCGTGGCTGGGTGTTCAGGGAATCGGACAGCTTCTGACGGCCGACCTCGATCGCCTTCTTGGTGGCCGGGCTCGACGCGACGGCGCTCGCCGTCTTGCGAATCTGCTCGTACCGGCCACGTCCCGCCTTGGCACCGAGTACGTAAGCAGCTCCGGCCGCCAGTACCAAACGAATCATCAGTAGGTCCTCCCATAGGGCGTGCGGCTGTTCTTCCATCTTGCCCGACGAACCTCGAGCAGGGCGATTTGGTACTCGGCAGAACCCGATTTGGTAGTAGCAAGGGGGTGTGCGCTATTGTTTCCAACGGCTCGCACGAGAGTGTGACGCCGCGAGGTAATCCCCCATAGCTCAATTGGCAGAGCATTCGACTGTTAATCGAAGGGTTCCTGGTTCGAGTCCAGGTGGGGGAGCGATGAGCCCCCGTTCGGATCTCCATCCGGGCGGGGGCTTTCTGCTACCGCCGTCCCGTGTTCGATCCATGCGAGCCGCACACCCGTACGCAAGGCCCACAGCCGCAAGGGTGCCTTCCCGATTTTCGTTCGGCCGTTGATCCAGCGGCTGATCGTTTCGCGCGTGACCCCGAGGTAGTCGGCCATCTCTGTGACGCTGACGTCGCTATGCGCCAAGGCCTTCTTCAACCGGTCGGACATATCGAACTGCGGGTCGATTACCCCATCGTTCTGAAAGTCGTTACTTGTTGTCATCGCGGAGCCTCCGACCCTTCGGCTGAAAATCATTCTGGAACTGCTCGTCGCGCCCAAGCGCGCGCTTCTTCATGCGGTCCGCGCGGGCCTGAGCCCGCCGTGTCTCCCTGCTCGACTCGCGCTTTGTTGCGCTGTTGAGCGGTCCGTGATTCAGGAGATGGTCCCCCGACTTGTCTGCCATGCCGAGAATCGTGTCACAAGGTTGTGCGAGCCGCAAGTGCGGGCATAAGCGCTGACTAGGCGATATTAGTCACAACGTTGACATATGTCGTTATGCGTGAGAATGTCACAACGTGACATCAGCCGAGGAGTTCATGCCGACCACGGATGTGTGTCAGTTCCTCGAAGTAACCCCGTCGGCAGTTTCCCGGATGGTTGCTCGAGGCTCACTGATCCCCGCCGTGAAGGCCCCGGGAAACCGCGGGGCGTTCATGTTTCGCCGCCGCGACATCGAGGCGTTCAAGTCGAAACGTGACCGCCGGCGGGCGCGTACCGCTACCACTTCTGGAAGTCGAGGAAACCCATGATTGCTTTGCAGCGCAACCGATCTCCGCGCAGTCTCGCGCTGTGGCTGCTGGCGATCTGCGTGGTCGGATCGGCGTCGTGGGTGCTGATTCTGTGGGCGTTCATGCTCGCGGGCGCTGCTTTGCGGAGCTGGCTGTGACCGCGCCCGCAGATCCCGACTCGACATCGGTGACCATCCAACATCCCGATCGCACGCTGGTGATCGCCGGGGCCGAGAAGGTTGTTTGGTTCTCGCCTCGCAGCGCGCCGCACGCTGAGGTTGGGCTGGTGATATCTGAGGACGGAACCGTTGAGCTCCTACTCGGCGACGGTCACGCGCACTTGTCACAGCGCGGTCTTGAGAAGTACCAGGACCTGCTGCGAAGCCTGAGCGAGATTGTCAGGAACGACCAGTTCAGGGTCCGAGTCGAGGGAGGTCAGTCATGACGATCAATCCCGTTCAGCGGCAACGGTTCCTGTTGTCCCCGGAGAAACGTCGGTTCGACAAGGGCGGGTTACCTGGTGTCGATGTTCGCGAGCAGAAAGACAACGAGCGTCAGCGTGCGCAGGACGTTCGGGACGCGGCCCGCCTGGCGACGCTGTGGATGCGGGATGCGATCCGTGCGATCGAGGACCTGGACTACGTCGATCGAGTTGGCATGCTTGCCGAGGGTGCTGATCGGATCGATGCCGTTGCCGCAGAACTGAACAGACGGCTGGAGCGGTTGAGGCGCGCCTTACGTGAGGTGCTCACCGTCGCAGCAGATCCGTCTCCCTACATCTCGCACGGTGATATCGAGGCGAACGTCGAAACGCTGATGACGCGCAGTCCCGCCGAAACGGTCACGGTCTATGTCAACAAAGTGGCCGAGCAATTCCAACACCTCACGGGAAACGATGCGCTCCGTACGGAGCCGGATGTTCCGAAGCCTGGCCAGCATCTCAAGAGCCGCCCGTCGGGGAAACCTGCCGGGCTGTCTGACCGTCACGGTGGCGCGCTGAATCCCACTGCGGCCCCTGACGGTTCAGGCCCCGGTGGTGGCGGCTGACCGGCCCCCCGGGTCGCCGCCACCACCGGTATCCACCTACCTCGACCGACAAGTAACGGGCCCCGCATTGCCCGCGAGGCCCGTCTACTCACCAGAAGAATCGAGTGAATCCTGATGAGCACCAGCAACAATACCCCCGACGATCTGTCCGGCCCTGCATTCGCCGCGCAGCTCGCCTACGACCGGTACATCCCGGCCGCAGCGACCCCGACTGACCGGCCACACGGTGTCGAGCTCCTCGTCCCGCACATCAACGACGCCGGCAAGACCGTCTACACGGTGTACCCCTGCCGAGTCGTCTACCGCGGTGAGGTCGACGGACTGCACCTGTGGCAGGCCGTCAACGACCGGTGGATGAAACCCGGCGACAAGCTCCGCGTCGCGTACCTCCCGCCGCGCTCGGAGATCACCGGGCCACCGGTCGCAGCCCCGGCGGTGGCACATGGCTGACACCGCGTGCGTCGGCGTCATCAACGGCCGCCGCGCAGTCCGAATGGCTCGCGAGGCGAAGCGCGCGCAGCTGATCGACAACGCCGAACTGATCCGCCGGGCAGCGAAGTCCGCCGTCGACCAGCTCGCCGACACCGACGTCGACCGTGATCAACACAAGCTCATCACCCACATCGCATACCAACTCAGCCTGCTCGAGGGTGTCCTCGAAAACGTAGCGGAGGCATGACATGTCCGACATGAAAGTGATCGTGTCCGAGGTCAACGCGAAGCGTGGCCTGGTCAACGAGCGGTACTTCATACAGGTCGATGCTGTCGACAAGAAGTCGCCACTCGGCAAGGCGGTCGTCGAGCAATCACCGCAGGGCAGCAGTGACACACCGATCAGCGAGGTCACCGCCGACGCACTCCCGAAGCACGTCCGCGACGCCCTGTACTTGTGGCTGGCATCGGTCGAGGTGATGGCGTCATGACCGCTGAACGCATTGCCTACGTCCTGATCGCAGCCGCCGCTGTTTGCGGCTACCTCGCGATGCGGCTGATCTGCACACTCGTGATCGCAGCTGGGTGGTACGTCTCGTGAACGATGACCTGCCACCGTCGGTTCGCTGCCGACTCCGCGTCTACATGGTGTTCATCGTCGTGCTGGTGGCGTTGCTGGTCGCCGCGTCGCTCTACCCGCTGGTCGGTGGTGCGTGATGCCGTTCCTGACCGATAGATCAACGTTCGAGTACTTCACCGCGCCGTGCCGGACATCAGATGCCCGGGTGGCGTTCTCGATAGAGGTCGATGGCACGCGCTTTGACCTTTTTGGCCTCGACAATGTCAGTTACCACTTCGTCGCGCGCGTCGAGAACGATCCACCCTCCGAGGTGTATGGCGCATTGAACCGCGCGTTGGAGGTAGTCGGTGTCGAGGGCACTGTCTTCCCCCTGGTAATCAGCGCGGAGGACCGAGAAGCCATCTTCGCCGGGGATGTAGAGGGCGAAGCGTGTGCTTACGCCGTCTTCGCCCGAAAGCTCGGAAACAAGGGCGGCGTGACCGGCCAGGCGGGCGGTGGCGTCGAGGGCCTTGATCAGACTGGCGACGATGTGAGGCTTGGCGTCGAGTCTGTTTCCGTCGTTACCGATGAACAGTCGGGCATACCGCATGGGATTGTTCCCCTCTCTCGGATGGGTGCTCGACCCAGCAGAACACATCGCCGATATCAGCAGGTGCCGAAGCAGGTCGACGCAATCGTGTGGACCGGCGACAACTTCGTCGACATGCTGAAGTTCGTCTTGGACGAGAACGTCGCCAAGCGTGGTGACCGGTTCTACATCGAGCCTCTCGACGAGCCGTCGATGTTCGCGGTGCCGGGTGACTATGTGGTCCGCGATGCGGCCGGCAAGTACCAGTGCATTCCGGCGATCGAGTTCCAGTCCGGCTACGCCGTGGTGGTGTCGCTGTGAAGCGCCTCGACCATCCGGAACGATTCGAGCAGGCACTCGCCGGACATCTCCCCGGTGAAGCGCTGTCGCCGTACGACCGCCGCGTATTGGTGTCCACACTCGTCGGCCGCTGCATGACCGACCGCGAGATTGCCGAGCATACGAAGTGGACGGACTACACGGTCGTCCGGATCCGCGAGCACCTCGGCCTCGAATCTGTACACCCTGCCCCAGACGTCCCTGAGGCAGCAGGAGCGGACCGCATTCCGTGCCTTCTGTGCGACGAGATCACCGCTGTGACAACTGAATCGGCACGCCACGGAATGTGCCCCGAGTGTGCACCGGTGATGGCGCAGACCCGGGCCACCGTCCGTCGCCACCGAGTGCTCGTCGGCGCTCGTGCACGGACCGGCTGAACGAGAGGAAGGAGGAACGCGGGCTGTGGCGAGCGAATGCAAGGACTGTCACGCACCGGTGCATTGGTGCAAGTCGATGTCGCGGGAGGACCGATGGATACCGGTGGACATCTCACCGGACCCGGAACTCGGCACCGTCCGCAAGCACTTCTCCGGACCGATCAACGGCCGCGCCGTGTACGCGGAAGTCCTCAAAGGCTCCGACCTCGACGCCGCCCGCGCCGACGGGGAGCGCCTGTGGATTCGCCACTCCGAGATCTGCACCGCCCGTAAGCCGTACAACCCCCGCCCCGCTCACGTCCAACTCGATCTGCCGAACAGAACCTGACCACCCGTCCGCAACATGCCAGGAGCGCACACGATGACCACCACACAGACCGACACCACCGAGGTCCGCGAGACCATCCTCGAACACCTACGACCTACCGCGATCGTCCCGCACCCGAAAAACCCTCGCACCGACCTCGGTGACGTGACCGAGCTCGCCGAATCCATCAAGGGCCAGGGCGTCCTCGAACCGTTGATAGTGACTCCCGCGAAGGCGAAGGGGAAGTACACGCTCATCGCCGGGCATCGCCGTCACGCGGCCGCGAAGCGAGCGGTACTGAAGACGGTGCCGTGCATCGTCCGGTTCGACCTCGCTGGCGACGACCGGGCACAGCTCGAAGTGATGCTGACCGAGAACCTGCACCGCTCCGACCTCAACGTCGTGGAGGAGGGCAACGCGTACCAGTCGCTGCTCGAGTTCGACGACGTCAACCTCAAGACCCTTGCCTCGCAGACCGGTCACAAGCAGAAGACCATCAGGGACCGCATCAAGCTGGCGAATGCGCCGCAGTCGGTGCGCGACAGGCTCGTCGCCCGTCAGGTGACGATCGAGGATGCGCTCGCGCTCACCGAGTTCGCCGACGACCAGCCGGTGTACGACCGCCTCGCTCTCTTTCTCGGTACCCCGAACTTCGCGTTCAACGTCGAGCAGGCACGCAAGGACAGGGACTGGCTCAAGCGCGAAGCGAAGATCGTGAAGGAGCTGACCGACAAAGGGATTCGTGTGGCCACCGACGACGCACTCGACGAGGAGGCCGACGCCGCTACCGATGCGGCGGAAACCGACCCCGCCGTCGTCACCTTCGATTGGATCGAAGCCCAGAACGAGGATGAGATTCCAGACGGTGCAGAGCGCGTCGCTCTGACCGACCGGAACGTCGAATCCGGGTACGTGTGGAAGTACAAGCAGTTCTTCCCCGGCTCCGGCGGTGATGACACCGACTCATCGGGCAAGCCGATCAAACCCGCCGTCGAGACGGGGGCGCAGGCACAGGCGCGGGAGGAGCGAGAGCGCAAGGCCAAGCTCGAAGAGGACCTGCGGACCGCGGCGACCGTGCGCCGCCGTTTCCTCGCCAAGGCTGCCGCCGAAAGCAACTCCGACTTCGCTGTCCGGTGCCTACGCCTGTACGTGATGGACCACTCCACCCGATCCGGATACACGAAGTCCGCAGCGATGGAACTGCTCGGCGTGCCGCCCATGACGAAAGACGACGACGAGAACGACCACGCCGAGATCGAACGGCACGTCAACAAGATGAGCCTGACGCAGTTGGCGGTCTCCGTGTACCTGCTCGACAACGTCCTCCAAGAAGACGGCCTCCTCAAAAGCTTTCAGTGGGAACGCAAGCCCTACCCGGCGCTGGACGCATGGCACCACGACCTCACCGAGGTCTTCGGATACGAGTACTCCGACGTCGAGCAGGGTCTGCTGACCGCTCGCGATGCGGCTGCGGCCGATGCACAGGAGTAGCAGGTGGACTCCGCCGCTCTCACTGCCGCACAGCAGTGGTTCCTCTCCCTCCCTCCGGAGCGACAGGTCGGTCTCCACCGTTACATCGCGGGCAAGGAAGCGGCCCCGCACACCGAAGTCGAAGGCCAACTCT
The DNA here is from genome assembly GCF_002258545.1 of Rhodococcus sp. 05-2255-3B1. Taxonomy (NCBI): domain Bacteria; kingdom Bacillati; phylum Actinomycetota; class Actinomycetes; order Mycobacteriales; family Nocardiaceae; genus Rhodococcus; species Rhodococcus sp. 05-2255-3B1. Next base: position 41,145 of record NZ_NOZC01000023.1, on the reverse strand, counting down.
CAATTCCCATCCCCGGGCAACGACATCACCGATCAGGAAGGACGTAGGCCATGAGCGACGTCATCATCACCGTCGGCACTGCCGACCTCCGCGCGGCCCTGTCCTCGGTCGTCGTCCACGCCGGCAACGACGAACACCTTCCGACATACACCCGCGTCCGGATGCTCGTAGACCCGGTCAACCTATGGGTCATGGCCACTGACCGTTTCTCGATGGGTCAGGCGATCGTGTCGATCTGGGAGCAAGTCGAACCGGGCCTCGCGACAATCGATGTTCTGCCGGAGGACGTGAAGAAGATCCTCTCGATCTTCAAGGCGGGCAAAGAGAAGGCCGACTCGGACGCACCCGAGTTCCAGGTGCGTATCGAGGCCGATGACGAGTTCGTGACCCTCGTCGACTGCGCGGGCTTCGTCGATGGCCGCTCGTACAAGATCCCACGGCTGCCGACCGACGAGCAGTTCCTCGACATCCCGAAGATGATCTCGCGATCCCATTTCTCCGCACCCGTGTTGATCGAGGAGCTCGCCGTCGACGGCCCGCGGTTCGCTCGATTCGCTGTTGCAGCCTCCGCCTACCTGAAGCCGTTGCTGCTCGAATCCCACACAGGGTTCCGCTCGTTGCTGATCCGTGCGGGGGAGTCGTTCCTGGGGTTGCTGATGCCCCTCAACATCGGCGAAGAAGACGCGGCCCGGAACAAAGAGTGGTCGGTGGCATGGTCATCCCGCCTCCCTGAGCCCGCGTACAGCAGCAACAACCACGATGAGGCGGCGAGCTGAATGAACGACCTACACACTTTGACAACGACGCCGGACTTCTACGGCTTCTACGCCGCCATGGAATCCCCGGAGGTCACCAGCGACATGAGAGTGATCATCACCTGCCGAGGCATCGGCGAACCGTACGGCACCAACAGTCTGTCCGCCGTCACAAAGAACCTCGACCCCAAGAAGTACGTCATCATCGAACTGGTCTGGTCGGCCGACTTCGGGCCCGTGCCCCGCTGGAACGGGAATAGCTTCACCACCAACGTCATGCACGCCGAACAGGCGTTGCTCGATCTGATTCGCAAGTTCCCCGGCGCGATCCTGCTCGGCTACTCCGGTGGCGCAGAAGTTGCCGGCAACGTCGCCGCCCAGATAGGCGAAGGCTTGCAGCCGGGACTGACTATCCGCGCCGTCGTTCTCATCTCCGACCCGTCCCGCCACAAGAGCCAGATCATCGGCGTCAACCGCGGCGGCCAAGGCATCCTCGGTGGCCGGTACATCAAGTCCGACCGGTTCCAGGTGCTGCAGTTCTCCGCACCCGGCGACCCCATCTCGGAACTCCCCGAAGGTAACGCCCTCGCAGACCTCGCGCAGCTGATCACCAGCCTGTCACTCGTCGACGTACCGGCGTGGATGGAAGACCTCCGCCGCAAAGCACTCAAAGGTGCACTCCAAATCTGGAAGAGATCCGGCGTCGACTGGTGGAACGCATACAAGTGGTCACTCGGCTACACCGCCCACGGCCGCCACACCTGCTACCTGCACGAGAAGATGCAGGGCGAGTCGGTCACCTATGCCGAGCGCGCAGCGTCGATGATCGCCGGTGTCCGATGACCTGGCCGGTGACGCACGTGTACCGCAGCACCGCAACCGATCTCGTCCAAGCGCTCACTGTGGCGGCGAAGCGGCGTGAGAACTTCAAGTCCGAGTGCGACGACTGGGCCGATACCTACCCGATGGATTCTGTGGACCGCGATTATCAGGTCCGATACGACGGCGTCACCCTGGACCGCTGGTTCGCGGGATTCGAGTACGCAGAAGGTGACGACACCCGATACCGACGCAAGGCCGCCGAGGCACCGCACCCGGGATGGAAGTTCAACCGCCGTATCGGATGCTGGGTAGCTGACCCGCGTACCGAAGCAGGTAAAGCGCTCGGCCGGTCGATGCCCTATGTGAAGGGACCGGCGTCGATTGCAGAGAAGATCACCGGTCTGCCCACCATGATCACCGTCGGCGAAACCGGTGACGGCGGCTTCTCGTGCACGTCAGCGTTCATCACAGTCGCGGACGGCGTCGTCAGTGCGGCATGCCCCGGCGACCCATTCGATAAGCGCGGTCCAAATCCCAGGGGTCAATTCGCGAACTACTGGACACCCGTGAAGCTGTCCGACTACTACGCCGAACAGGGGCTCTGATTCGGATGAAGGCACTGACTGTTCAGCAACCGTGGGCATGGGCGATCATCGACGGCGGCAAGACCATCGAGAACCGTACTCAGAACTGGAAGTACCGCGGACCCCTGGCAATTCATGCAGGCAACCGCTGGTCCGAACGCGGAGAGCGATCGCCACTCGTCAAGGCTGAGTACCGAAAGATGATGACGGAGCTCGCCCCGCCACAGCCCCTCGTTGGGTGGGAGTTCGGCGGCAAGATGGTTCGCTGGCCGTTCCGTACGGGCGCGATCATCGGCATCGTGAACCTCGTCGATGTGCACCCCGAAGCTGGGTGCTGCAAGCCGTGGGGCGAGGCCTCGTACCCTGACCCCACCGGCAAAGAACGCCGCCAGATCGTGCACCTGGTCCTCGACAACGTCACCCCGTTAGCCGAACCGATCGAATGCGTTGGCGCGCTCGGGCTGTGGACGCCGAAGCGGGAAATCGTCGATCACCTCGCCGAATGCTGCCTACAGTGCGGCAACCCACGTAGCTGCGGCGTCGGAAACTGCACCAACGACAGAAACCGTCCCCACTGTTACGCGGGCAATGAGCGACCGGCGGACCTCTCGTGACAATCGTTTACCGCGACGACGCGGTCACCCTCCACCATGGCGATGTTCTCGACGTCCTTCGCACGCTCCCTGACAACTCAGTCGACTCCGTTGTAACGGATCCGCCGTACGGCATTGCGTTCATGGGCAAACAGTGGGACCAGCCAGGGGAGTTCAGTTCGACCCGGAAGAACGGGTCGCCGGGTGTACACCGCCGCGCCGCTGACCGTCCAGACGAGAAGATCGGTGATACCGGCGCGATGGACGCAGGCACGTATGACCTCTCGCCCAGTGCGATGAAGAACTTCCAGAACTGGTGCGAGGCATGGGCAACCGAATGCCTCCGCGTCCTGAAGCCTGGCGGGTACATCGTCTCGTTCGGTGGCTCGCGCACCTGGCACCGGCTCGCGTCGGCTGTCGAGGACTCCGGGTTCGAGATTCGCGACTCGATCGCCTGGCTGTACGGATCCGGGTTCCCGAAGTCGGTCGACGTCGCGAAGGCGATCACCGGTACACAGCTTGGCTACGGCTCGAACTCAGGCGCTATCCGCCGCGCCACCATGGGCGCGGACTACGTCGAATCTGGCCGCCAGGGCAACCGAGACGGCGCAGGACGCCGCGACACGGGGTTGCTGGACCAGGAGCTCGAATTGACCGCTGACGCGCTGCCATGGCAGGGCTGGGGAACCGCGCTCAAACCGGCCTTCGAGCCAATCGTTGTCGGCCGCAAACCATTGAGCGGCACCGTGCCGGCGAACGTACTCGCGCACGGCACCGGAGCACTAAATATCGACGGCTGCCGCATCGATGGCCGCGAGCGCACCGAGTACGGACTGTCATCCGCCAGCAGGTCGTTCGGGTCGACGTACGGTACCCCGTCGCCGGCCGCCGACTTCGACTCCAACAAGGGACGATGGCCGACGAATGTTCTGCTCGACGGAACTCAGGCCGGTGCGCTCGATTCGCAGAGTGGTGTAAGTACGAGCCGTGCGGCCGCGGGGAAGCAGACAGCCAAGCGGGGCACGAGCACCCTGGGCGATTTCAACGGTAGGCCCGAATCCGTAGCCGGTCACAGTGACACAGGCGGCGCATCGCGGTTCTTCCCCACCTTCCGCTACGAGGCCAAAGCACCCACGAGCGAGCGGCCGGTTGTCAACGGCGTCCAGCATCCGACTGTGAAGCCTCTCTCGCTGATGCGCTGGCTCGTTCGGCTCGTAACGCCGCCGAACGGCGTTGTCCTCGAACCGTTCGCAGGATCGGGCACGACCGCCGAGGCCTGCATCCACGAGCGGGTGCGGTGTATTTCGATCGAGCGCGAGGCCGACTACCTACCGCTGATCGTCAAGCGCATCACCAAGCCAATCGAGCTCGGCTTCGATTTCGGTGGTGCGTCATGTGGCTGATCTTCGTCGCCGCCGCGGTGCTCGCCGTGTACGGGATTGCCTGGGCCGTGCTGCGTGAACCGGACTCAGCGCGTGCCCGTGGCTATCCATGGAATTCCCCCGAAGCTCGAATTCTGAGAGGTGAACTGTGACAAACGCACTGGTGTTCTTGGATACGGAAACGACTGGACTGCATCACGATCGGCGACCGTGGGAGATCGCGCTGATTCGCCGCGAGCCGTCGGGCCGCACGACTGAGCAGCGTGTGTTCGTTGCCGATGTCGATCTGTCGTCGGCCGAGCTCATAGGTTTGAACGTCGGGCACTTCTACGACAGCCACCCTTCGTTCCGGGCAGTCGATCCGATCGCTCTGTCAGATGGAGTCGAGGAGCGCAAGCTGTCGCCGGGGACGTGGTTGGCGACCGAGGCGAAAGCCGCTGTGCTGGTCGAGCGCATGACTCGCGGCGCGACGATCATCGGCGCGGTGCCCAACTTCGATACCGAGTGTCTGGCCGCGATGCTTCGCCGCCACAACCTCTGTGCGGCATGGCATTACCACCTGATCGATGTCGAAGCTGTCGCGCTCGGATACCTACATGCAGCGAGCCCGTACCCCAGTCAACTGTTGGACTTGCCGATCAAGTCGGATGCGCTCTCCGAACTCTGCGGAGTGCAGCCCCCATCTGAAGAGGAGCGACACACTGCGATCGGTGATGCTCGATGGGTTCAGCGGTGGTACGACACGCTGACCGACGGTTCGATCCCAGAGGCATGAGCCGCGCCGAGATCGGTTCGGTCGTGGTGGCATTGGGTCTCGCGACGTCGGCGGTGTTCTTCGTCGCGTTCCGTGTGACGTCGGCGGCCGTGACGGTCGGCGAGGTGTACCTCGAGCGTCGAGGCCGGCCGTGATCCGCCCGTTCCAGGAGCGCGGCATGGAGGGCTGGAAGGTCACCTGCGACTCGTGCGGGAAGGTCGCGCACTTCTACGTCGACACCGCCCGGGCCGCGTTCGAGCTCGCCCGCCAGCACTCGTGGCTCAAGAGCAATAACCGAGATCTCTGCCCCGATCACCCGTCCTGACAAAACCCGAGGAAGCACACCAATGTCGCATTCGGCGAGAGCACCACCCCAGACCGTTAATCGTGTCGCCCCCGTTGTTACCCGTTCTCTGACTAAGGATGTCCGTTGCCGTTCTTCCAGCTGGTCGACGAGTTGTCCAACAACCGCAAAATCAAAGCGTTGTTGGATCCCACACTCGACGGCGACACGTCTGGGTGCACAGCGTTCACCGTGTGGTCTCTGGCGGGAACGACGTGCCAGGCGGCAGGTTCCGACGGGGTGGTCAAACGAGCCGACGTCGCCCGCATTCTGCTCAGCCCGCAGCTGAGCTTGCAGGCGGCCGCGCTGCTCGTCCACGTGGGTTTGTGGCACGCACCGGGGCACGACTGCACCCGGTGCCCTCCGGTCGCGGACGGGACATTCCTGTTCCACGACTGGTTCGACTTGCGATACGACACAGGCGCAGCGGTCCGGCTCAAGCGGCGCAAGGCCGCCGAGCTGAAGGACGCGAAAATTGTTGCGGCTGTGTGGGCGCGGGACTGCATCGATCCCAATGTCCCGGCGAAGCAGATGGCGGCGCAATGCCGGTACTGCGGAACCGTGGTCAAGCGCATGGACAACAAGTCGGGTGTCAAACCGAACCTCGAGCACGTCGACCCTTCGGTGACCAACGGTGCACGCAACATCGTGATCGCGTGCCAGCCCTGCAATTCGAGCAAGGGCAACCGAACACCGAAGGCTGCGGGGATGGAGTTACGTCCAGCTCCCCGCACTGTCGCCGAGCAGCACACCAATGTCGTGGTCTCGCAGCCGCGATCCGATGACGGGTTGGTTTCGTCTCCACGTTCCGATGACGGGTTGTCTTCGCCGGGTAGCTCCCGCGAAGAGGTACTCGCCGGACGCGACGCAGACGAAGCGGTACTCGCCGGACGCGACGACGCAGGGACGCGCAGTGCCGCTCAGGACCGCTCCACACGGCCGCAGGTGGCCGACGCACCCTCCACTGCCGAGCCAGGCTCACCGGGGCAACCCGTCGATGGGACACGGCACGACAGCGGCACTGCGCCGGCCACCACAGGCCGCGTGAGCGACGTACCCGAGGATTCGGATCAAACCCCGCCCGAAACGGCCCAACCGGCCCCTGAGGCGGAACAAACCGGGATCAAACCGGATCAACCCGAGAATCAACTTTCCGACACTGTCCTCGGGCATGTGCGGGCGCACGTGCGCCAGGCAGGGTCAGGGCAGGGTGATGGTTTGGGTAGGGGTCTGGGGGAGGGTCACTCGTCTGGGTCACCCGACCACCATCCATCCGGAGACACCGCTCGTAAACGTGGCCGCCGCAGATCTCGTGGTCGTTCCCGTAGCTCTACGAAACAGGCCAGTCCAGATCAATCTCCTGACCGACCTGTGAATCCATTCCCACCGAGACCGGTCACCACCGCCCACACCCTCGATCCATCGATGGACGCGGGCGCTGCACCCGATGTCGAAGTCCCCGCCAGATTCGGCTCGCCGTGGTTCGGCTGGCGCGGCCCGGCATCGACGGTGACGGAAACCATCTGCGAGACCCACGGTCAGCACGAACCGTGTTCCACCTGCAAGACGAGCGAGGAGTGACCGTGAGCGATTACCCATCCGGCCTGACCCTGCGACCGATCGAGAATTGGCCGGCACCACGAACCAAGCAACCCGGGCCGTCACCTTTCTCCGCTCCCTGGCGATCGACCCTGCAGCTCCTCGACCGCGAGCTCCGGGCGATCGGCACAGGCAACCGACCAGCGACAGCCGTGCTGCAGATCGCCATGCGCGAGCAGGACTTTCGACTCGACGGACTACCGAGGGCCAACGCGGTTCCGACGCATCCGGGTGTGATCCTCTCGATCGAGTCGAGCAAAGGCCCGCTGTCGTTCCCGTGCGATCGATTCACTCACTGGCAGGACAACCTGCGGGCGATCGCGCTGTCGTTGGAAGCGCTGCGCAAGCTCGACCGATTCGGCACGACCCCGAACGCTCAGCAGTACACCGGATTCCGCGCGATCGGATCGGCCAGCTCGACACCCACAGAGGAGTCGACCGCTCAGGCATTGCGTGCCCTCGAACTGATCGCGTTCCCGGACACCGACGGCGTCGAGCCGTCCGGCATCGCCTCGTCCGACCGGATCAAGCGACTGGCGAAGGCGAACACCCATCCGGATCGAACCGGCGGCGACAGCGACGCGTTCCAACGCGTGCAGGACCTGATCAAGATCCTCGGCTGGGATGAGGGCCGCGCATGAGCATCGACGTCGCCGCAACCACCTGCGTGTGCTCCCTCCCGCACAAGCGCACCCCCGACAAGGGCGAGCCGTTCACCGCGGCCGACGGCAAGACCGGCGTCGGCGACGGGATGACCGCGGTGTGGGAACGAGCAGTCGACGGCGGCCGCGCGGTCACCGCATCCCACGACGGCTCGACTCTCTGCCGTGGGCACCTCACCCGATTGCAGGATCTCATCGCATCGACGCCCCGCACGGTGGAGTGGATGCGCGAGCAGATCGAGCCGTCGAACACCGCTCCGGATCGCAGTGCCGGATACACGAAGCCATCGAAGAAGGAACCACCACTACCGATCTCGGCGGCCGCAGTCGACGCCGCCGACGAGGAGCTCGTGTTCCTGTGCGAGTGGGCGGATCAGGTCTCGGCGGATCGCGGGGAGATGGGCCCGGACTTGGCCGGCGCACGCACCACGTGGCGGTCAACGTACCGCCCGGTCGCGCCGCTGCAGCAGGAGCGCCGCGTCGTCGGTTTCCGAGCCATCGAACCGATCATCGTGAACCGCACCGTCAACTCGGTCACGAAGTACCTGCTCGATCGGCTCGACTGGATCGCCGAGCAGGAGTGGGCGGGGCAGATGATGACCGAGCTCGGACAGAACCGCCGATCGCACACCAACCGGTGGCCCCTCGGCGACACATCGCGCCGCGCCAGGGGATTCCGGTGCATGGACTGCAACCGCGAATCCATCGTCGTACACCCACCGGCGCACGCGCCGATGTACGAGGAGATCCCGGTACTGCGGGAGCCACCCGAGCACTACCCGCCCGGCGGCATCGGTCCGCGGATGGAACCGGCCCCGTTCCCGCGACTCGACGGGTACGGGCATCCGCTCCTCGACGACGCCGGCCAACCGGTGCTGCACGTCATCCGGCGGGAGCTGTACGCGCACCCGATGCTGGTTGCCTGCTCGGACCTCCGCTGCGGCGGCCGGGTCGACGAAGTGTATTGGAACTGGGCCAGTCTCGTCGCCGAGTCCGGCGCAGACATCCGAGACAAAGACATCCGAAGCCGAGCTATGGGCACCACGTCCGGAGCGAGCATCTACGAAGGGAACGGCTGGACATGAGCCAAGTCATCATAGGAGGAACGATCGTCCTGTGGGCCGCGCCGCGGTGGCGTCGAGCGCTCTACCGGATCGGCCTCAAACGGCATCATCGCTGGTTGGGTGATGTCGGTCGAAGTTCGCGAATCACGGCAGCTAGTAACGACATCGTTGAGCTTGCGCGCGAGTGGTCGGAATACCGCAGGGAATACGGGACGACATTCCGCAACGTGGCGGAAATCGCGGCTGCACTGCGAGAACGCGACAACACCATCGCGAAGGTGCGGGAACTTCACGTCCGCAGCCAGGACGGCAGCTGGACCTGCGACGACTGGAACTGCGAGAAATGCACTCTCGGCGCTGGCCATTCCGGTCCGGTCTGCGATACCTGCTCGTTCTCGACCGATGACGACATCGTTCCATCTGTCGTGTTCTGGCCGTGCCCGACGGTGCAGATCATCGACAACCTGCCCGCGCCGGGACTCCGCACCAATGACGAGGGGCACACCCATGGCTGACGATAAGTCGAAGCCGCCGGTCACTAAGTACAAGCTGACAGTGCAGGTGTACGGCAACAGTCACGAGGAGATCGAGAACGAGCTCAGCTACCTTCTTCACGGCGGCTACCTGCTCGACTCGCAGTACTACAAGCGCGACGAGTTCACGGTGTTCGGTGGCCGTCGCACCGCAAAGTTGGAGCACACCAATCCTGATCAGACCCCGGAGGCATACCGAGAACAGCTGCGCGAGTGGTCGCTTCGTCGTCGTTCTGCCGCGCAGGGCGAGAAGTCGTGAGCATTGAACGAGCAGTGAGCCCCACAGAACCAGGACTCTTCTCGCCACCGGTTCGCAGCGCTGCGTCGGTGTCGCACGACGGAAAGTATCGATACACCCTTCGTCGTGTTTGGGGCGACGGTCTCTGGCTCACCTTTGTGATGCTGAATCCGTCAACTGCTGATGCGTCGCAGGATGACCCGACTATCCGTCGCTGCTGCGGGTTCGCTCGCACGCTTGGGTACGACGGCATCCACGTCGTAAATCTGTACGCGTACCGGGCGACCAAACCACAGGAGCTGTGGACCGTCGACGATCCCGTCGGTCCCGAGAATGACACCGCGGTGCGTGTCGCCCTTAGTCGGCCAGGCCTGGTAATTGCGGCGTGGGGTGCCAATGCTCGGCCCGATCGCGTCCGCGACGTCGCCGCAATGCCAGGTGCGAACCGACTGTCTTGTCTCGGAGTGACGAAGGACGGAGCGCCAAGGCACCCACTGTATCTTCGCGCCGATTGCGAGCCTGTGCAGTTCACGCCGAAACACATAGCCGAATGACCGAAGTGGATCCGCTGGATGTGGACTCGGATCGGTACGTGACGCTGGCTGAAGCTGTGCGGAGGACTCGACGATCTCGCCCGACGATCCTGCGATGGGTGAAGGCCGGCACGGTGCGCACGATCGAGCGTCAGGGCGTTCGGGGGTTCCATCTCGCCGACCTTGTCGACGCTGAGGCAGCGGCACATTACAACGCGGCTCGGACACGAAAACGGTAGAAGCGCTGTGACCAGCGTGTGGACATGTGGTGGTGTACTCTTCGCGTAAGCGATCGGTGACTCCACGTCCCGGTCGCTTTGTCGTTCCCCGACTCGGCGGCCCAACTCCCCTGATTGCCTTGCTCGGAAGGAACAAACAATGACGGTAGTAGCAGCGCTCGCGTACGCAGACCGCGTGGTGATGGCAGCCGATCGCCTCACCAACTACGGCGGCACCGGCGTGTATATGTCGGACAACAAGATCCGCAGGATCGCCACCGGAATCACGGGGGAGCACGTCCTGTTTGCAGCCAGCGGTCACGGCGCGATGCTGGCGGTGATCGGCAGGAACCTGAAGATCGAATCCATGCCGATCGATTCAGAGGACGAGGACGACGTTCAGGACTGGGCCGACGCGATCGCAAACGCAATCACCGAACTCATGGCCGAACAGACACCACCCATCCTGCACAGCAACGACGGCGACGAGACCACGCTCAACGGCGCGTTGCTACTCGGATGGCGCGGCCATCTGTTCTACGTGTTCACACACCATGCCGTACGTGTACACGACGGGATAGCAGCGCTCGGGTCCGGCGCTGACGTCGCGCTCGGTGCACTGCATGCCAGCACTGCGCTCGAAGCCGATGCGCTCGAAGCCGTCGATCTCGCAGTTCGCCTTGCCTGTCAACTGATGGATGGTTGCGGCATCGACGACCGCGGACCGTACGTCGACGTACTGGTCAATGGTCAGGGTGACCCACCACATGATCCGTCACTGGTGCCGCACTCATCCGTCGCCTGATGGCACGTGCATCCAAGCGTGTGTGCTCGGTGCCCGGGTGTCCGTCGATACAGGCTGGCCCACTGTGCACGGTGCATGCGAGGGAGCGGGAACGCTACCAACGTGCAACGGTGCCTACCAAGGTCACGCGTGATCGAGCTGAACAAGAGCGTCGAGCGCAGGCTGTCGCGGATTGGGTTGCCGAGCATGGCTATTGGTGCCCTGGTGTTCGCCGGCCAGGCCATCGATCGCGCGACCTGACTGCGGCGCACGATCCACCGATCGCGCTCGGTGGTGACCCGCATGGACCGCTGAAGGTGCACTGTCGGAGCTGCAACAGCAGGCAGGCTGCACGCTTCTGACCAGCGGAAACGAAACTGGTTCGCGTAGGTAATCAATGCTCTGACCTGCGGCGATGCACCCCAGGGGGGTGCCCCTAAGCCCCCCTCCTCGAGGTTCGCCGTGGGGGAGGGCTCTCCGAGGTGCGGAGGGTTCAAGAAGTCCCGGAAAAACAAAACAGGGAGGCTGCTGCCGATGCTCAATCCGAATCGCCAGCCAACTGACGCGGAGTATCTGCGGATGGTTGAGAGGTGGATGAATCCAGGCTTGGAGTTCAGTCAGGAGAAGGCCGCCGAGAAGGAGCGCATCGCTCGACTGTTCGGCGGCACCACATCAGGTCTCGCATAACCAAGGAAGGAAAACATCGACATGCCAGCGCAGACGTTCCGTAAGAAGCCAGTCGAGATCGAAGCAATGCACTTCCGGAGCGATCTGACCCCCGGAGAAGCGCACGAAATTTATTCCTGGGTTGAACGAAATACGCTCGGATCGTTCGACGTGAACGAATTTCTGGACAACGCCAGCGACGACGCTGATAGTCCGCGGTATCCAGAGAGCGGCGTGAGCATCGACGCCAAGGACGGGCGCATGGTGATCGCGACTCTGGAAGGGCTTCACTGGGTCAACCTCGACGACTGGGTGATTCGCGGCATCAAGGGTGAGTTCTACCCCTGCAAGCCCGACATCTTTGCATCCAGCTACGACCCGGTATCCAGTGTCGATCTCTGATCGAATGCACAACCTGGTCGCGGCGGTCATCCGCAAGCTCGCTCACCGTATGGGTTGGTTCTGATCGTTTCTCCCGCGGCGCACTGCTGCGGTGTCTGTTCGGCGCACTGCCGAACGTAGGAGTTGGTGGCGATGACGAATCATGGAGGTGCACGCAGCAGGTCCGGTCCGAAGCCGTCGATGTACTCGGCGCGTTCCGATGCACGCGATCTGAAGGCCACTCGTCTGCCGGTCGAGGGCTACAGCGACGACTTCCCTCCGCTGTCGGAGTTCCTGCCCGATGCGTCCGAACGCGAGGGCATTGTGTGGGCCGAGGCCTGGACGACTCCGCAGGCAGCGCAATGGATTCGCGAACCGTATCGGTTCCGGACGATCGCGATGTGGGTTCGCTGGACCGTGAAGATGGAGGACCCGGAAGCGCCGGCCGCTGTCGCGTCCGCCGCGCTGCGTCTCGCTGACCAGATCGGTCTGACGCCGTCGGGTCTGAAGGAGAACGGTTGGGTGATCGTGCCCAAGGACCAGATCGTGCCGGAGTCGCCGGCCGCGAAGCAGCGCACGGCGGGCCGGGTCATCGAACGTACGACTGGAACCGGTCGCCGGTTGCGTGGTGTAGCTCGGTCCGATGGCAGCGACTGAGTCGTACGCCGTCGACTTTCCCACCCTCGCTGACGTTCTCGACCCCTGGTATCAGGCGCACTGCTCGATCCCCGACGGATTCAACGTCGGGGATCCGTTCGTTATGGCCGACTGGCAGTTCTGGTGCACCGCGAACCACTACCGGGTGAAGAAGTCCGCTCGGTGGCAACCGCGGAAGCCGATGCTGAACCAGGCGTTCACGTATCGACGCTCGCAGATCGTAGGGCCGCAGAAATCGGGTAAAGGTCCGTGGTCGGCGGCGGTCATCGCGGGCGAGGCCGTGGGGCCGACGTTGTTCGCGGGGTGGGCCGAGGACGGCGACGGGTACGCGTGCTCGGATTTCGGCTGTGGCTGCGGATTCGAGCATGCCTACAACCCGGGCGAGCCGATGGGTATGCCGTGGCCCACGCCGATCATTCAGCTGACCGCCACGTCGGAGGATCAGGTCGACAACGTCTACGGACCGTTGACGACGATGATCGAGAACGGTCCGCTGTCGGAGCTGATGGGCATCCGGGAGAACTTCATCCGGTTGCCGGGCAATGCCCGCGACTCGATGGTCGAGAAGGTCACCTCGAATGCCCTGTCCCGCATCGGAAAGCGCGTCTCGTTCGTGCTCAACGACGAGACCGGGCTGTACACGAAGGAGAACAAGCTCGTCGACGTCGCGGACGCGCAACGTCGCGGTGCAGCAGGTATGCAGGGCCGCACGATGGAAACCACGAACTGCTGGAATCCAGCGCAGCACTCGTACGCGCAGCGGACCTACGAGTCGCGCATGAAAGACGTATTCAAGTTTTACCGAATGCCGCCGAACGGGTTGCGTTGGGAGAACAGGAAAGAACGTCGCGAACTGCTGCGCTTCGTGTACGCGGGCTGCCCGTGGATCTCGATCGACTCCATCGACGCCGAGGCCGAGGAAATCTCGGAGACCGATCCACCGAAAGCGGAGCGCTGGTTCGGCAATCGCCTCGTTCAGGGTGTGGGTGCCTGGATGGATCAGGATGTCTGGGACGGTGCGTATGCGAGGGCCTGAGCGACTGTGGTTGCCCAATCCCAAGGCGGGCACTCAGATCTGCGTTGGGTTCGATGGTTCGGAGTCCAACGACTGGACGGCTATCCGGGCGCAGACGAAGGAGGGCTACTCGTTCACGCCCCGATACGGCGACGAACGGGCCTTGCGGCCGACGATCTGGAATCCGGCAGAGTACGGAGGCCAGATCCCGCGCGATCAGCTCGAGGTGGCCGTCGAGCACATCTTCGACCGCTGGGATGTCGTCCGGATGTACTGCGACCCGGAGGGCTACTACTCCGAGATCGGTTCCTGGTCGGTGACATATGGTGCCGACAAGGTTTTCGAGTGGCAGACGAACCGTCCACGTCAGATGCACGAGGCGTTGCTCCGATGCGAGACCGATCTGCGGAGTAAGCGAATGACGCACGACGGGTGCCCGATCACGACCCGTCATGTCCTGAACGCCCGCAACGTGCCGATGCCATCTCAACGGCACGGCATCCGTAAGCCAGTAGGCGAACACCACCGCAAGATCGACGCCGCAGTAGCCACGGTCCTCGCCAATGAGGCCACCGCGGACGCTCTGGTCGCAGGATGGCCGGATCCGGTCGACCAACGAGTGTTCTTTCGCCGACACTGACAATCGAAGGAGGGGTTGTGACAGCACCGATTCTGCGGACGACCCTGTCTCCCGACCACCGAGACTTGATCGGCAAGATGAACGCCAACCTGTCTCGGCTGCAGCCGAAGGACCGGCTGCACGATCTGTACTTCGAGGGCGATCAGCGAGTCAAGCAGCTCGGTGTCGCTGTGCCACCAGAATTGCGCATGTTCGAGACCATCGCGAACTGGCCGCGGATGTACGTCGAGGAGATCGCTCGGCGGCAGCGAATCAAGTCGTTGATTCGTCGGGACTCGAAGGCTGCCGCCGTGATCGACGAGGAAGGCAACGAAGAATCGCCGAGGGTGTCCCGTAAGGACGTCGCCTTGCAGGAGAGCTTCGACGTCAACAACCTGGCATCGGAGATCCGGCTCCTGAACAAGGAAACGATGATCTACGGCCGGTGCTACATGACGGTCGGCACCAACGAAGACGACCCGGACCACCCTCTGATCTCGGTCGAGTCTCCGCTGCAGATGTCCTGCCTCATCGATCAGCGGCGACGGCGGATGTCGGCGGCGTTCCGCCAGTTCCGTACCGATGATGGTGACCGAGTCGGAACACTGTTTCTGCCCGATCGGACCATTCAGGTGATCGCCGGGCCGCGCGGGTGGCAGTACGACGAGGTGGGCGGCGACGCCGAGAACGAGGACGACACCGAGGCTGTCGACGAGCACGAGCTCGGTGTCATCCCGGTGGTGCTGTTCCTGAACCGCCGTCGTCTGGGTAAGTGGACCGGAACGACGGAGATGAAGGACATCATGGGCCTGACCGACGCGTGTGCGCGATCGTTGGCGAACATGCAGGTCGCGCAGGAAACCCACGGCACGCCTGGAAAGTGGCTGCTCGGTGCGACCAAGGGCGACTTCGTAGACGAGGACGGAACGCCGATCCCGGTGTGGGAGTCGTATTTCACGGCGATGGCTGCGACAGCGAAGGGCCCGCGCGATGCAATGTTCGGGCAATTCAATGCCTCGGATCTGCGAAACTTCCACGACACGGTCAAGCTCTACGCAGGCCTCGGCTCGTCGGTGACAGGCCTGCCGATGCGGTACTTCGGTCAGAACACGGCCAATCCCGCTGCAGAGGGTGCTATTCGGGCCGACGAGTCACGCATCAACGGCAACGCCGACGAGAAGAACGAGAGCCAAGGAACCGGCATCGGCTGGGCGATGGCGCTCGAAGAGCGCTTCCGAACCGGCGAGTGGCCGGACAAGGGCACCGCGATCAAGGTCGAGTGGATCGATCCCGGTACCTCCACGAAAGCCGAAGAAGCGGACCACATTCAGAAGCTCAACGGTGGCACTCCGGTGTACTCGCGCGAGGGCTCGTGGGACGAGCTCGGTTGGGATGAGGCACGGAAGAACCGTGAGCGTCGCTATTTCGCGGCCGAAAGCGATCCCGTTCTCGATCGTCTCAATCGCCAGTTGACCGAGGTACCCAAACGCACCCCGGGAGACATCGATGATTCCGGAACCGGCAGCTGACAGTTACATTCGCCAGCAGGGCATCCAGAACGACGTCATCGAAGCTGCGACAGAGATATGGGGCCGCCGGCCACCACGGGACTTCGATGCGTGGTTCGCCAGCAATGTCGACCGCCTCGTTTCTGTCGTCGCTGCTGGGCAGCTGGCCTCGGCCGTTGGCACCGACGAGTACGTCGCGGACACCCTCGACGCACTCGACACCGTCGTCGAACCGCTCGCGCAGGTCGATCCGGAGGGGCTGATCGGAATCGCATCCGACGGCCGCGCTCTGGACACGCTGATGTACTCGCCGATCATCACCGCGAAGGGCGAGATCAAGAAGGCGGTCGACCGCGGCCTCCCGATCGGCCCCGACGTGCTGTCGGCTGCGTGGGAGACAGGGCTGCGAATGACGCAGCTCCGGGCGCAGACGCAGGTGGCCGACGTCAACCGCGTCGCGACCGGGCTGAGTGTGACCGTGCGCCCGGACGTGGGGTACGTGCGGATGCTCAATCCACCGTCGTGCTCGCGGTGTGCGGTGCTGGCTGGCCGGTTCTACCGGTTCAGCAGCGGCTTTCTTCGGCACCCGTTCTGCGATTGTCGGCACATCGCGTCGACGGAGGACATCGCCGAAGGCCTTCGCACCGACCCGATGGACTACTTCGCCTCGCTCGATCCGCGGATGCAGGACAAGATCTTCACTCTCGCAGGAGCACAAGCCATTCGCGAGGGTGCGGACATCGGGCAGGTCGTCAACGCGCGCCGCGGTGCACACGGACTCGCTACCGCGGGTCGACTGACTCGGCGTGATGTCTACGGGCAGAGCTTGTTCACCACGACCGAGGGCGTCACCAAGCGTGGAGTCGCGGGCAAGCTCATCCGACGACGCGGCCGGACTCCGGAGACGACACCTCGGCTGATGCCGGAAGACATCTACGAACTGTCCGGTGGAGATCGCGACGAGGCGCTGCGCCTGCTGCGGTTGAACGGATACGTCCTCGACCGGTCGGGTCCTCGTTCGGGCATCGGCTCACGAACCGGCCTGGTGCCGGATCTCGACGCGATGGTCAAGCCGCCGCGGCCGGTGAAGCCGCCTATGGTCGATCTCGATGCAGTGGCCGACTGGCTCGCAGCGGAGGACAAGTACAAGGCCGACGTCAAGAAGTGGCTCGCGGCCGAGAAGAAGTACGCCTCCGACGTGAAGAGGTGGCTGGCAGCGGAGAAGAAGTTCAACGCTTCGCGGATCCTGTCGCCCGCTACGCGCGACCTCGTCGCCACTGCCAAGGCGTCGTTGCCGGTGGATCGGGCCGGTTGGCTCGACACCACGATCAAGTACCCGACGGACCGGAACGGCGCGAAGCTGGTCCCCGAAAAGCTGCAGCGGCACCTCGACTCGACGTTGTCCGTCGGTCGCGCCGTCCGTGCCGACGCAATCGCACGCATTGCGAAGGATACGCAGGTAAAGAAACTGCTGGCTGAGGAAAAGGAGCTCGTCGCCAGCGGCGGTGCCTTCACTCCGCGTCGTAATGAAATCCTCAAGCTCGTGGCCAAGCGGGAACAACAGATTATCCTCGACACACTGCGGGAGATTCGCCAGGTCGGTGGCGTGAAGCAGCCCGCAGTCGTTGCCGATTTCGGGGTCTCGAGTGCTACACCTGGCACTGCGGAAGGCCTTGCATCGCTCCGTCGAGCAGAGTCGATCTTTCCCGCCGATTGGTTGCGGACTGCATCTGCCGGCCGATTGGACATCGGCAAGGCGGATCGGGCCTTCTATTCGGCCAATTACGACTACATCGCTGCTGATGCAACGGACGTGAAGCCGAACTACCGTGGAGGTTTCGATTCTTATCCCGACGAGGTGATGGCGCACGAACTCGGTCACCGCATGGAATCGAAGATCGACGGCATCACTCAGTTGGAGTTCGCCCTGCTTCGCTCTCGGTCCACGAAGAATGGTGTCCTCGAACCGCTCAGCCGCGTGTACCCCAAGGACGCGGAACTTGCGGACGAGGTTGGCTATGAGGACCAGTGGAAGAATCGGTACGCGGGCAAGTCGTACGCCGACGATTCCACGATGGCCGACCCGGCACGTCGTCCCGCAGAAGTGTTCCAGGTAGGTTTGCAGGACACATTCGGCCGCAGTGACATCAATGGCGAGTTCGACAAGTCCAGTCAGCTACAGGAATTCGTGATCGGGGTGATGGCGCTTCTATGACCTGGAAAGTGATATCCCAGACAGATCCGGAACGGTGGCTCGAATCCACCGGCGGTATCGACTTCGCCGCTGACGCCGAGACCACCTACGAGCTCGGCGATCTCGGCCGGTTCGTGTACCCGCTGACTCCGGTCGGGCCAGGGGTACACGGAGTGCGGACGCCGTCCGAACTGTTCGGTGCCGCGTGGTTCCTCATACCGTCGCCGCAAGTGGCCGGCGACCATCCGCCGTACCCGGACATCCCCAACGATCCCGACGTCATCTACTGACTGAGTCTGCAAGGCCCCGAACGCAACTGCGGTCGGGGCCTTTCTCATGCCCGTGTCACGCACGGGCTTTTCTTGCCTGACCCGCACTGGGGCAGGTCTCACGCTGCCCGCACGGGGCGCACCACTAGGAGAAACCGCTCATGCGCAGAACCATCCTGTCCGACGAAATGTTCGCCTCGCTCCTCACACGTGACCGCCAGCCGGTCGTGTGGTCGGTGCAGCCGTTGCAGCAGCAGATGGACAGAGACGATCCTGACGACAAGGACGATCCTGACGACTCCGGCGATCCGGACGACGACAAGGACGACCCCGACGACGACAAAGATGACGTCGACGACAAGGACGATCCGGACGACGACAAGGACGATCCGGACGACAAGAAGTTGGGTCCGAAGGGTGAACGCGCTCTCGCTGCAATGAAGGAGAAGCTGCGCACCGAGCGGGCACGTCGACGTGCGGCCGAAGCGAAAAACTCTACTGCGGCAGTGGACGACAAGGCGAAAGAGGCGGAGCGGGACATTCTCGCGAAAGCCAACTCGCGGATTCTGCGTTCGGAGGTGCGGGCCGCTGCGGCGGGCAAGCTCACCGACCCTGCCGACGCAATCAAGTTTCTCGACCTCGATCAGTTCGATGTCGGTGAAGACGGCGATGTGGACCAGGACGAGATCGAGGATGCGATCGAGGAACTGGTCAGGCGGAAGCCGTATTTGGCCGCGCAAAGCGGCGAACAGAAGAAGAGGCGGACACCCAAGGGTGACCGCAGGCAGGGCGGTGGTGGTCGCGACGCGGCCGGCACGGTCTCTGCCGGCCGCTCGCTGTACGAGGCCAAGAAGAAGAAAACCACCTAATCGAACTGACCTCTGAAGGAGGGACATTCACATGGATCTCACCGTCAAGCGCGAAGATTTCGGCCAGGACGATCGGTCGTGGCTCGCCACTGCACACGGCACCGAGACCGCGCGTCCGATCAACATCGACGTCGCATCGTTCGCCGGCAAGTACACGGATGGCTGGCTCAAGTCCGGGTATCCGTTGAAGAAGATCGGATCTCGCTACGGCCTCCGGGTCGACGGCGACGCCGACCCGATCGAGGGCCATCTGTACACCGCAGTAAAAATTCCCGCCGGAGCGACCGTGGTCGCCGGCGCTTTGTACTGGCATGGCGCGGTTCTCACCGCGAAGCTGCCGCAGTCCGTCAACGCCGCGGGGCAGGCAACTGCTCGCGACATCCGATACTTCTAGGAAGGGGCTGAACAGCAATGGTGGCTCTGGTACTCAACAGCGACTACATTTCTCCCGCCGAACTGTCCGGCTACGTCCGAGAGGCGTTGAAGGATCGCCCGATCAACGATTTGGCGCTCATCGACGACTTGCTCCCGGACACCCTGATCGACGACGTCGACTTCCGGGCGAACATCACTCAGCTCGGTCTCCGCCGTGCCGCGAAGTTCCGCACGTTCGATACCGAGGCTCCGCAGTCCGCGCGCAAGGGCGTGGCGCGGATCTCCGGCGAGCTGCCTCCGATCTCGGAGAAGCGCATTCTCGGTGAGTACGACCGACTGCGACTGCGTAAGGCGGACAACGCGATCCTCGACATCATCCTCAATGACGGTGTCGAACTCGCAGAAGCGCTCAAGACCCGCATGATCATGGCCAAGGCGCAGGCCGTGGTGACCAGCAAGGTCTCGCTCGCGCAGGACGGCCTCGAAGTCGAAGCCGACTTCCAGCGTTCGGCGGCTCACTCGGTTACCGCGGCGACCTTGTGGTCCGGTGCAGCCGATCCCATTCTCGATCAGGAGTCGTGGTTCAGCGTCTTCCGAATCCTGAACTCGGGCAACCCGGCTCGCGCGATCACCTCGCAGCGCGTGATGTCGACCCTCATGCGCAACCCGGCCATCAAGGCGATGTGCCTCGCTCCCGGTGCAACGCAGGGCATCGTCACCCGCGAGCAGGTGAACTCCCTGTTCACCTCCTTCGGTCATCCGCCGTTCGAGATCTTCGACGCTCAGGTCGAGGACTACAACGGCAACACCGTTCGGCTGATCCCGGACGACCGCATCCTGTACATCGCCTCCAATGGTGCCAAGCTCGGCGAAACCCTGTGGGGCGTCACAGCCGAGGCGATCGAGTCCGACTACAACATCGACGCCACCGAAGCACCGGGTGTCGTCGTCGGCTCCTACATCAACCCCGATCCGGTGCAGCGGTGGACCAAGGCGTCGGGCATCGGTCTTCCGATCCTCGGCAACTCCAACGCGACGATGATTGCGAAGGTGCTCTGATGGCGAATCTCACGACGGTCGTGCATGTTCCGGACGAAGACGGGACGTACCACATCTTCAACCCCGGCGACGAAGTGCCGGACTGGGCGGTCAAGGCAATCACCAATCCGACGGTGTGGGACGAGCCGCCGGTGATTGCCGCAAAGGCCGCGACCGCGAAGAAGACCGCGGCGAAGAAGGCGGCACCGCGCAAGGCAACGGCCACTCCGGCGGCTGCCGATGCCGGGACAGGATCCGACTCCACCGGTGGGGACACCAACGGAGACGCTGACAACGCGGACGGCGACAGCAGCGGCGACGCCTCGGATTCGTCGGGTGACGGCGACAACGGCGACTCGGCCGCGGCCGACTCGTCAGCGTCCATCGGGGACTGACCGATGGCGTCGACGGAGCCGTTGATCACCGTCGACCACATTCGTGACGCCAGCCAGGAGAGCTTTCCCGAGGACGCGAACTCGCCGGAGCTGAAGCAACTTCAGTTCCTCATACGGTTCGCGTCCGGGAAGGCTCGCAACGATGTGCGCCGCACGTCTGGGCTGGACCTCGATCATGGTCTCGCGGAGGGCTTGCTCGACCGAGACGTGATGATCGGTGTGATGTCGGTAGCGGTCATCCGCGCACTGACGAACTTCCGGCGAGGCCTCGGCGTGAAGTCGATGCAGTTCCCGGAGGAGACGACCGAGTTCGATCTCGCTCCGGACGCGTCGTCGCTGGTGTATTTCACGCCGAGTGAAATCGCCGACCTCACACCGCTGCCCGCCAAGGGCGGTCTCGAATCGTCGTCGTTCTCGATCTCGCCGTCGTACGCACCGGATCGTCGACCGCAGCACTTCCGCAGGGACTTCCTCACATGAGGCGGTACCCACAGAACTGGTCGGTGCTGCGCGAGAACCCTCCGGTCTACGACGAGTCGACGGGAAACAGGATTCCGGTGCCGCCCACGGCAGTTCCGGTCACCGGCCTGTTGTCGCTGCGTTTCCTCGAAACGAAGCAGGAGCAGCATCCCGGAGACCTGACAACCAGTCAGATGGTGCTGCAGCTCAACGCTCCGGTACCCGGCGGATTGAACGGCAGGGACCGACTCCGCTTCGACGGTGATACCCGCACAGACGGAACGGACGCGACCGACATCGTCGAGGTCGGCCAAGTCGTCTACATACGTGGCCGGCCGAAGGAGCGACGGTCGGCCGCCGGCGGCCCGGTGCAGTACGTGGTTGCGATCGTCGACCACGGATCGGATATGGCCTCGAACCCAGAGTTGACCCCGTAACCGAAAGTGAGTGATCCGCAATGGATCAGCCCGAAGTTCAGCAGCCGAAGCCGAAACCGCCGTACCCGAACACGGCACACTTCGTGGTGGTGCAGTTGGCCAAGGACCTCGACGGAATGGCATTCGGCGCTGCCGACTGGCATTTCAATTTCCGCACCGACCCGAACTACTACGGCGCGATCGCGCAAGCAGTGCTCAACGCACAGGCCGGGTGGTTCCTCGACATGCGAACCCGCGAATGGGTTCTGCGTGAAGACCTGTCCGAAGAACAGAAGGCGATGACCTGACCCGTATTGGTCCGGTCTGCCCCCGCACTACGAAGGAGATCCGCCACCATGGCCGACACCGACAACACCCAGCCCTCCGCCCAACCGATCGAAGAGTGGACCGACTCCGAGGGTCGCAAGCACTTCGCGGGACGCGGCACGTTCGCGCATCAGGCCCGCGAAGCCGAGGAGGCGCTCGCCGCCGAGCGAAAGACGGAGAGCGCAGAACCGTCCGACGACGACCAGAGCGCCACCGAAGTCGCTGCACCACCCGTTGACGTCAAGACCGCCGGTGACGTAGCCGCGGCACCGGCCGAGCTGACCTCGACGCCCGGCGGTCGACCTGCCGGACCGCCCAAGGCCGCGCCCAAGTCGTCCTGATGTCGGCTCGCCTGACCGTCTTTCCGGGGCAGGTGCGCGAGCAGGTCACCGCGACGACGATCGAGGGTCGTATCGCAATCGCGACCGAGATCGTCAACGAGGCGCGTGAGGTTGCACCCGTGGACACCGGCTACTTCGAGTCGGAGTTCCTGGTGGAGTACGAGGGTCAGCGGGTGTTCGCGGTGAATTCGGCCGACGACGCCAGCTATATCGAGTACGGCACTCTCGATACTCCGCCGGCGGCGGTGATGACCGATGCGGCGCGCTCGCACGGTAAGTACTCGGGTTGGACGCCGCGATGACGCCGAAGATACGGATTCCGTTCGCGCCCGGCGCGGTTCGTGAAGCGTTGCACGCCGACGCCGATCTGATCGAGCATGTTCCGAAGGAACTGATCACCACGCGTGACATTCCGGAGAACATCGTTCGGCCGTTCATCGTCATTCGTGGGGCCGGAACCAAGGGCGACGACCCGATGCTGCGCAAGCCGTTCGTGCAGATCGACGTCTTCGCTCCGCCTCCGGCGATCCTGCGGAGCGAGCCGCATCCGATCCTGGCCGATCCCGAGGAAGTTGCATGGGATCTGGCGGGGCTGTGTGGGGAGATCATCGGGCACACGACAGCCCGCCAGTTCCGAAACTGTTCGTGGAACGGCCGGTGGATCGACGGCCCCGGCAACGGACCGCAGATCGACAGGTCGCGCGGTGAGGACATGCCGCTCTATCGCCAGACGGTGCGAGTCGAACTGACCGTCACCGTCCGAGAACACCCCACTTTCTGGTGGGGCTGAACTCCGGTCCGGGGTGTCCTGGCATGCGCCCCGGGCCGGACCCAATCATCGAGCTCACGGACGTGGGCCGAAACGCTGAAAGGAATCACCCGTGAGCAACCACGCCGATCCGAACCTTGCAGTCGTCTACCTCGACTGCGACTTCTACCGGGCACCCGCCGGTACCCTGCTCCCCACGAATCCGTTCGCCGACAACCCTGTCACCGGCACAGCGCCCGGCGTGGCATGGGATCCGTTCGGTGGTCTGCAGATGGGCTTCGATATGACGCCGTCGCAGGACATCAAGAAGCACCGAGTGATGAACTTCCGCAAGTCCGCCTACGGTGTGACGTCCTCGCCCCGCGACGACACTTTGAAGTTCAAGGCGACGGACCGCTCGAAGGCCACGTTCCTGACGATGCTCGAGGGTGGCGAGGTCATCGAGCTCAGCACCGGCAACTACGAGTACAAGAAGGGCAACGGTGAGGAATTCGCCGTGCTCGCGGTCTGCCGCGACATCACCGCGAACGCGTGGTTCTACTGCGAACGTACCCGCCTCGGTACCCCGCCGCCGCGCTCGTTCAAGGGTGAGGATCTCGACGGCTGGGAGTTCGAGCTCATCGCTCTGAACGAGGTCCGTGAGGGCGGCGACGCCAACCCGCTCGCCCCCTGATCCCACATCCCACCCCGCTAGGTAAGGAACTCGAATTCACATGCCAGAGAACAAGAGCAAGAACAAGGACCCCCGCCCCGTCGACACCGACGAGGCGGGGGTCACCCCGCCGCCCGAGGAAACCGAGTCGGCCGAGCGGACCGAGCCGTTCGACCTCGAATCGGTGCTCGCGGTCGGTGGTCCGCCGGTCAAGTTGCCGATCGTGTGGAACGACTACCGCTCGGTGCCGATCGTGTTCGATGGACACGTCTATTCGGTGGGCCGCCGCTATTCGGCGAAGACCGTCCGCAAGTTCTTCGCGATGATGAGGAAGACGGGCGACGATGTCCCCGATCAGATCCTCGACATCGTCCTGACCGACGGTGATCCGCAGCAGTTGTGGAAGGACCTCGGTGAGCTGTCGATGCCGGAGTCGAACAAGCTGTTCGCGACGATCTACAAGATCGCGGGCCTGATGAGTCTGTCGGGGAAATTCTTGGCGTCCTAGCCACCCTCGACGACGAGGAAGGTTGGGACGCAGCACTTGCCGCCGTACGGGCGCATCACCATCTCGATCTTCGCGAGGCGATGGAGTCGATGCTGTGCGCGGACCTGTGCGCGTTGGTCCATGACGCGCTCGCTCGCGACGATCAGCAGGGTCGGACGGACGAGAACATTGCGATGCTTCTCGACCGCGACAATTTCGAGCTCGATTCGTTGTACTCGCAGTGGACTACCGATCCGAATGATCCCGAAGTCAAGGCCTCAGCGGCCGATCGGAAGCGCCGCGGAATCAAGCCGTCGCCGCAGCCGCTGATCTATCCGATCGCTCTCCGCCGTCAGGAGCTCCAGGAGATCTACATCAAGCAGTACACCGAAGCGGTGCAACGGTATTCGACTCCCGAGCGTGATCGAAAGCTCTCCTTGGCCGACATCTTGAGAATGCGAAAGAGGTGATCTCGTGCCCGGTGGTCGGATAGACGTCGAAGTTGCAGTCAATGCACGCAACGCACCGGGCGATCTGCAGCGTGCTCTGAACCCGGCGCTGACGCAGGCGAAAGCGTTCGGCGGCGCGATGGGTCTGGCGATCGGTGGCGCTGCTGTCGCCGCCGGCGTCAAAGAGATCATCACCATCGGAAACGACTACACGACCACGATGAACACCCTGCAGGCTGTGACGCGGGCGACCGAGTCTCAGATGTCCGCTGCGGGGGATCGCGCGAAAGCCCTCGGCAACGACATTTCGCTGCCGGGTACGTCGGCGTCCGATGCTGCAGCGGCGATGACCGAGCTCGCCAAGGGCGGATTCTCGGTGCAGCAGTCGATGGATGCTGCGAAGGGCACGCTGCAGTTGGCGGCGGCCGCGCAGATCGATGCGGCCTCGGCGGCGACGATTCAGTCGCAGGCGCTGCAGTCGTTCGGTCTCAATGCCGACTACGCGGCGACGGTCTCCGATGTGCTCGCCAACTCGGCGAACGCGTCGTCGGCCGAGATCACCGACGTGGCAATGGGTCTCGCTCAGTCCGGTGCTGTCGCGAACCAGTTCGGGATGTCGATCGAGGACACCGCGGCCACTCTCGGCGTCCTCGCCAATGCGGGTATCCAGGGCTCCGACGCCGGCACACTGCTGAAGTCGACTCTGTTGGCGTTGACCGATCAGTCAAATCCGGCGCAGGGCGCGATCGAGGATCTCGGCCTGACGGTGTACAACGCGCAGGGCCAGTTCGTCGGTATGTCGGAATTGTTCCGTCAGCTCGACGAGGCTGCTGCGTCGATGTCTCCGGAGCTGTACCAGGCTGCGACCGCAACGCTGTTCGGGTCGGATGCGATGCGTCTGGCCGGTGTCGCCGCTGAGCAGGGACAGGCCGGCTACGACACGATGCGTACCGCTGTCGAGCGTCAGGGTGCGGCAGCAGAGGTTGCTGCTGCGAAGACGAAGGGACTGCCGGGCGCGATGGCGTCCGCGGGCAATGCCGCCGAAACTCTCGCGCTCGGCGTCTACGACCTCGTCGACGGACCGCTCGAAGACCTGATCACCAAGGGTGCCGAGTTCGTTACAAACACCACCCCCGGCCTGATCAACGGTCTCGAATCCGCAGGCCAGGCGATGGCCCCGGTGGCAGGATTCGTCGGCGACCTGGTCAGTGCCTTCACCGAGCTGCCCGGGCCGGTACAGGCCGTCGCCGTCGGTCTCGGTGCGCTCAAGTTCTCCGGTCTCGACGACTCCATCGGTGAACGGATCGGCGGCTGGCGTGACTCGATCACGGACTTCCGACGCGAGATGGGTGACCTGCAGATGGAGCAGGCCCTGTCCGGGATCTCCGACACCGACACCGCGAACCCGATCTCGGCTCTGACCGGCGACGCCGAGGATCTCGCGGGTGCGCTCGAGGAGAACGCGGAACCACTCTCGGAACTGGCAGCCGGCCTCGCCACGTTGGAGCGTCGCTCGCCGGCGGTCCGGAACATGGCCGAGGGCTACCGCGGTGTCACCGCCCGCACCCGCGAGTTCGCGAACCAGCAGCGGGCAGCCGCAGGCCAGTCGGGTGCACTGACGTCGGCGCTACGCAACGGTGCCGCGCGAGCCGCCCAGTTCGGCGGCGTCATCGGCGGCAGCGCCGTCGCAGGCCTGCGCGGTATGACGTCCGCGGCCAAGGGTGCGATCGGTGTGCTCGGCGGTCCGTGGATGGTCGGCATCATGGCCGCGACGTTCGCGGTCGGGAAGATCACGGCCGAGTACGCCGCGCTCGATGCGCAGCAGGAAGCGATCGACCAGTCATCGTCGGATGTCGCTGCGGCGCAACGCGATGTGGCGAAAGCCTTCCAGGAATCCCAGGGCGCTGTCTCGGACAACGTCCTCGGTGCCGTCGGGATGCAGATCGATTCGGTCCGCGAGAAGGCGAACACCCTCGCCGAGAACGGACCCGGCGCGTTCGGGATCTTCGCTGCCGCTGGTAGCGACATCAAGGGTTGGTTCTCCGGTGACGCCGAGGCGGGCACCGACGCCATGCGGGCACAGGAGGACCTGGCGGAGCAGGGCGCGAAGACCGAATCCGGGTTCCGGAACCTCGGTAAGACGAACCAGGAAGTTGCTGCGGCACTGTCGGGTTCGGATGCCGAATACAACGCTGTCGCGAACAGCTTGCGCGGCATCGAGGACGGCGGCTCCGAGGCGCTCGCTGTGTTGCAGCCACTTCGCGAGGAGTTCGTGAAGGCGCGGGAGACCGCGAAGAACACCTCGCCGGGATTCTTCGATCTGCGTGATGCGGTCAAGGTGCTCTCCGACGAGTCGTCGTCGGCGACGGACCGTATCAATGCGATGAAGACCGCGTTGGATGTGTTGTCGGGCAAACCGATTCCACTGTCCGATGCGTTGCAGACGTATAACGATCAGGTCCGGTCCACTGCCGAGGCCACGAAGGACGTCTGGGATGCGGCTCAGGGGTGGGGCGCTGAACTGATCGGGCAGGGCGGAGCCGTCAACACGGCGTCGTCCAATGGTTCTCGTCTGCGGGATTCGTTGCTGGCCATCAAGGATGCAACGATCACCGCTGCCGAGGCCGGTGCCGACATGGGCCCGATCTGGGCGTCGAATGACGCGCAGCTGCAGCAGTTGTCGATCTCTACCGGCGTCGCGGTGCAGGACCTGCAGCGCATGATCGAGGCCGAGGGCCTGATTCCGAAGAACATCGAACTGCTCGCGAGCCTGCGGGGCGCGGACACGGTCGAGCAGCAGATCGCCATTCTCAGTGGGTTGCTGGGCGCGGTGGGGCAGCCGGTCGATATTCCGATCGATGCTCTGACCGAGGATGCGAAGAACAAGATCCGTGAAGTCGGTGGCACCGTCGACACCGAGATCGACGGTAAGCCCGGCATCGTTCGGATCACGGCACCGAATCAGGAAGCCCTGGACGCGATTCGCGCGATCAACGACCAGGCGAACAATGCCACGCGGCCGCGCACCGCGGTGGTGACCTTCACCGTCGAGGAGAAGCGGGCACAGCGTCAGTTCGGGATGTCCGACGCTGCATACGCCGATCTGGTCTCGCAGTTGCCCGGTCGTGCGACCGGTGGTGCGTTGGTCGGTCCGGGGACGGCGACGTCGGATTCGATGCTGATGTACACGCCGGGGTTCGGTGCATGGCGTGGGTCGACCGGCGAGCATGTTCTCGACGCCGGTGATGTGCAGGCGATGGGTGGGCAGGAGAACGTCTACCGGTTCCGGCAGATGCTTGACATGAACGCTCTGCCGATGGAGGACCTGCTCAACGGGAACCTGGCGCTGCCGAGGTTCGCGGAGGGCGGCGCGCTGGACCGGGTGTTCGATCTCGGTCGTCGCGGCAACGGTAACCCGTACGGCTGGGGTGCGGCGACTGTGAGTGCGGCGGACTGCTCGGGCTGGGTTGCCATCCTGCAGAAGGCCGCGATGGGTCAGGGTGAGTCGGGCCGTTTGGGCACGACGTATTCGCTGCTGGCCGGTGAGTGGCCGGGTCTGGTGCCGGGAACGACGGGACCGTTCGTCGTCGGCACCAACGAGGAGCACATGGCCGCGACGGTCACCAACAACGGCCAGTCGGTGAACTTCGAGTCCGGTGGCGCGAACGGCAACATGCAGATGGGTGGCGGTGCTGCGGGTGCGTTCGATGCGCAGTTCACCAACCAGTACTACCTGCCGTGGGAGTTGTTCGCCCCACCGTACGATCCGTCGACGTCTGGTGCTCCCGGTACCGCCGGGATCGAGGGCCTGGATTCTGTGAGCTCGTACACCACCTCTGGTGGTTCGCGGTCGAGGAAGGCGACCTGGGCGGAGAAGGACGAACTCGCTCTCGATTCGGCTCGGATCGCGATCACGCAGGCTGAGGAGGATCTTGCTGCGGCGCTGGGTAATCCGAAGAAGTCCGACGCCGACAAGGATCAGGCTCGCTCGAAGGTCGAGCGCGCGAAGCAGAAGGTGAAGGATCTCGAGGCGAAGAAGGAGGCGGCGGCGCGCGGGCTGAATGAGCCCCCGGCACCGCAGGCCCCGGAGCTGACCACGAATCTGTCCGACGAGGAGCTGTCGGGTCAGGACGCGCAGGCGGCGGTCGTCGAGGCCAATGCACGGCGTAACGAGGTCTACAACGATCCGGAGTCGACACCGGAGGAGAAGGCGGCGGCGGACCGGGCGCTGCAGCGCGCGCGCAATGCTGCGGCGAAGGAGTCCGCGGCAGGTGGTTCCGGATCCGGTACGGGTGCGTTGACGACGGCCGATCAGTGGTCGTCGGCGCTCGGTGGGATCGTCGGGGACTTCGTGACCGAGAACATCGCCGATGTGCTCGGCTATTACGAGGCCGACAACATGGGCCCGCTCGCGAAGGCCGGGGTG
The DNA here is from genome assembly GCF_002258545.1 of Rhodococcus sp. 05-2255-3B1. Classification (NCBI taxonomy): domain Bacteria; kingdom Bacillati; phylum Actinomycetota; class Actinomycetes; order Mycobacteriales; family Nocardiaceae; genus Rhodococcus; species Rhodococcus sp. 05-2255-3B1. The sequence goes on along the minus strand of NZ_NOZC01000023.1, from coordinate 11,969 downwards.
GCGCTGGTGTCGGGTCTGGCGGATCTGCAGAAGCAGCATCTCGAGGACAATGCGAGGTTGCTCGATACCGCCAGGCCTGCGACCAGTGAAGAACTCGACGGTCAGTTGCCGGCCACGCCGGGCACTCCGGAGTGGATCGAGCTGCTGGCGAAGGGGATGGTGACGCCGACCCCGAAGCTGTTCGACTCCGGTGGTCTGTGGAAGCACGGCGAGCTGGGTCTGAACATGTCGGGTCAGACCGAGGAGGTGTTGACGGGGTCGATGCGGACGTCGGTTGCGCAGGAGTTGGCGTTGGCGCGTGCGGAGCGGATGGCTCCGCAGCGGTCGGCTCCGGATCGGCGGGAGGCTCGGCAGATCACGGTCAATCAGTACGGGGCCGACCGAAACGAAGTTGCCAAGGGTGTCCGTCAGGCCGCGTACGAAGATGAGTGGCGGTCGCGAAGTGTTCGGTTGGGGGAGTCGTGACGTTCTTTCCGGAGGGCACCGCGAACGTGGTGATCGCAGGTCCTGGTGCCGTGGCTGATCTTCCGGAGCGGGCCTGGTATCTCTCCGAGCATCACCTCGTCGGTCGTGAGTCCGGCGGGGTGGTGCTCGCCGAGGGGTGGGCGGATTACGTCGAGCCCGAAGCCAAGCATCAGTGGTTCGAGACCGCGCGCGGTGACGGCGCGATCTGGCTGGGTGCGGTGATCGAACCGCGCCGGTTCAAGATCCCGGTGTACGTCCACAAGATTCACGGCTCGCACATCCACAAGGTCGAGGATTCGTTCTGGCAGGACATCTGGTACGAGTTTCAGTCTCGGCTGTACGTCAATTCTCCTCGCGGGGTGAAGTATTGCGACTTCCGTCTCGATGCGATGCCGTCGGTTGAGCACGAGGTCGATCCGGTGTTCGAGGGCTTCCAGCCGTATCTGATCCCCGTCGTGGTGGAGAAGTCATGGTGGATGGGTTTGCCGGAGGAGTTCGCGTGGGCGAACGGCCAGCCGGTGACGAAGAAGTCGCTCTACAACTCCGGTGACCGGAAGGCGATGCCGGTGATCACCATCAAGGGCCCGGGGGTGTTTCAGCTCCCGGACGGTGTGAGCGACAAGGTGGTGACCACTCCAAACCTGAAACCGGGTGAGGTGGTGGTGATTCACACCGACATGTCGGTGCGCCCGAAGTCGAACATGCGCAACAACTTCTACGGCGACATGGGCGGACAACGGTTCCTCAAGGACAACGCGGTGCCGGGCCGTCGGCGGATGGACATGTCTCGTCTCAAGTGCATCGGCGGCAACGCCGCGTCGTCGGCGGTGTTCACGATCGAACCGAAATCACGGAGGCCGTTTTGACCGCACCGGTGCTCGACCCCGTGAATGTTCCGCTCGACTCGTGGTCGGCGGCGGCGTGGCGTGAGTTGCTCGACGAACCACCCCGGCGCGGGTCGGCGGCCGAGTTCAGTGTGGAAGTCTTCACTCCGCAGTTGGTGCCGCTGGGCATGGTCACCGACTACGGCGAGGCACGGTTCAAGAAGCAGCGCCGCGGTGTCGGCCCGGCGAAGGTACTGCTGCCGGGGTCCACGGAGTTCGCGGACCTGCTGATGAAGGCGGACACCACCGTCATCCCGGTGCGGATCACCTACAACGACGAGCACTACGACGGGTTCGTCGACACCGCGGTCCGCAAGGGCATCAAGGGAAACAAGACGATCACCGTCACCCTGGTGGACTCGAAGATCTTCCTCTCCTGCATCTACGCCTACCCGATGCCGATCCCCGGGTTCGAGGAGGTGCAGTTCCCGCCGGAGGATCTGTGGGTCGGACCCCTCAAGGGCGGCATTCACTGGTATTCCGGACGGAACTTCATCCGCCTGAAGTTCCGGACCGGCCAGTGCCCGGTGACGTTGCTACCGTACGACTTCTTCTCCGATCGCTCGGAGTGGACAACGATGCAGGCCCGCATGGTCTCGCTCGAGGAACTGTTCGATCCGGTCCTCAAGGACTCGGACGTCATGATCGAGATGGGGTTCTTCATCAAGGGCCGCGACAAGCAGCCCTCCGATCGGGTGACGTTGCTGTCCTCGCAGGTGTGGATGCGGGTGGTCGATCGACCGAAGTCCGGTGGCATCAATACCGGTGTCGCTCCGCTCGACGGGTTGGCGAACACGATCGCTCAGATGATCGCCGACGGTGTCGATTCGCTGATCGGCGGATTCCTGCCCGGGTTGGCCGAGCAGATCTCCACCCACCTGAAGCAGACCGAGATCCCGTCGTGCATCTGGACGGAGGACTCGCCGGGAATCATCGATGCAACGCTGGAAGTGACTCACCCACAGGCTTATTCGGTGATTGTGGGGGGGAAATCACCCACGTGGCTGAACCGTTTGCTCCAGCTCGCAATCGAGCAGGGGATCATCGCGTTGGCCACCGCGGCGCTGACGGCGCTGTCGATTCCGATCGGTGGTCTCGGCGGCATCATCGGCGCGGTCGCGGGCGCGTTGTCGACGATCCTCGACGACGTGTTCCTCGCGTTCATGAAGGCCACGAACTACAAGGCCAAGCGTGAGCTCGGCCCGCTGGCTCGCCCGGAGAAGTTCGTCAACGGCGGCTCCGCCGGGTACACGTTCTCCTCGAAGCAGCGTGCCGATCAGGGCATCTTCGATATCGCCGGTAAGCGGCGCGGCAAGGTATCGATCATCGACTGGGCCCCGCATGCAGCGTTCCGTGACTTCGACATCGGTCACCTCGTCGGGTGGGAGGACGAAGGCGAGATGTTCACCGACCGGGTGGAGTCGATCGAGGTGGTCGACACCCGCGAAGACCGGGTGCTGGTGGACACCGTCATCGGTGACGACGAGCCGGAGAAGTCGCCGCAGCAGCGCAATCAGGAACGGTTCAAGCGACTGTTCTCGATGTTCAACGCCATGACCCTCGCAACGAACTAGGAGCTACCGCTATGCCGGACATCGTTCTGCCACACAACGTTTCGATCATCCCGCAGGAGACGAGCTACTGGTGCGGCCCTGCATCGTGTCAGGTCGCGTTCGACATCCGCGGCATCAACTCCACCGAAGCCGACCTCGCTCGCCAGCTCGGCACCACGCGCAACGGAACCAGCCATATCGGGCTGATCACCGACCTGCTGAACCGAAACGTCCCCGCGGACTACATCACTCGGCAGATCCCCGGTAACGACGCCACGCAGGCGCAGAAGGATCTGCTGTGGCGCGACGTGCAGGCATCGATCCTCGGCGGCTACGCAGTGATCTGCAACGTGATGGTGCCGCCGTCGAATTACCCGCGCGGCACCCGCGGTGAGAAGCCGGCCTACGCGGGCGGCATGGTCTATCACTACTTCACTGTCGTCGGATGCAATCCCGACACCCGTGAAGTGCTGATCGCCGACTCCGGGTTCCGCCCGTTCCAGTACTGGATGTCCGTCGACCAGCTCGCGTCGTGCATCGCCGGTAAGGGCTACACCGCAACGCCGAACGAGAAGCCGATCCAGCCGGCCCCGCCGGTGGACACGCGTTCGCCCGCGGACATCGAACTGTCGAAGCGATTCCAGTCACGGTCGAAGTACCGCAGCAACGACGACGCGATCGACACCCTCGCAGGGTTCATCCTCAACATCGACGGCCGAATCCACGAGCGCGCCGTCGAGCGTCAGCGCGGAGAGCAGTAGTGGTCACCGCAGCAGCGATGCACCGCGCCTTCGACGGGGTCAACTCGGTCGGCCGGTACACAGCACTCGCCCCGTCGTTCAACGAGGCGATGCTGCTGGCCGGGATCACGAACCGCAACCGTGCCGTCATGTGGTTCGCCCAGCTCGGCCACGAGTCCATCGGGCTGTCCGTGTTCCGTGAGCTGTGGGACCCGACCCCCGATCAGCGCACGTACGACGGGCGCATGGGCAACGACCAGCCGGGGGACGGATTCCGCTATCGCGGCCGCGGTGCCATCCAGATGACCGGCAAGAACAACTACCGCGAATGCTCGAAGTGGGCGCACGCCCGCGGTGCTGTCCCGACGCCGACGTACTTCCTCGACGACCCCGCGGCCGCCGAGCGAGACGAGTACCTCTTCCTGCCCGCTGTCTGGTACTGGACGACCCAACGGGACCTCAACGGCCTGTCCGACCGACGTGACCTGGTCGGCGCGACTCGGGCCATCAACGGCGGCACCAACGGCCTCGACGACCGTCAGCGCCGCTACGCCCTCTGCGACTCCATGGCAGACGCACTCCTACCCGAGAGGATCACCACCATGTCCTACGCCGACGACGAATTGACCAAGAAGTTCACGAGCCGGTCGAAGTACCGCACCACCGAAGATCCCATCGACACTCTCGCCGGCTTCGTGCTCAACACGGACGCCCGGATACACGAGGAGTTCGTCGAGCGCGAGGCGGCCAAGGGCCAGCAGTGGGCGATCGACCTGGTCCGCCGCGAGGCCGACAAGGGCGACGCCGGGGCGAAGGTCGCACTCGCGAAGGTGGGGAAGTGATGACCGACAACGTGATCGACATCATCACCCGCAACGTCACGGACGAGATCGCAACTCGGTTCGAGGGGTTGGTTGCTCAGTTGAACGCGGAGGCCCTCGCTGCGAAGGATCGTGCTGATGCACTGTTCGATCAGCTCGAGGCCGACGGGCAGCGCCGCATGGACGAGCTGTTCTCGAAGATCCCGGTCGCGGCTGTCATCACCGAGGACGGCGACTTCGACCCGGTGGGCTGGATCAAGGCGCAGGCAACCTCGCGTGCGTTGCGCACCCTGATCCAGGGTCTGCTCGCCGTGGCTGTCATGGCGGTTGGCAATGTCGTTGTTCAGGCGCTCACGCAGGGGACGCTGAACGTCTTCTCGTGGGACGACTGGAAAGTCGTGGGAACGTTGGCTGGCTCGGCTGCACTGGCATCCGGTATTGCCTACGTGCAGAACAAGTTCGGGATCAAGCCACCGAAGGTGACGTGACTGCTCGGTCGGTCTCCGATCTGATCTTCTTCGCCAGATCGGTGACCGTGGTCCTGGGGTTGCTGGCTGTCGGTTACGGCGCGTTGACGTTCACGTTCGGTGCCGCGCTGTGGGATGGGCCGTCCCATGTGTACGGCACCGCGTTGACGGTCCCGTTCGCGCCGCAGTCGTGGGGTGTCGTGGCTGTCGTCGCGGGAGCTCTCGTGGTGGCGGGCCAGCTCGGGAGTCGGCATCGAGTGGTCGTCACGGGTGCAGCGGTGATGGTGTTGTGGTTCCTGTTCTTCGCGGTGTCGTTTCTGTTCGATGTCGTGAACTCTGGTGTGCCACTGGGTTCGCCCGGCATCCTGGTCTACACCTCACTGTGTGTGCTGATGGTGCTCCGGATGACCGTTCACATTCCTGCGGTGCCGCGATGACGGCGCGCGCGGCCAAGGCTGCGCATCGGGTGATGGTGTTCGTTCTCGGTGGCCGCCGAGTCGTGTCCGGCTCGTGGCCGCTCTATCGAATCCTTGCCCTGATGTTGACGATCTCGGGTGTTCTGCAGCTGGCCACCGGGAAGGTGCCGGGATCGGTGACCGCGACGCAGTCTCCGGAGTGGACGGACGTCGCATACATGTGGATGCAGTTGGTCGGCGGTGCGGCGATCCTGGTCTCGCTCACGGTGGGCCGGTCGAACTACTCGATCTCGCTGTACCTCGAACGTTTCGGTGCGGTGCTGGTGTTCGTGTCGAGCCTGGTGTATGTCCTGTCCGTTGTCGATTACAACTCGGGCCCGCCGACGTCGTCCGGGGTGTGGTTGGTGATCGGCTTCGGCCTGTACTGCGGATTTCGGGTCGTCGAGATAGCCCGGACCTTGCATGAGGTGTCCGGCCAGATGAAGAGGCGTCGATGACCCTTGCAACCTTGATCCAGCTCGTCATCACGGGTGGCCTCGCTGCGGCGATCACCTCGGTGGTGTCCTGGCTGAAGGATCGTCGTCGCAATGCGGCGGATACGAATCAGATCGTGCAGGGCATCTATGCGGGGTCGGTGAAGTTCGCCGACGACCAGCTCGACAAGGTCCGCGAAGATCTCGCTCTGTGTAACCGCAAGTGTGACGCCTTCTCCGACCTGGTGTTGCAGCTGATCGATCAGACGATGGATCAGCCGACCGCGTTGGCGCGGCACCGCGAAATCCAGCGGTGGCAGACCGCGCGCTGACGCGGCTGTCTCTGCCCCCACTGACCCTTGTGCGGTGCCGCGTGTCGGTGCCGCTTCTACTGTGCCCCGAGAGAGGTCCCGATGGCTGGCTTCAATTTCGAGTTGCCGATGACCCTGAAGCTGCGGCTTCATGACGAGTGGAACATCCGCACGACGGGCCGGGGTATCGCCGAGATAGAGGGCGGCGAGATGGATGTCGATGTCCTCGCCTACAAGGGTGACCCCGGCGACGCAGGGCGCGACGGCACACCGGTGCAGATTCATCGGGCGCAGATCCCGGCCGACATCCCGGCGATCGGGTCGCTGTCTCCGGAGTGGATCGGCCACGGCTGGCGGGTCGACGGCTCCCGCGACGTGAAGATGGTCGTCGAGGAGTACCCGGGCGGCCCGGTCAAGTTCGACACGCTCACCAACTACCTCGGAGACAAGGGCGACACGGGAGCGGTCCCGACGTTGGCGGTGCGGTCGGTGACCTCGACGACCGAGGGCAACGGGTCGGTGGAGTTCGAGGAGGTCTCGCCGGGTGCCTACGCCGCCGACTTCGTGTTGCGCAAGGGCGACACCGGTGCGGCGTCGACGGTGCCCGGTCCCGCTGCGGCGGTCGAGGCGGCCACCGACTACGAGGACGACGACACCGAGGCGGTCACCGGTGATGTGCTGGCGAAGCGGTCCGACGGCAAGTGGGGTCCCCGCAAGATCTTCCAATCGCCCGGTGTCTACAAGAAGGCAGGCTCGGCCGAGGACTGGCTCGCTGTCAACTCCGGTAACGGGTGGGCTGGGGAGTACCTGTCGATCGTGACGATGCCGATGCCGGCGCAGCCGTTTGCGTGGGAGCCGGAGGTCGACGGCATGGTCGAGTTCTTCACCACTGCCAACGTCCGGATCGACTTGGAGTGCCGCCTCGGCGCGGTGGCCGGGCCTCTGCTTGCCCGTGGTCCGGCGATCGCGATCACCGCCTTCCAGAACCAGTGGATACCACGTGTGCTCTCGCGCGCGGCGGAGGAGACCATCTCCGTCCCGACGTCCTCGTCGACGATCGTCCCGAAGAACACCGCGGTCAACATCTTCCTGATCGCCCGCAAGATCGAGACGACGGCCCAGACCCGCCTCGAGACCCGCAAGGAACGCGCCTACCTTCGGGTCCGCCCGATCCCGGTTCCGGTGTAGGCCTGTGCCCGAATACTTCGACCCGAAGAACCCGGACATCGGGTACAACGGTCGCGATCAGGACAAGCCCTCGGGTATTCAGATCGGTAACTCGGAGACCCTTCGCGCGCTCGGTGGCGTGCTGGCCGGGGATCAGGGTTTCGAGAACACTCCGGATGCGCAGGACCGCGAGTACACCGCGCAGGTGCTCACTGCCGGATTGTCGGCGCGGGTGCAGACGCTCGAGGGTCGGATGGCGGCGGGAGCCGAGTACTCCGACAACTTCAACCGCATCAATGCATCGACGCTCGGGTCACCGAACCCTGGCGTGATTCCGGTGTGGCAGCAGTTCGGCGACGGGCAGTCGTTGGAGATCATCGACCAGGCCGCGCAGATCAACCAGTCGGCCCCGTTCAATCTGGTCGACGACGGCACCCGGTATGCGCTGTGTCCGCAGGCGGCGTCGTCGCCGAACTACTCGGTGATCGCGATCGTGCACCCGCTCTCCAAGTCGGGAAAGATCGCGACGCGGGCACGCACGAGCATCTACGGCCGGTGCAACGCGGCCGGCACCGAGGGGGTGTACGTCGACTTCTGGGGCGGGCACTGCGAGCTCGGCCGGTTCACGCGGTCGGGCAACTCGATGACGCGGTCGCTGTGGAAGTCGAACGACGAACGCTCCTACAGCTTTTCGTCCACTCCGGAGCTGCGGATGAAGGACGCCCGCTACGTGGTGGTCGTCGACGGCGTCGAGCTGATCGTCCACGACGACGTGTCGGGCTTCCCGGTCGACGGAAACCACAAGTTCTCGATGTTCTCCTGCATGACGTGGACCGGGTTCTTCGGTGCGACACCGGAATTCTCGGCAGGCCTCACCGGTTTCGCGATCCGCGGTAGCGAGTTCACCGCGATCGAGGACGCGAAGGCCGATGCCGGCGCGGCGCTCGAGGCGGCGCAGGGTGCGCAGGAAGCGATCGGCACGGTCGTCGAGGACGCCACCGCGGCCGCGACGTCGGCGGCCGAGGCGGCTGCTGCGGCGATCGGTGCCGCTCAGCAGCAGCAGGTCAACGCAGTGCAAGCGGCGATCATCGGTGTGCAGAAGGGCCTTCCGGTCGTCCCGTACCACCACTGCATGACCAACCACGAGTGCACGTTCCACCAGATCTCGCGCGACCGGGACGTCAACGGCCTGAGCGGCGGTGTGTCGAATACGTCCGGTTCGGGGTGGAGCACCCACGATCACGTCCGCGGCACTACCGGCACCCGCACTGGTGACACCACACTCGACCCTCACGGGCACAACGACAGCTTCGCGGTGACGAAAGCGGACCCGGTGTATCTGCCGACGCAGAACTCGGTCGAGGCGGGGTTCGTTCGGGTTCAGTGGTCCGGTGGTCGTGGCTCGGTCGTGTACGCGTTGGGCAGCATTCCTGCGTCGTCACCGAACCCGATCTACATCCTGATCGGACGCATGAATCCGGACGACGGGTCGGTGCTGATCGAGCACGTCTCCCCGGACCAGTCCGCGGCGATCACCGGCCCGGGGGAGCAGATCTACAACCTACCGAACGAATTGGTGTTCGAGGCGAACGAGTCGGTGTGGCTGGCTGTTCATCAGCCGGGTCCGACGAACACGCAGCGGCAGCTGGTCGGCAAGATCAACAACGCACCGATTTCGCGTGAGGGCCTGCTGTATCCGCCTCAGATCGCGAATCGGATCATCTCGTCGTCGGTGATCACCGAACAGGCGGTCATCGCATCGACATCGCTGACGTTCCCATCGGCGGCGGCGCTGTTGTGGATCGGGATCGGGCAGCCGACGAATCTGCCGCTGCCCGAGCGGGTCGTCTATTTCGAGGACTTCTCCTCGGGCTCGATTCCGCCCACGCTCTCACGTCAGGAGGGCGCGGCGGCCGTGGTGGTCTCGGGTGCGATCATGCTACCGAGCGGCCTGATCGACAACGGTCGACGTCGGTATCGGGTCACGGCCAAGATGGCGCGTGACAATCACGAGGTGTCCGGGCAGATCCGGACGCCGACCGCCCGGCCTGCGTATCTCCGCGTCCGCAGCTATGTCGATGTCGAAGTCCGTTCCACGGGTGTGACATTGGCGTATCGGCCATGGCTCGGTGGTGGTGTGCTGACGTCGCAGGACTTCACGGTCAACTCCGGCGACGTCTTCAAACTGCGCGCTGAGGGCAATGTGTTCACGGTGTTCAAGCTCACCGGGACCGACACGTGGACACCGGTTCTCACCTATCCCGACTCGTCGAACGCGATTCCGCGCGGATCTGCCTACCGCTACACCGAACTCGGATTGAGCCGGTCCGATTTCCTCAATTCCGGTGGCTGGGAATACATCCTGGCTCAGGATCTCCCCGACCCCGAATAGGAGCAGGTCGTATGCGAGCTGTGTTTTCCGACGAAGAAGGGTTCGAGTACACCGCGCACCGCGATGGCGAGATGTTGGTGATCACCCGAACCGATGTTCCGGACATCTCGTTCGCAGGCCGGGTGGAACCGCTGCCCGCCTACGAGCCGGTGTTCGTGGTGCCCGAGGCCGAACCGTATTCCGGGATCGGTCCCGTTCTCGAAGGTCAGATCGTCCCCGAGTCGGAACCCGAGTCGGGGACCGTGCTCGCTGTCGAAGCTCAGGAAGGATCGGCATGACGTCACCGGTGTTGCAGTACGGGCGTGTGGAGGATTGGATCGGCGGCCTGGTGATGGATGGCCTCGATTCCGACGACCTTCCCGACGACGTGGCGCTGACGGGGTCGGTGAAGTTGGAGCCGATGCTCGCTGAGTCGGCGGGCGGAATCCGGGTGCCGACGATGCCGAAGTGGTTGTCGGTGCAGCCGGTCACGTGCCAGTACGTCAACGGTCGACTCACGCATCGTGGTTTGCCGTACGTGATGCTGCTCGCTCCGAACGAGGCAACGAATCCGACGAACTGGAAGTGGCAGGCCTCGTTCGATCTGCGACTGAACGGTGCGCAGGTGGTGCGTAAGCAGTTCGCGTTCGTGCTCCCGGTCTACGATCCGGACGCGGCGTTGGTCGCGGGCCGCAATCCGACGATCGTCAATCTGACGACGGTGCAGCCGGTGAACGTGCCTGGTTCGGGTACTGGTGTGGTGCAGGGCCCGGCCGGGTTCTCGCTCTCGGGTGTCGAGATCGTCGAGGACGGGATCCAGTTCTATCGCGAGGCTCCGGGCGAGCCGGGTGGTCAGGTGCCGGTCGGTGTTCCTGTGCCGTTGCCGGCGGGCAGTGGGGAGGTGCCGGCCGATTCGATCGACGCGGCGAAGTTGGCACCGGCGGTGCGCGAGAAGGTGGCCTCGGCGATCAGCGACGCCGAAGCGGACGAGCGCTACGCACCGGCGCTGACTGCGGATTCGTCTCGGCCCGGTCTCTATTTTTTTAGCGGTGCGGTCGCGACGGATGGTGCGTTGGCGGCCGCGAGCAGCTACTACAAGTCCGCAGCGCTCGCGTCGGGTTCCACTCGGCTCAAGCTGCTCACGTTGGGGGACTCGACGAACGACGGGTTCGGCTCGCCGGGTGGACCGAGTTCGTGGGCGAAGGTGTGGCCGCAGCGACTGGTCGAGCTCCTGCGGTCTCAGCTCGGTCGTCCTGCCGGTGGGCGGGGCTGGATTCCGCCGTCGCCGCCGGTGGGTCCGGGGAGCTATTCGTTCGACACCGCGCAGCGCCTCCCGGCCGGTCGGTCACTCGATGCACTCAACTTCCAGATCGGCATCCCGGGCTCGCTGTGGCTGCAGCGCGGGCATGCCACCAATGCCGACGAGGTGCTCTACACCCTCTCGCCGGGTGTGACGGCGGTCGATGTCCTCACCACCGGCTACGGCGGCAACATGATCTTCACCGCAGCGAATGCGGGGGCGTCGATAACGAAGGACTCGGCCGGTGATCGCGTGATCACACGGGTGACGAATCCGGGTGCGACGCTCTCGATCCGCGGGTCGAATACTCCGTCGAATGTCGGACTGGCATTGCTCGGCATCATCGAGCATGTCGGCGACGACGGCGCGGGGGTCACGCAGGTCAATCTGTCGCAGGCCTCGATCCGGGCGTTCGAGGTGGCGGGCTGGTTGTCCGAGTCGGACAAGTCGATGCTGCCGCTGATCGACATGTACGACCCGCACGTCGCTCTGATCACGCTCGGCTCGAACGACAAGTCGACCGGGCGGACTCAGGCGCAGATGTCGGCGGCGATGACCACGATCGTCGATCGACTCCGCTCGGCGTCCGCGCAGATGGAGATCGTGTTCATCGTCCGCCCGGACCCCGATTCCGCGTGGACCGCGTACGGCAACAACATCGTCGCGACCGCGGCCACTCTGGGTGTCCGCTCGCTCGACCTACGTGGCCGACTGTCGAGTCCGTCGCTGTACATCGCGGACGGCGTCCACTTCAACGAAGCCGGCGAAGACGCCATGGCTGCTCTGATGCTCGACTACATGAAAGTAGGTGTCTGACATGGCTGACGCGATTGTCACGGTCGATGAATCGTCGACGCTGCCCGAGGCGGTGCGGACGAAGCTCGAGGAGGGTCTCGACACACGTTATGTTCCCCTCTGGGCACCCTCGACTGCGTACCTCGCAGGGCAGGTCGTCACCGCGAACGGTGTCTCGATCTCCCGCATCGATAACGGAACCTCAC